>JADGQR010000018.1 GCA_017881685.1 Gemmatimonadaceae bacterium
AGGGCTTCCAGAGGGGTTACAACGACGGCTACTACAGCCGGTCGCAGTACGGTACCACTTCCAACGGAACGTCTTCGATTCTTTCCACGGTGTTGTCCGCCATTCTCGGTCTCACATCACTGCGCTAGATCGACAGACATAAGAGACTCAAGAGCTGGTAAGTCGGCCGCATCAGTAATGGTGCGGCCGGCTTGCTTTCAAAAATGTTTCTCGATCAACGCCCGAATGGCTCGGCCACGGTGACTGATCAGCTCCTTGGCCTCGGTTGTCGCTTCGCCAAACGTCATCCCGAGTTCAGACGACAAGAAATACGGATCGTATCCAAACCCGTTCTCTCCGCGCGGGGAGCGAACGATCTCACCGCGAACTTCACCCATTTCCACGAACTCGACTCCATCTCCGACAAATGCAGCCGCACACTTGTACTCGGCGCGAAGATCAGTTTTGTCTGCCAACTCTGCCATTAGCTTCGCATTGTTCGCGTCGTCGAGATCCTGTCCGCTCAAATCATCGCGGCCGGAAAATCTCCTGCTCCAGACTCCTGGTTCACCGCCAAGCGAATCGACGCAAAGTCCGGAGTCATCGGCAAGTGTTGGCATCCCGGTCAGGGCGTGAAAGTATCGCGCTTTCGCCAGCGCGTTCTCTTCGAACGTATCGAAGGTCTCGATGTGTTCTTCGGCCGCGGTCGGCTCGATCATCGCCTGAGAGAGATTGACCGCTCTCAATCCCGCCGTCGCCAGAATTCCGTTCAGCTCGCGAAGCTTCCCTTCACTTCGCGTTGCGATCAGGAATGGAGCTTCAGATGCCAAGCGCCGCCTGCTGAGCGCGGTCGAGCGTCATGATCCCCGAAACTGCGAGATCAAGAAGCGAATTCAGCTGCGACCTGTCGAAAGTGCCGTGCTCGCCTGTGCCCTGCACCTCTACGAACTGTCCCGTCGAGCTCATCACGACATTCATGTCGACTTCGGCTCTGACGTCCTCGAGGTAATCGAGATCGAGTCGTGCCTCGCCGTCGATCACTCCAACGCTTATTGCGGCAACACGGCGCTTCACGGGAGTCTCAGCGACCTTTCCCGTGTCGACCATCCACTTGAAGGCTTCGACAATCGCGACCCCGGCTCCGGTGATCGCAGCCGTGCGAGTTCCACCGTCGGCAACGAGAACGTCGCAATCAAGGCGAACCGTGTACTCGCCGAACGTGAAATCATCGATCATCGCACGCACACTGCGGCCGATGAGCCGTTGAATCTCCTGCGTCCTTCCCCCGAGCTGCGAGCGCTCGCGATTCGTGCGTGTCTTCGTCGCTCTCGGAAGCATTGCGTACTCAGCGGTGAGCCATCCAAGTCCACTGCCTTTGCGCCAGCCTGGAACTCCCGTCTCAACGGTCGCAGTGCACAGCACTTTCGTTTCTCCGAACGACGCGAGGCATGAGCCCTCCGCGTATGGAGTCACTGCTTTCTCGAGCGAAATCCTTCGAAGATCCGTATTGCTTCTATCCGTGCGCTGTTCAGCCTTATCTGCCACTGAGCTTCTCTATCGTTGATGTTGTTGAGTGACCGGGAGTGAGAGGTATCACGACAGCCTCGCCGCCCCACCCGCGCACTTCCCGAGCGCCGACGATCGTATCGACCGTGTAGTCGCCGCCTTTCGCTATCACGTCCGGCTTCAGCGAAAGAATCAGCTCGAGCGGAGTATCGTCGCTGAACAACACGACCGCATCGACTGACTCGAGCGCAGCGAGGACGTAAGCGCGATCAGCTTCGCCGCGAATCGGTCGGGTCGGGCCCTTGAGGCGCCTCACTGAATCGTCACTGTTCACTCCGACAACGAGGGCATCGCCGAGGCCCCGGGATTCGGAAAGAATGTCGATGTGGCCCGGGTGCAGCAGATCGAAGACGCCGTTCGTGAACACAACGCGTCCACGGAAGTCATGCCGCCAGCGCCGGGCTTCTTCCCACGACATGATTTTTTCCGACGGCGCACGTGGGCTCAGAAAGATCTCTCGATCGACGGGCGTAGGTGTACTGTGCGAGTCTGATTGAACGGAAGCTGTATCTCCTGATCGTATTCCGTCCAGATCCGGATCGTACTGTCGTCCCTGACAATCTGAATGTCTTTCGCGTCATCGGGAAGCTTGACGGAATCCGTGAAAGCACGCAGGCGATCCTTGATCTGCTGGTCCGTTCTATGAGCGGCGAAGCGGGCTTCCTGCTTCATGGCATCGCGAAGCCTGTAGTACGACAGTGCATCTTCGCCGAGGTAGACGCCGAAGTAGATCAATCCACCGAGTATCACGAGCTGTACGAGACAACCGAGGCGACTGGTTCCTCGCCGGACGCGTCTCGCACGCTCGAGAGCGATCACCACTGCGACTGAGCTCCCTGAACCAACTCGTCGACGATTCGTTGAATCGCGATCTTCCGGCCGTCGGCTTCGCCGCGCTCGTCGTACTGTCCCTCAGCGAGAAAGCCCTTTCGCTCCCACAGCGCCTTCCCTGTGGCCTGGTCGATCATCTCGATGTCGACAGAGATCTGGAGCTGCCGGCGGGCGGATGTCTGGCTCTTGTTGGTGCCGCTGAAGCCGATGGGGATGTCGGTCTCATACCGTTGAATCGTCCCTCTCACGATCGCGCTCGCGTGCGCCTCGGCCGCTTCGCGAAGGCCGAGCTTGTCCCTGAGCTCGGTTCGAAGTGCGAGAGTGAGCTCCTGTTGAAGCTGCGGAGCCGACGTGAGGTTCTCGAACGGAATTACGGCAACCGTGCGGATATGCGAAGGCAGTCCCCCGCCAGCGAAGCCGTAGGGGAGGCAGGCGCCAAGCGCCAGGAGGATGCTAAGGACCCCAGATCGACGCATCAAACGCCGGTACCTCTTCGTCACGAGTGATTCCAAGCCACAATTTCCGGCGGCCCGGAACCTCATAAAGTAGACGGCCGCCTTCGTCTCTTGTAACAACTTCAGCAATTCTACCCCCGCTGAGCCGGGCGAGCTGCATCAGGCGGTTGCCCTTTATGGTAACACGCCACGCGCTTGGGCGTCCGATATCTGCATAGGTGACGTCACCATCGACTGTGAGAACAGTGTCTGGCAGGGCAGGAATCGCCAGTCTTCCGAGAGCCGCCCACATCAACGCAGGAGGTGGGAGCACTCGCTCGACCTGATTCCTGTTCGGTGCAGTGAGGTTGTCGCCGATCAGCGTGGCTTTTCCGAGAAAGACGCCTCCGTTGAGAAACAGGTCTACACGGGCGCTGTCGGGCGATGCGACGCGAATCGCGCCATCGCCATTCACCATCAGGCTGTTCTCCTGATAGTCCCAATGGAAGACCAGCTTTCTGTGCCCAGGTGCAAGCCTCAGCACGGGCAGCTTCCGATCGGGAGCTGGCGCTCCCTTCAGCGGCACCACTCTCGGAGCGCAACCGCCCCCAATAACAACGATGAAGCCGAGCGCGAGCCAACGCGTCATCGAACCGTGATGGAAAGAATCCTATCGCCTTGAACGATCCGATCGAGCGCGGGATATCCGGTCAGAACCCTTCCAAAGACAGTGTAGTGCCCGTCGAGGTGCGGCTGTGGAGAATGCGTGATGAAATACTGGCTGCCGCCCGTGTCGGGGCCTGACAGCGCCATGCCAAGCGCTCCGCGCTCGTACCTGCGTGGATTCATCTCGTCGCGTATCGCATAGCCGGGACCGCCGTTTCCGTCGTCGCGCGGATCGCCGTCCTGCGCAACGAAGTTGGGAACGACACGATGGAATCCAGTCCCGCGGTAATAACCTGTTCGAGCAAGGTTCATGAAGTTCCAGACAGTGATTGGCGCGTCAGCTCCGAACAGCTCGAGAACGATATCGCCGCGATGGGTTTTGATCGTCGCACGCTGGGTCTTGCCCTGAAGCGCAGGCACGACATGAGTGCGGACGAGGTCCTGATACCACTCAATGGGCCGAGGGTTTCCAGATGTCGACGGCCAGTGTGAAAAGACCGACGTGTTTTCGGCGCCCGCTCGTACGAGCGGATCGGACGAAGGCGCAAGTGAAGCGAGGCGCTGTCTAAGCTCTGGCGAGAACGACGCGCTGTCTTTTTTCCAGGCGAGCGCGAGATACTGAATGCCGGCGATTCGCGCGTCGTTGCCGGAATCAGCGAGCGAGCGGGAGTAACTGGACAGGACTGGAGGGACGTCAACCGCACGCGGATGCTGGGCGAGATTGCCAATCACTGTCGCGCGCACGAAGAAATCAGGATCTGAAAGTCCTTCGATCATTGCTTCATGCACGCCCGGCGGAAGCGCAGTCGTGTCGTTGCCGGCGAGCAAGCCGTACGCTGCCGATCGAACACGACCGTCTGAATCGTGCAGCATCGCTCTTGCGGTTCTGGACGCGATCGCCGTGTCGGGCGATCCTCCGGCTGCATTCAATGCGGCTGCACGGGCGTGCCAGTCGCGCGCACTCATCCATTCATTGAGCTCGGGCATGCGCGCGCCAGCATGTACGGCCGACGCGAGAAGACTCGCGCGATACATCTCGCTCGTGTCTCTCTGCCACAGCGGCTGCCAGCTCCCGACTGCGGAGTCGAGCACGGTTCCGAGTGATTGGGCCGCAGCGATTCTGACATTCGCATCGACGTCATGCGTGGCGGCGACAACCGAGCTTCGACCCTTGATCGAATAAGTCGCAAGCGATCGAATGGCGTTGACGCGAACGTGTGGATGCGGGTCACCAGCGAATCGCATGAGCACTGCAATAGCGGCGTCGCCAAGCGAATCTCCCGCGGCGGGCTTCGCCAGGCCTCTGGCGATCTCGGCCCGCGCACGTTGTCTCCCCGCCGCAGGAAGCACATACGCCTCGGCGGTTGGATTGACTCCCGGCGTCAATGACCGGGGCGCTCCTATGCCAGCCTTTGCCTCCGCGGCTGAGACACGGACAAAATCCGGATTTGTCGCGAGGGCGATGAGATCGCGGACTCCGGCTGGCGAACGGACTCTGGCAATCGCGTACGACGCTGCGTAAAGAACGGACGGCCGGCTGGCCATCGCGAGATACGGACGCACATCCGCGACCGGAACGGGTCGCAGCTTTGCCGCGGCGAGGAGCAGTTGAATCATCCGGGCTTCGTCAGTTCCACGCGTCGCGAGACCGGCGGTTATCGCGCTTCTTGCGGGCGCTCCGATCTCGCCAAGTGCCCAGGCCGATTCGCGAGCCACACGGGGATTTCCCCTGAGTGCCGTCGCGAGCGCCGTTACAGAAGCCGAATCACGGAGGAGTCCGATCGCGTATGCTGCATTCGATGCAACGGTGAGATCGCGATCAGTCAGCAGCGATCTCAAC
>JADGQR010000019.1 GCA_017881685.1 Gemmatimonadaceae bacterium
TCACGCGATAATTGTTCCTAACGCGCGCCCAGGATTTCCTCGAAGAGAGAGATGGCGCGCGGATCGGATGTCTGTCCCAGCCAGAAAAGAGCGGACTTCCTGACTTCGGGGTCATGATTGTTGCGAGCCACTTCGATCAATGCCGGAACCGCTTCGCCATTTCGTCGCTGCGAAAGTGCAAACACCGCCGACTTTTTCACTTCGGTCGCGTCGTCGGCCTTCTCGTCCCGTTCGCGTCCGCCAGTAATCTTGTCACCCGCAGCCTCTCCAAGCCAGAACAGCGCCTGTCTTCGCGTTGCCGAAGGAACACTCTCGTTGCGTGCAAGGCGGAACAACGGCGGCCACATAACAACGCCATCTGCGAACGTTACAGGCATGATCGCATCACGACCAACCGAGCCAGGGTCGCTTTCAGCGAGTCCGAGCAAATAGCCGGTCGCATCCTTTGCTGACACAGCTCCGAGATCGGTTACGCCGGAAGTGGCCGGACGCCACGTGCCGCCAACATAGGGACGAATCTTCGTAACGCGCCCGCCGTCGACGTACAGCACCAGGCGAACGGGACCGTGACTGCAATCCTGGTCGTAATCGACGTTCGCAGACATGTCCGACGACCAATTCATGTGACTCGAGCGCCCTCGTGAAATCGAGTTGTTGTATCCGCACAGATCAGGGCGCGCTGGAAACGTGAATCGTACCTTCCCTTCCCTGACCGCGGCAACTCTTTGAGCGAGTGACTGTGCTTCGAGCTTCGGAGGCACCATGCTCACCACAACGATCGCGGAAATACCAATCGCGAGCGATGCAATGCGTCTTGTATTCATCGCGCCCCTCAGCGGTTGATCATGTCGGACAGAAACGCCGACACACGTTGATCGTGAGATTGTCCGAGCCAGAACATCGCTTTCTTGCGAGCGTCGCGATCGGGGTCGTTCTTCGCGACATTCATCAGCCAGTCAACGCTCGCCCGGTCTTTCTGCTGAGACATCGAGAAAATGATCTTGTCCTTCAGCTCGTTGCTATGGACGCGAGGGTAAAGAGATCTCAGGTATTGACCGCCGTCGTCTTTACCCTGGCCGAGCCAAAAGATGGCTTTGCCACGAGCTTCTTCAGGCGCGCTCTCCTGTTCAGCGTAATCGCGAAGAATCGCCATTCCCTTTCCGCTGTGATGCTGCGAGAGACCGAAGATCGCCTTGTCCTCGATCTCCGAGCTGCTCGCGCTCTTGAGAATGTCATTCAGCATTCCGACCGCGCGATCATCATCGACCTGGGACAGCCAGAAAATCGCCTGCCCGCGAACTTCCGTCGGACGCGAGTTGTCGCGAGCGATGGAGTAGATCGGCTGCGCGGGCTCGATGCTGTCGGCAAGAGTGATCGGGAAGATCGCCTCGCCCGCCGCCTTGCCCGACTGGGTCCGAGCAAGTCCGAGAAGGTATTCAGTCGCGTCGCGCGTCGAGACGGTTCCGATGTCGGTTACGCCTGATGCAGCGCGCCACTTTCCCCCCACGTACGTGCGAAGTCCCGAGAGAGCCCCGTTCTGAAAGGTCGCAACGACGCGAACCGGCCCTTCGCTGCATCGGTTGCCGTACTCGACGTCCTCCGATTTCTCTTTGCTCCAGTTCGACCTGTCGTTTCCCGTTTCGCGGAAATTCGTCGAGATTCCGTTGTCGAACCCGCAGATATCGGGACGCGCGGCGAACGACATTCTCACCTTTCCGTCGCGCACGCTCGACACTCGCCGCGCAATCGCCTGCGCTTCAACTCGCGGCGGAATTATGCACGCCACGACTACAAGCGCGCCGGCCGCCGCGAGGGATGCGATTCTGTTCTTGTTCATCGCGTTACCTCTACTTGTTGATGAGGTCGATCAGGAACTGCTGAACGCGCGGATCATGCGACTGGCCGAGCCAGAAGATTGCTTTCTTGCGCATCTCGGGATCCTTGTCGGTCTTCGCGATGTCGATGAGCTTGTCGATCGCCGCTGGACTGTTGCGCTGCGACAGAACGAAGATCACCTGATCCTTCATTTCCTTGTCGTTGATTCTCGAGTAAAGGGGAATGATCTCATCGAGCCCAGCGCCGCTTTGGCCTGCCCAGAAAAGCGCTTTCTTCCTGATGTCGATGGATTCGTGAGAATCCATTGTGACATCCATCAGCCACTTCCCATTCCCCTGGCCTTTGCGCTGAGAGAGAGAGAACAGGACTTTCTCCTTCAGTTCGTCATTGTTGATCTTCGTGAACAGCGTGCGCAGAAACTCGTTGTTCTCAGCCGAGGGGCGCTGGCCCAGCCAGAAGATCGCCTGTCCGCGCAACTCGTCTGAAGCCCCTTCCCGCGTCGCGACATCGCGCAGAATGGACGCTCCACGGCCACTGGACTGCTGAGACAATGCAAAGATTGCTTTGTCCTGCAGGTCTTCATCCTTTGAGGTTCGGAGAATCTGCTCGAGGAGATCGACCGCGCGCTCGTCTGGAACCTGACCGAGCCAGAAGATGGCCTGCTCGCGGGTTTCCTGATCGGGATCATTGCGCGCGATGTTCATCAGAAGATCAGCAGTCTGCGCGTTGTGTTTTTGCGAGACAAGAAACACGGCCTTTCTGCGAAGAGGAGCGGAGCATGGATCGCGGCGCTCGAGAACTTTCGTGAGAATCGGGAGCGCGCGGTCTGCATCCATCTGAAGCAGCGCGTTCAATGCCGCGACGCGCTCGTCGTCATCGTCGTTCTCGTTGGGACAGCCGCTTGGTACGGACCGCGCAGACGGCGCGGACCTGCCGACGCTTCTCGATGCTCTCTCGGCATCGCGACTCGCACGTTCCACTTCGCGGTTGGCTTGTTCGACTGATCTGTCTATCGATGTTGCGGTAGCAGAGACCTCAGCCGCGCACTGCTCATCGCCGCCGCGGGCGAGCTCACCGCATACGCGGGTTCTCAGCGCTGTTGCATCACCGCGCTTGGCGACGGTGGGATAGCTCGAGCTCAGACGACTGAGCGCTGCGCGAGCCGCTTTCAGCTTTTCGGTGCCACCGACGCGATACAGTGAGAAGGCATAGTAGTACAGCGACTCGCCTGCGTACGTCGACGACGGGTACTTCTGTACGACCTGGTTGAACAGATCGGCCGCGCGCGAATTGTCGCCTTTGCTCAAGGCGTCGCGCGCCGCGCGGTAGAGCGAGTCTGCCGCATCCTGCGGTGCCCATGGCTCGGGCGGCAGGACATTGGTGAACATCATTACCGCGTCCGCGGAAGAGAGCGATGCGCTCATCTTCGGCGATGTTACGGAAGGCGCCGGGGCAAACACCGCGGCCACCACGATTAGTGCGATTGTCTTGATCATTTCTCCTGAATTCCTCTCGGCTGGTCCGCGGGAATCGCGGAGCGCAGGCGTGTCATTACGTGTCCGTTGTTGATGCTTCCCTGAATCAGCTCGCGATCCTGTGCTGGAGCGTTGGGGGAGAGCTGTACTATCTGTGCGAGGACGAGCTCGAGATCTCCGAGCAGCTTTGCACGCCGCGGATCGTTGCCCGCGGGTGAGTCGAGCAGGAGCCGGGTGTTGGACAGAAGTCCTTTTGCCCAGCCGGCGAACTGCGCGTCCATTCTCGTGTCGTGTCCCTCGAGAGCGAACGACGTGAGCAGTGCTTCGGCATCTTCGAGATGCTTCTGCGTCGCTACCTGGTAGGAGACATTGGTGGCGGCGAACGCGTTTGCCGGGTACGAATCGGTACGCGAGCCGCTCACGGGCCGGAGCTCTCCTCTGCCGATGATACGTGGGGACTTTCGAATTTCTTCGCGCGTGCGGGGCGCGGAAGCGACGTCTCTCGGAGAGGCTGTCGTTTCCGAGGGTGCAGGTGGAGCGATCGTTGTGGCCGGCGCCGGCTCAACGTTGGGAGAAGCTTGTGGTGCGATCGTCGCGACCGTAACAGGGGGCTTTGCAGCTGCCACACGAGTCGCTGCGAGTGGAGCTGAGCTCATCCGGCCGATGCCAATACCTGTTGCAACAAGTATTGCCGCTGCGGCTGCTGCACCGAGCCATGCGTAGCGCGAAGCGAAGCGGTTGCGGGCCGTGTAGCCTGCGGGGGCTCCGCCGCCGTCGGCGACGTGGAGTCGAGGGCCGGAAGCAGGAATCGAGCGGGCGGCCTGGATCGCCGTCCACATGTCATCGCGTGGCGTTGCCGGCGGGCGATTGTAATCGCTCGCTGCACTCCGGATGATCTCGTCTTTGCGCTCTTCTTCAGTCATGAAATCCACTCCCCTCTGAAATCCGCGAGGGCTTGGCGCAAGTTGGCGCGTCCCTGAAACAGTCTCGTCTTTGATGTTCCGACTGGAATGCCCAGTGCGGCGGCGATCTCTTCGTGTGTAAACCCTTCGACATCATGCATGAGGAAAACCGTTCGGTATTTTTCGCTCAGTGCGTCGATTGCAGCGTTGAGTCGGAGCTTGAGGTCTGGCTCGGCCTCACGTGTGTAGGTGCCGATCCCTGATGCGGCTTCGATGGGGGCTTCGCGGTTCCGGGCTGTTTTCACTTTTCGGAGGCCGTTGAGCGCGATCGATACGCCGATCGTGTGAAGCCAGGTGGCGAGGGAGGATTCGCCGCGAAAGTCATTGATCCGCTCGAAGGCGCGAATGAACGTGAGCTGGGTGAAGTCGCGGGCGAGCTCGTCTTCGCCGGCGAGCCGGTAGGCCAGCCGGTAGATGCGATCCACGTGGGATTCGTACATCTCTCGCTGAGCGGCCGGGTCGCCATCGATGACCCGGGCCACCAGTTGCTTCTCGCTCACCCGGCCTCGTGCGTCGGGAACCGTAAGTGCCATCATCGGACCTTCTGACACAACGTCTGTCAAAAGGGTTCGGCTTCCTTCTCCGGTGCGAACAGCAACAGCTTTAGACGCAGAGACCGCAGAGACGACATTCCTGGCGTCGGTCGAAGCTCGAGCTCATCTCAATTCAGGCTTTCTTTATTGAGGTTAAACGACATTCGAGCCGTCACACTGGACGGCTCGAATGTCGTTAACCTTAAATGAAGATCTTTCTTCTATCGGGATACGGCGGCGTCGGAATAGACGGATGGATGTCGTTTCTGCGGTCTCTGCGTCTAAATGTTTTTCGCCAGCGATTCGAGAGAAAAGTCAGAAATTGAGATGATTCCAGTTCGCAATTGCATTGAGAGCCATCGCGAATGATCCCTGCGATTCCCAGCGCCACATCGGTCTGATGCCGAAGAGTACCACGTGCCCCTTGCCGACTGGCGCATCGACGACCGCGGCCTTGCCCGCCAGCTCATCTCCTCCAGCGAGAAGTCCCGACACAAGAAGCGAATCGGCTTTCTCGTGGTATTTGAGAATCACGTGCGCTCGCTGGGATTCACGCTGATCGACGATTGCCGGGTCGAGCCCTTCGTTCTCCGCCGTCGTATCTCGCGGAGTGACGGCCATAACGGGCGCTTGATTGAAATAGATCGGGAACGTGGGATTGTCGTATCCATATAGTATAGGGCTCTTCGGCGACGCGATCTGCGCGCGGTAGATACCCCCTCGAGCGTTCAGGCGTGTCGTCGGCACGACACTCACGGTGTTGTTGAATCCCATGTCGATCGGC
This sequence comes from Gemmatimonadaceae bacterium, assembly GCA_017881685.1. GTDB lineage: Bacteria > Gemmatimonadota > Gemmatimonadetes > Gemmatimonadales > Gemmatimonadaceae > UBA4720. The sequence goes on from JADGQR010000019.1 coordinate 5,591, forward strand.
AGGCGGCTCGAGTTGCCGGTCGTGATGAGAAGTCCGCCGCGCTCGACGAATTTCTTGAGTGCAGCGAGTCCATCGAGTCCCATTGCAGGCCGGATGTCGTCGGTCTCGTCCCATTGACCGAGCATGGGGTAAGCCGCGGTTTTCTTCCACGGGATCGGCGGCCCGACCATCGGACGTCCGTTGATCATCGTCGCCGTCGCGCCGTTGACGTGCGGATAGATGACGACGTCGAACTTGTCGAGAAAGCCGGCCTTCTTGATCTGTTGGTCAGCGATGTACGTGTATGGAATTCCCATTTGCTCGAGAGCGAAGCGTACCCAGCCTTCGTTCTGGGTTTCGAGCCACGTGTGCATGAGCGCGATTCGGGGAACGGCAACGGCGTGCTTTGCCACCGTGACTGGGGTTGCAGCAGATACGGCAGTCAGGCCGAGTGCGGCGACCGCATCGCGAGCGCTGGTTGACGCGCCGTCCACGATGTACGTTCCGGCCGGATAGCTCACGCCGCTATTAGTGAAGGCGGCGTCGGCGATGCTGACCTTCGCGCCGCCGACTTTCCAGGGGAGCGCGGCAGAGCGCCAATCGCCCATGTGCTTCACGAGCAATGTTCCGGTTGCGGCGACATTTCCGCGAACAGAAGCAGGTCCGGTCATGAGCTGCATCGGCTTGGTGAAGATCGTCGAGTCAGCAACCTTGATGGTCTCGACATGACGCAGAACGTCGAGTGTCCATCCAGTGTCGTCGTACGGCGGCGGATCGTCGGCTTGGAATTTCTGGATCGCGAGAAGGGTTCTCACCGAGGCGGAATACGGCTGATCGAGACGAACTATCCAATCCCCCGCATGTATTCTGGTCTGAGGCTCGAACTCAAAGTTGCATCCAGCAGACACGCCTGGCTGTTTTCCTGCCTTTCTTGCCGAATCAGCTCTTATCGAATCGCGCTTCGCTCTCGCTTCTGGCGATCCGCACACCCCCTTGTTGAACGCAGCGTATTCCGGCGACTTGGGATCGAATAAAATGCTGAAGTCTTCAGTCGCGACATTGATCTCGCTCCCCTGCGCGCGAAACAGATTCACCAGATCCGCTGCTTCGGCAGCGTGCCGCTGACCCTTGGGAATCACAAACGCATACGGCGCAGTCGTCCTTCCGCGCTCGATCATCCGTTCGGCCTTGGCGACATAGTTCGTGAGAAAAGTCTCCTTGTGATCGGCGACATAACGGAGCGCAATCAGAACTCCCGACTCCTGATAATTGATGTTGCTCCGAATGCACCACTTCACGTTGTTCACCGGAGGATTCGGGCGATCCCAGCGTCTCTCTGTATCGGCAGGACGCAACTTCACAATTCCACAGTCCGCGCCATGCGATGTGTAAGTCTCGTAAAAACGGCCGATCGAGTTGTGAAGATTCGCGACCGAGAGAAGCGTGTAGTTCGGCGCCCACCCATCGTAGA
>JADGQR010000140.1 GCA_017881685.1 Gemmatimonadaceae bacterium
CCGCGCAAGCGCAAACCTCCAATGCGAGTCTCGAGTCGAAGGTCGACTCCATCGCAAATCAGGTCCTGCAAAGCACGGGCGTGCCGAGTGCGAGCGTGGCTGTCGTGCAGCATGGACGCATGGTGTTGGCGAAGGCGTACGGCTCGGCGAAGCTCGATCCGCGTACTCCGGCAACTGCCGACATGCGGTACGGCGTCGGATCGATCAGCAAGCAGTTCACCGCGAGCGCGATTCTAATGCTGCAGCAGGAAGGCAAGCTCAGGCTCGACGATCCGGTAGGCAAATACATTCCCGGCCTGTCGCGCGGCAACGAAGTGACGATTCGCGAGATACTGTCGCACACGTCGGGATATCAGGATTTCTGGCCGCAGGATTATCTGATGGATCCGATGCGGCAGAACGTGAGTCCGCAGCAGATCATGGACCGGTGGGCAAAGCAGCCGCTCGACTTCGAGCCAGGCACGAGATGGCAGTACAGCAATACGGGCTACGTGCTCGCCGCGATGATTGTCGAGAAAGTCAGCCAAAGACCGTTCTTCCGCTTCGTGGATAACAGACTTCTCCACCCGCTCGACATGAAAAGCGCCGAGGATTTCGATTCCAATCCGCACGTCACAGATGCGACCGGATATATAAGGTATGCGCTCGGCCCCCTTCGCCCGGCGCCTGATGCCGGCAAGGGATGGATGTACGGTGCCGGCATGCTGGCGATGACCGCCTCCGATCTCGCGAAGTGGGATATCTCTCTCATCACCAGAAGTCTCCTCAAGCCTGCTTCGTATCAGGCGATGTTCAAGGAAACAACGCTCAAGAACGGGGCGGCGAGCGGATACGGACTCGGCCAGTTCACGCAGATGAGCGGCGGACATTTTCTCGTCGAGCACAACGGAGAAGTCTCTGGCTTCACGGCAGAGAACTATGTCTTCCCAGAAGACAGCGCGGCGGTCGTCGTCCTGACGAATCAGGATGCTGCGCCTGCATCCGGCGCGATTGCTAATCAGATCGCGCGGCTGCTGTTCACGACCGAGGATGCACTTGCTGCGAATCGCACAGCTCAGACGCGAGCGATTTTCGAAGGCCTGCAGAAAGGAACGATCGATCGTTCGCTGTTCACTTCAAACGCGAACGGTTACTTCAACGACGTCGCGCTGAAGGATTTCGCTGAGAGTCTCGGACCACTCGGCACACCGACGAGTTTCATACAGACGTCGAGCTCAAAAAGAGGCGGCATGACGCTGCGGTCTTACCGGGCAACATTCAGTAACGGCCGCACACTGCGCGCGTGGACTTTTGAGACGACGGACGGAAAGCTCGAGCAGTATCAGGTCGCGCCGATCGGCTGATCCGTCGCTGCGTGAGCTGAACCGACGCTGGTCAGTGCTTCGCCGCGCTGGCCAGCCTTCGCTCCATCTCGGTCCGCCAATTCGGTACAACAACAAGCTGGAACGTGTTGTTGTTGCTGAGTCGGCCGAGGATTCGGCCGTCGCGTGTCACGTCGTATCCCTGACTGAGTGACGATGGCAGCATCGACCCCATCTGCGTTACCACAGTATCCCGTGCAACTACTCGCGTGCTGGGTGCCTTCTCGAGTTTTGCTTCGAGCAGCACGTTGCCACCAACTGCTCGGTAGTAAACTCGAGTTCCATCGGCTGACCACACAGGCTCGTCTCCTCCGCCTGTCGAGATCTGAACCTGAGCGGACGGATCCGGGAACGACCGTATGAATGTCTCGGATCTTCCTGACTGGTCCGATGTATATGCTATCCAATGGCCGTCGGGCGAAAATGATGGACCTGTTTCATTCGAGATGGTCTTCAGGTAAGGCCGAACGACGCTATTTGAATCAAGCGCTACTCTGAAAAGGTTCCACGAATTGTCTGTATACGCGCAGAACACCAGAGCTTTTCCGTCCGGTGCGACCGTCACGGCAGTCGCCGGACCATCGGTGCCCACTATTCTTTGACCGGCAGTTCCGCCGTCTGCGCGTTGAACCCATATCGCGAACCTGTCCTTATCGTCTACAGCGATGTAGAAGATGGATCCCCCGTCGTGAGACCAGACAGGTGTCGCCGCCGTTTGCATGGATGTCAGCCGGGAGAAAGTCTTGTTGGCAAGGTCATTTATCCAGACGTCAGTCTTCCCCTGATCGTTGACCGTTACCGCGATCCGCTGCCCATCAGGAGAAATTCGCGGTCCGCCGAACACGCGCACCTCCTGCGCGACAGGCGTCGTAGTGCCATCCTTGGTGATCCAGGACAGTCGGCTGCTCGAACCACCGCGAGCGGTGACCAATGCGCCACCTTGTGACACGAATATGTCGGAGTTCCCATTGAGACCGGCTGTCACGAGAACCGGATCGAGAACGGGCACAGGGTCGCCGTCAGCTTTCCGGTACGATCCGTTGAGTTTCAAACCCATCACAGCGCCGTCGGCCTGGACGTAGACAAGAGTTCTTCCCAGTATCGCAAGCGGTCTAATGCCTTTTACGCCCAGCTCGACCACGTCTTTGCCGCCAACGGAAACCGTTGCAAGCTTCGACGATGCAAGGCTCCCATACCAGATCGCGAAAACGAGTGCTTTGCCATCGGGCGAAGCAATCGGCCAGACATAATCGTTCTCGCCTTTCCCCTTATTCGGCTTTACGAATTCGACGATATCTCCACCGGCCGCACTGACGCGGGAAAGGCCGCGTTTCGCGCCTTCGGAGCCGATGATTATCTCATCTTGTGTCGTCCAGTCAGCGCCGTTGTTCGCCTGAGCGTCGGTCACTGCGATGGGAGCCGTGCCGTCGAGCTTCACCTTCCGAAGCTTTCCGTTGCTCTCGAACGCGACATACTCGCCGTCGGGTGAAAAAAGTACCTGGCTCGCGCCTTCTGTTCCGCCGATCGGGCGCGGTTCAAGCTGGTCGGTTCGTACGAAGTAAAGCTGCGGTGCGGTGCGAGGTGCGTAGACAACCACACTTCCGTCAGGTGAAATCGCGGCCGGCCACGGTGAATTCCCACCGGGCTTCAGACTGTCAGGCGTCGAGAGAACAAAACGGACCACTCGTTCAGCGGTAGAAGTCGCGGGCTTCCGAAACGCTGCGAACACCATCGCCGCGATCGCAACTGCGGCAAGTCCTATCGTTACTGGATCACGAAGACGCGACTTCCACGTTGAGCGCGCGGTCCCATGAACACCTGAATGCGTGAATGCATAGAGGCCAGTCGTTCCCGCGGTGCTCCTTCCCTCAATCGCGTCGGCAAACTCATGCGCGGTCGAAAAACGATCCGCCGGAAGTTTCTCGAGTGCTCGCTGAACAGCGTACTCGACGTGTTCCGGAATCGCAGCGCGCGAAGTGCGCATCGGACGCGGCTTCTCGGTCAGCATCCGCGCGATGATCGCCTGCGATGTGTTGCCCGTATGCGGCGGCTCACCGGTGAACATCTCATAGGCGACGGCACCGAGTGAATAAATGTCGCTGCGTCCGTCAATGACTCTGTCACCCGTCGCCTGCTCAGGACTCATGTACTGCGGTGTGCCGAGCGACAATCCAGTCTGCGTGATGCGGTTTCCGCCTGCGTTGCTAACCGCCAGCGCAATTCCGAAATCCGCGATTACAGGCTGTCCCGCCTGCATGAGGATGTTCTCAGGCTTGAGATCGCGGTGAATGACTCCATGCGAGTGCGCGTAGTCGAGCGCGTTGGCTACCGCAACAGTGATGCGTACGGCTTCGTCAACCGGAAGCTGCTTCTCGCGATTGAGCCGGGTGCGCAGCGTCTCGCCATCGACGAACGGCATTACATAGTAGAGCAGGCCGTCAACTGCGCCCGAATCGAATAGCGGAAGCAGATTCGGATGCTGCAGATTCGCCGTGACTCTTATCTCGGCCAGGAATCTCTCAGGGCCGAGCACGGCGCCAAGTTCCGGGTTGAGGAGCTTCAGCGCGACGGGCCGATCGTGACGAAGATCCTGCGCGCGATAGCCGGTCGCCATCCCGCCGGCGCCGATCTCACGCTTGATGTCGTAGCGATCAGACAGAGACTGCTTGAGCTGAAGCAGAGAGTCCATTGGGATCCAGAGTCGGGGTTTCGCCGGACACAATATTGTGAGTTTGCACCGCGCCGCACAAACAGAATCGCACAAGTTACGACCGACTAGCCTCGGCTTTTCTCTATCGTTATGGCGTGCCAGAGCGAGGGAACATCATGATGCCAGCTCGAAAGAATCAGTGAACCAGCGAATCCTTCGAGATCGGCAATGATGCCCACGATTATCGCGATTCGGAACAGCGGACCGGGTGCGCCTGTGATGAACGCTTCCGAGAAGCCAATGGCGAGAGCGACTCCCCATGCCTTCGCGGTCCACATGTGATACGCAGCCATGCGTCCGTACTTGATTCGCTCGAGAACCTGCCGCGCGACTTCCAGGATGATGACAATGGCGATACCGGTGGTGTTCGCTCCGATGACACCAGGCGCGTGGATCACGAGAGCTATGACCGCCGATGTGTAGAAGATCGTGTCGATGACGCTGTCGGCACTTCGCAATCCTTCGGTCGCGATACCAAGCCTGCGCGCGATGACACCGTCGAATACATCGGACACAAACCCCAGGACGAGAATGCCCGCGAGGACAATTCCCGGCGCGCCGGCGATCGCCGCCACCATGAGCGCGGGGCCAGCGATCGCCCTGAACACGAGGAGTGCCATTGGTACCAGCTTGACACCGCGGGGAATCAACGTGCGATTTGCGCTCAAGCAGCTCCGAATGATTGCTATGGGTTTCGAGCCTGCCGCCGGGCAGCCGGTGAGGTATTACATCAGTGGCACTACTTCAAGAGGGTCGAAGCAACACGCTTCGGCCCTCTTGAAACAACGCAGTCGCTAGTTGCGGCTCAGGCTTTAGGCTTCGGCGGAGCTGGTGCGGGGCTCGCGGGAGCGGGGCTGGCAGGGGCCGCGCTCGCAGGTGCCACATCCGAATTCCACGTATCGCGGATGATCTTCCATTCTCCGTTCATGCGCTGGAACACCGTCGTGTATTTGCCGTGATCGACCGTTGCTCCCGCTGCATTCGTGAGAGCGTACGCACCACTCACCCAGCCGAGGTCGCCAGATACCCCACTTCCATTGAGCTCGCCGCCGTTGTCCGTGAGCCCCGCCGCCTTCGTGCCAGCGATGTCGTTGGTTAGAAACGCCTTGATTCCAGCCTTGCCAACAGCCGCCGATACACCCGGCGCGAGCACGATTGCATCGTCCGCGTACAGACTGGCGACGCTGTCTGCCTCACCCTTGTTGTACATATCGAACCATTGAACTTCGATTGCCTTGAGCTTCGCAACATCGGCCGAAGTGTCCGGCGCCTTGGTCGTACATGCGGTTACAGCAAACAGTGTCGTTGCAAGCAGGAATGCTCTTCTGAACACGATCGCTCCCGTGAGTGATTGGTGAACCCGACTGGGTTGGGTGACCCAGTATACAACCAATCATTTGTAGTGTGAGTGTAGCGTGAGCATGGATTCACCCGCAGCTACATCCACGGCTCATCGGCTGTTGGTCCGTAGATCGATGGGACTTTTCCACCAGCCATCCGAAGATAAATAGAGAATTGACCGCGATGATGTATCTGGTCCATCAACAGAAACCAGACGAGCTCTATTCTCGAGATGTCCGCGAGCGTCTTCGGTCCGCTGAAGAACTTCACCTTCTCCAGCATCGCTTCATCCGAGGTTGCGCGAACCATGTCGCCGAATCTGTTGTGCTCGCTTTCGAGATCGGAGAGAAGGCTGTCCCACGACTCTGGCGGCTTCGGCATGCCACCGGTAGGCCCGCCGCTGGCGAAGCCGTTGTTGAACGCAAATGTGCCGAGACCTCGCTCGACGACGAATACCCACGCGAGATCGCGGGCGGTCTTGCACATCTCGTGAGGTTTCAGATCCAGCTTGTCCGTCGGATAGGCGCGCAGCACCCGCATCGTTGTCGCGTGCTCGCGATCGTACGCGGCCAGAAACTGAGCTTTTTCGTGTGACATTGTATCCGATTCGTTCGCCATGGATTCCTCCCTCCGACTGGTTCAATGATGACTTGGGCTAATGATGATGCAGTTCGTGCAAAAAGTCCGCAACGCACGGCAGGCCACGAGATTGTAAACTTCCAGTGTGACCCCAAGCAGACTCGCCCCGTTTCCGAAGCCGACTCAGGAAGATCTGAAAAATGCTTTCGGCCGCAGCATCCCCGATCTGATTCAGCCTGGTCTCAGAATCCTTTTTTGCGGCATCAATCCCGGACTCTATTCCGGCGCGACAGGATTGCACTTCGCGCGGCCCGGTAACCGGTTCTGGCCGGCACTTCATGCCGGAGGATTGACTGACCGTCTGGTCTCTCCGTGGGAAAAAGAGAAACTGCTCGAATCAGGTTACGGAATTACCAACCTGGTTCGTCGCACGACAGCGACAGCAGCGGAGCTGACCGACGACGAGTATCGCGCCGGCCGCCATGCGCTGGCTCGGAAGGTCAGGAAATATTCGCCACGATTCGTCGCGATACTCGGGCTTGGTGCATATCGCTCCGGCTTTAACAAACCCGAGGCGAAGATCGGACGACAAGTGGAGACAATCGGGTCGTCCGGCATATGGGTGTTACCGAATCCAAGCGGTTTGAACGCGAACTATCAGCTTCCGCAACTCGCGGAGATGTTCGGAGCTCTCCGGATTGCCGCCAGCACCGACCACGGAGACTGAACCGCACGAGCTGGACTGACCCGTCGATCAGTTCTCCGGGAACTTCTTCGCCATCAACTCGTTGAACCGCGGATGGGTTCTCACGTTCTCCAGATCCGAATCCGTCAGGTACCACTCTCTGTGCAGGAATCCGAGCTCGAGCGCCTTCTCGACAAGTTCGAGGGCCGCATCTGTGCGGCCGGCAACCGAATGAAAACACGCGAGATTGTAGAGCATCACCGGATGGGACGGGTCGAGATGCAGCGCGCGGTCCGCCCATTCAGCCGCACGCTCGTGCTCACCAATGCGTTCGAGATTGATGGCACCGAGGTACAGAGCGCGCGAATCGCCGGGATTGAGCATGATCGCGCGCTCTGCCGCCTTGACCATCCGCTGCGATGTTTCGAGCAGGTTCTCCTTGTCACCGAGCGACTGATACGCCATCGCGAGATAGGAAAGCGTCTGATACTCGTCCGGCCTGATCGCCACCGCGCGCTCATACATCTTCGCGGCTTCGTGGAGCTTTCCCTGCGACTGAAGAGTGCGGCCGTAAAAGTATGGCGCCTCATAGAGCGTCGGATCGAGCCTCATCGCCTCCTCGAACTCGGCCTGGGATTCCGCATATCGATGCTGATGCGAAAGCGTCAACCCGCGCGACGAATGCGCCTCGGCCGAGTTCGGATCGAGCTCTAGCGCTCGTTTGCTCGCTGCATCTGCCTGCGCGACTGCCTCGTCGCCTCCACCCTGATCCTGCGCGCGAAACACCGAGCAGTCGGCAAGGCCTGCGTAAGCGAGCGCATGATTCGGATCGAGCGCAATCGCGCGACGATACATGTCCTCGGCCGCGTCGAGCGTCTCGCCTCGGCGTTGATGGAAGAGCTGGCGTCCGCGCAGGTAGTACTCGTAGGCGCGAACGCTTTGCGTCGGAATTTTTTTGATCGCCGCTTCTTCATTCGGCGTAAGAACGAGCTTGAGTGCGTTGACGATGTTCGTCGAGATCTCA
>JADGQR010000141.1 GCA_017881685.1 Gemmatimonadaceae bacterium
CGCGGGCGGGCATCGTATGTCTCCCACCCCTGTGGCACCGTTGTGTCCGCTACGAGCCCGCGCCCATCGCTGACGAAGTTTCCGTAATCGAATACCTCGAAGCCATGTCTGGCGCGCATCCGGCTGCGCAGCACCGGGAGCAATGAATCCCGCGCGTACACACCGCCGAAGACCGCGGCCGGGCTCAACGACGGCGAATAGGTCAACGCGTAACCATGAAAGCTGCCGTCGGTCGTATGAAGGTCTACGAAGACATCCGGATCCCACGTATCGAACATCGTCAGCGAGGCGCGCGTCTCCGGCGCTTCGGCCTTCACGTAATCGCGATTGAGATCGAGATTCTGGGCATTGGCCCGGATCCCAACTCTCTCCGGCCCATTCTGCTCCGTCCGATTGACCGACTGCGGCGCAAAGCGCTCGTTGCCATCCGCGTTGTAGATCGGCACCGCAATCAACACGATCGAGTCCAGTGCGTTCGGCTTGCCAGAGAAAGTCAGATCGCGCAGAAGCGACAGGAGCGCCTCTTTTCCTTCGACTTCGCCGGCGTGGATGTTCGCCTGCACGTACACGATCGGGCGACCGAGTCTCTTCGCCTCCGAAGGCGTAGAGACGAGCGGGCGCGAAGCAATGACGAATGGAATCTCCCGCCCCTCGGTCGTCTTTCCAATCGACCCGAACACCAGTGGCGCGCGGAGCTTTCGGAGCGAATCGAGGAAGCTACGCACGTCGCTATAGTTTGACGTTTCCCTATAGTTGGTGAGCTCCGGACGGGTGCGAGGATACGAGGCCGGACCTATCGGTGATGGTACGGTGCCCCCACACGCCGAGAGAGCGGTCATCAGTGCAGCTGCGGCAACGATGGGACGCATCATGGAGCTGCTCTACCGATCACACGCGCTCGTACGCGTAGAATGACTGGTTGCGACGCGCCATGTCGAGCAGCAGCTCGGCCGGCTCGAATCTCCCCGGAAACCGCGCGTTCAGATCCTCGAGCCGCTGCACCACGATTTTCACTCCGAGCGTATCCATATAGCGGAACGGTCCGCCGCGGAATGGAGGGAAGCCGATTCCGAACACGGCGCCGACGTCACCATCGCGGGCAGAGCGGATGATTCCATCACTCAGGCAGCGCGCGGCTTCGTTCAACATGGCGAGCACGGTGCGCTGCTGAATCTGCACGGCGGGCATGTCCGGGCGGCCCTGCTCTGCGGCTGCGGGTGTGATCGACGGGGCTACGGGAATATTTCCTGGGGCGAGGAAAATACCGTACACCGACGGATCCACGTCCCCTTTCTTCCCCTCCTTGTCGTAACTGTAGAAGCCCTTCTTTGATTTTCGCCCGTACCGGCCTGCCGCAACGACCGCCTGAATTGATTTCGCGGGCTGCATTCTGTCCGGGTAGGCCTCGGCCATGATCTTACCGGCCTTGGTGGCGACATCGAGCCCGACTTCGTCGATCAGGGTGATTGGGCCGACCGGAAATCCGAAATCGATCAGTGCCTTGTCTATGATGTCTACCGCGACGCCCTGATCGAGGAGAATCCCCGCTTCATTGAGGTATGGCGAGAGAATCCGGTTGGCGTAGAAGCCGGGCCCGTCGTTCACGACGATGACGGTTTTGCCGAGCTTCTTTCCGTAGGCGACGACCGTCGCGGTCACCTCCGGATACGTATCGGGCGTCGTGATCACTTCGAGCAACGGCATCTTGTGCACCGGAGAGAAGAAGTGCATGCCGATAACGCGCTCCGGCCGGCTCGACGCCTGCGCGATCTGTGAGATCGGAATAGTAGATGTATTGGAAGCGAAGATTGCACTTGGACGGATGGATGCCTCCGCCTCGCGCAGCACCTGATGCTTGACCGCAAGATCCTCGAACACCGCCTCAATCACCAGATCCACGTTACCGAATCCCGAATAGTCGACTGTTCCGCCAAGGAGCGCCATGTAGTCGCTGTACTGGATCTTGGTGATCTGTTTTCTCGTCAGTCGTTCTTTCAGCACGTCACGAACGGCCGCGTAGCCTTTGGCAACGCGCGCGTGATCGGCGTCCTTGAGTCGCACGAGACTCCCGTGCTGTACGGCAATCGAGGCGATGCCCGCTCCCATGAATCCCGCGCCGATGATCGCGATCTTCTCCACCGGCTTCGGCTCGAATGCGGATACGGGAAGATCGGGATACTGCGAAGCCTCTATGCCCGGATCCTTCTTGAGCTCGTTGGTCGCGAAGAAGAGGAAGATCAGCTGCCGTGAGACGTCGGTCATGGCCATCTCGCCAAACCGGCGCGACTCCTCGCGATATCCGTGCGCCACTCCCTTCTCGTATCCGGCCGCGATGACATCGATCGCCGCAGTCAGAGCCGGATAGTGCCCGCGCGATTTGGCCAGCGTTTGCTCGCGCGCTTTCCTGAGCACGAAAGTCCGTCCGGCAGGATTGGCGTCGAGGAAGAATCCCTTCAGACCACCGCTCGGGCGCTCGCTCTTGCGCCTTCCTTCAGCGACTTCGTGCGCGCGCTGGATGGCGACGTTGCGAAGTATCGAGGGATGCACCAGCTCGTCGATCAGCCCGAGCTGTAGCGCTTTCTTCCCGCGGACGGTCTTGCCGGTGAGGATCAGGTCGAGTGCGTTCGTGAGTCCGATCCTGCGCGGAAGCCTTTGAGTTCCGCCCGCACCGGGAATCAAGCCGAGTTGAACCTCGGGCAGTCCCAGAATTGTCTTTGGATGATCCGTTGCAATCCGATAGCGGCAGGCGAGCGCCGTCTCCAGGCCGCCGCCGAGGCAGGCGCCGTGGATTGCGGCGATGATCGGAATGCGCAGCCGCTCGAGGGAGTCGAGGAGCATCTGACCGTCCCGACTCAATCGCTCCGCATCGGCCGCGGTCTTGAGCTCCTGGAACTCCTCGATGTCGGCGCCGGCTATCCAGACGTCGGGCTTGCCGCTGATGAACACCGCCGCGTGTACCGTGGTGTCGCGCTCGAGCCGGCTCACCAGCGCCACGAACTCATCCTTGACGGCGCGACTGAGCTTGTTGACCGATTCGTTCGGCAGATCGAAGGTGATGATCGCGATGCCATCGGTGACTTCGACTGATAGCGCCGGTTTC
>JADGQR010000142.1 GCA_017881685.1 Gemmatimonadaceae bacterium
AAGGCGTGGCCAACGTCATCAAGGCCGGAATTAGTCCGAATGGAATGGTCACGATGTTCGAGAAGCTGATTGCCGAGAGAAAGTCGCAGCCTTCCGCGGTCGAAGGGTGGTTTGCTACTCACCCTCTCGAAGAAGATCGAATTGCCGCAGTTCGAGCCGAGATCGCGGCATATCCCGCTTCGCAGTTGAGCGGGCTTCAGACAAACTCGAGCAACTACAACTCGTTTGTCGCGCGGTTCCGCTCCATGCCGGCTCCGCGCCAGTAGTGAGTAAGCAGTAGACGATTAGCGGTTCCGTTGGGTGCGCCGGGGCAAGCCTCGGCGCATCTTTCGTTCATGAACGTTGCGCTCACAATCGCGGGATCCGATTCTGGTGGTGGCGCCGGAATCCAGGCTGACTTGAAGACGTTTCACCAGTTCGGAGTTTTCGGCACATCCGTAATCGCAGCCATCACGGCTCAGAACACTCTCGGAGTGACCGAGTGGGAAGCCGTCAGACCCGCCCTGGTGAAATCGCAGATCGACGCCGTCGCATCTGACCTCCGGCCGGCGGCGCTCAAGACAGGGATGCTCGCCACGGCCGCAATCATTCGAGTCGTTGCCGCCGCCATCCGAGACAATCATCTCGAGCGCTACGTCCTGGATCCGGTAATGATTGCGACTTCCGGCGACCAGCTCATCGAGGATGACGCCGTCGCTGCGATAAGGAACGAGCTGATCCCGATCGCAGATCTCGTGACGCCAAATGCCGACGAAGCCTCGGTGATCGCCGGCTTCCCTGTCCGGAACGAGGAGGACATGCACCGCGCCGCCGAAGCAATCGCGTCGCTCGGCGCAAAAGCGGTACTGGTCAAGGGCGGACACGTCGTGAGTGGCGACACAACAAAAGTTGTCGATTGTCTCTACGACGGCTCATTCACCACGTTCCGCCACGAGCGTATCACGACGAGGAACACGCATGGCACCGGATGCACCTTGTCGGCGGCGATTACAGCATCGCTCGCCAACGGCTCTTCATTAAGAGAAGCCGTTCAGCTCGCGACAGATTTTGTGCATGAGGCGATCGCAACCGCTCCCGGCCTGGGGAGCGGCAACGGTCCGCTGAATCACTTCGCCGGAAGGGCTCCGACGAACTCTCGAACGAGCGCCTGAAACCCCAGCGCAGCTCGCTCAGTTACTTCAAGCACATCGCTGTGAAGCACGGGTGTTCCGCCAATTCCGGATGCAGCATTCGCAATGCAGCTCATTCCAGCAACGCGCATTCCCATCGCTCTTGCGACGATGACTTCCGGAACCGTGGACATGCCAACGGCATCAGCGCCGAGTTTCTCCAGCATGCGCACTTCTGCTTTGGTCTCGAATGAAGGGCCCGGCAGCCAGGCGTAAACTCCCTCCTTCACCGGCAGATCGAGCTTCTTCGCGCAGGCCTTGAGCAGGTGGCGCAGCTCTTCGTCATATGCCGCGCTCATGTCTGGAAAGCGCTCGTCGCCCTCTTCAACTGGACCAGTGAGCGGATTCACGCCAGTCAGGTTCAGGTGATCGTCGATGATCATCAGATCGCCGGCGTCGAGATCTCTGCGAATTCCACCGGCGGCGTTCGACGCGAAGTATGTACGGGCACCAAGTGCGTGCATCACGCGAACAGGAAACGCGGCGAGCTGCGGAGGATGTCCCTCATACATGTGAAACCGCCCGGCCAGCGCGACAACATTCTTGCCGGCGAGCTTCCCGACCACCAGAGCTCCCGCATGACCGACGACTGTCACTGTGGGAAACCCGGGAATTTCCCTGAACGGTATGTGAGTGCTGTCGTCGATCTCCCCCGCCAGACCGCCAAGACCCGATCCGAGAACGATGCCGATGACTGGCTCCTGAACGCCGGCTTTTCTTCGAATTACGTCTGCTGCACGAGCCGCAGCGTCCCTTCCATATTGCGCGTTCATCCGAGATCGCTCGCGAGCTGAGCCATTTCCTCGGAGACCTCCTCGAGGAGCTCCACTCTCTCCTCCCATGGAAGGAAGGCGCTCTCGAAACCGTTCAACGCGAGCGTGCAAAGCTCATCGAAATTGAAGTCGAGGAGTGTTGATGCGTACAGGTACTCGTCTGTGAGAGTCGTTCCACTCATCAGACGGTTGTCGGTATTGAGCGAGACATTCATCCCCGCGTTGAAGTATTCCCGCAACGGATGAGCCTCGTATGACTTCGCGGCATGTGTCTGCACGTTCGACGTGAGACAAATCTCGACACCGATGCGACGGTCATTCACGTACTGCGTCAGCTCGGGATCTTCGATCAACCTGGTTGCGTGGCCGAGCCGGTGCGCCCCGCAGGCGTGAACGGCATCGCGAACTGAGCGTGGACCATCACCTTCGCCCGCGTGACACGTGCACGCGAGGTTGTGCTTACGTGCGTATGCAAACGCCTCCGCATGTTTCGAAGCGGGATATCCTGCTTCGCCTCCTGCGAGATCGAATGCGACGACGCCCTTGTCCTTGTAGGCGACAGCAAGTTGCGCGAGCTCGAGAGACGTCTCAGGAGGCAGCTGTCTTAGCGAGCATACAATCGACCGTGCGATGATTCCGAAATCGCGCTCGGCCCGTGCGAGTCCGTTAATCTGAGCCTCGAGCGCCTGGCTCAGATCGAGCGGGCCGCGACTGTTGAGAATCGGCGCATTGCGAACTTCGATGTAGCGAACGCCATCGCGAGCTGCGTCTTCGCCAAGCTCATAGGCGATTCGCTCGATTGCCTCGGCCGTCTGCATTACGGAGACAGTCACCTCGAAACGCTTGAGGTAGTCCTCCAGTGATTTCGCGTCGCTCACGAGCATGTACTCGCGGAGCGCGTCGGCCGAATCGCGCGGCATTGTGACCTTGTATTCCTTTCCAAGGTCGATGAGAGTCTCCGGCCTCACCGAGCCGTCGAGGTGACAATGCAGCTCGGCTTTCGGCAGCAGTCTCAGTTGTTCAGATGTCAGCATCCACGATGATATCGAATTGAAGGGCAAAGATGAAGCGCGAAGTAATCTTTGCCTTTGCTGATCATTGCGCGATGAAGATGCGGTTTTCCGACGGCGGGGTGATGGGCATTCGAAGCGTCTTCAGATATCCGATGAGCGCATCGAGATCCGTGATCCCCAGTGGCTTGAGCTTCGATCCCTCCGGCGGGCCCATGTTGCTGCCGCCGGTCGCCATGAAATTGTTCGTCACAACATTGTAAAACGCGTTTTCGTTCAGCGTTCTACCCGCTGCCAGGCGAAGTGAAGTGATCCGCTTACCAAGCGGCAGATCCGGGTTGTACCCAACTGTGACGCCGCTCACGTGTACCCCGAGCTCGTCCATTGCCACGAGCTTCTCGAGATACTCCCGAACCTGTTGTCCGCTCATCCGAATCCGGTAGAGCGTGTTGGCGAACGGCTGAATCTCAAAAAGCTTTCCGTACGTGATCTCGCCAGCCGGAAGGTTTGCGCGAATGCCATGATTATTCATGATCGCGATGTCGCCCTTCCCCGCCCAGCGCTGCGCGTCAGCAATGAGATTGCCAAGCGCATACTGACTGCCGTCTCTGTTGAGAGCGACGCGAATCGTCGCGATTCGGCGGTTGGCGATCGGGGCAACCCGTTTCAACGCAACACTCACGAGTGAGTCAACCGGAGCGAACGCAGTAAGCCCGGCAGTATTGACCGACCTCACATCAGAAACGGCAGGTCCGGCTGGTTTCCCATTGTCATCCAGCGGGATGTCGACGACATCCACTGCCGTTCCGCTGGATCGCGCTTGAACGATCGGAATTCCGTTCACGTGCGTGTTTAGAAGACTGTGAGTGTGGCCGCTGATTATCAGATCGACTTTCTCAGTAAGCTTTCCGGCAACATCGAAAACTTCGCCCGTACACGATTCGGCCCCGTCCTTCATGTTGCAAAAGCCGCCTTCATGCGTGGTGACGACGATCACGTCGGCGCCTCGCGCTCTGAGGGCCTTCGCGTGTGCGTCGATGACCGCTGAGGGGTCATCAAAGCGGTACGGCTTCACTATCGCCGGCATCGTGGCGGTCTTCGTCTCCGGAGTCGTGATGCCGATGATTCCGATTCTTGTTTTCCCGCGAACGACTATCGTATCAGCCCGTATCCATGGGACGTCACGACCATCGGC
Source organism: Gemmatimonadaceae bacterium (assembly GCA_017881685.1). GTDB lineage: Bacteria > Gemmatimonadota > Gemmatimonadetes > Gemmatimonadales > Gemmatimonadaceae > UBA4720. The sequence continues at coordinate 4,148 of JADGQR010000142.1, forward strand.
AAATTTCAGGTTGGCACTGAGAAACGCGAATTTCGACTGACGGATTCTTGCGCGAAGAGTATCTACTCCCCAGTCGAACTCGTGGTTGCCAAGCGCGGTGGCGGTGTAAGCCATTCGATTGTAAATGTCGACGACAGGACGGCCGTACGAGAGGTTTGAAACTGGAGTCCCCTGAAAAAGGTCGCCGGCGTCGAGAAGAAGTGTTTCACAGGTCTGTGCGCATTCAGCTTCTGCCTTCTGGATGACGGCCGCAGTGTAGGCTATTCCGCCTCGCAGCACGCCGTTAGCATCGGGTCTGGGCTCGAGCGCACCGTGCATGTCGTTCGTCGCGATGATTCGAAGGCGAGGTGTTCCCGCTGCAAGTGTCTGAGGCTGGCGTCCGGCGACGGCCGTCACTCCCGGATAAACAAGACTCCAGTTCTGATGGAAGTAGTCGGACTGCTTGAGCTCTCCGCGCGCTCGCACTTCGTCGACGAGCAGCTGTCTGATCTCCTGCTGCCTGTCGTAGATCAGCGGCGCGTCACGCAGCACCGCGTATCCGCCGCCGCCTGACTGCCGGTAATTGTTGAGCGCCATCGTAAAGCTGTCGGTATCCGCGACCGGCTTCCCCTTGTAGGTGAGAGCCGTGACGCGTGATCCAATTGGCTTTGTCACGTCGAGCGTATAGTCAACGCCGGTGACGATGTCGAAGTTGTAGCCAGGTATTTCCGGGTTCGTCGCGGGAGTGCCGTTCTGCACAGCCCCTGTGTAGTAACGGCTGCTGAAGTCGAGATACTCGCGAAGCTGCTTGCCGGAGATGCGCACCGCGCGAAGCGTGTTGTCGTATGGGTAGAGCTGAGCGATTTTCGCGACGGTTACCTCACCTGCCGGAAGTGCCGCGTCGAGAGTGAATGCAGCGGTCGAAGCAAGGTCAGTCCCTGCAGCTTTCCGCTCTGTCTCGAGCAGGAAGTCGATGAGCGGAGTGTCCTTCAGTCGCGCTGAATCGCCGCGCCATGCCGTCTTCGTTGATCCGATCACCATGTTCGCGTAAGCGATCGTTGCCTTGTGTGCGGGTTCAATGAGCAAAAGAAGGGCTGCTTCTTCCGGGTGTCCAACAGCCTGAATCGTCTCGCCGTGAGACGACGTAACCTTCCACTTCCCGTCCACCTTGTTGACGATGAGATGCGCGACGCCGAGGCTCGTCGCCCAGTTCTTCGGCTGCACGAGAAGCGTCGAGCCGATGTGAAGGTCCTTCTGCTCCTTGTGGGAGTGACCGTAAACGACGAGGTCGATTCCCGGAATTTCAGCCGCGACTCTCCCCGCGACATTCTCGCTTGGAAGCCCGGTACTCACCGTGTCGTAGCTCGCGGGCTCGTTCAACCCGGCGTGAACACTTACAACGACGACGTTGGCTCCAGCGGCGCGCACCTCTCCAACAGCCGTTCTAACCGCCGGAATGATGTCGCCGAACTTGAGCCTTCCCTTGATGTGCTCCGCGTCCCACACCATCACGCCTGGAGTCGTCGCCCCGACGATTCCGATCTTTATTCCTGCCCGCTCGACGATCGTCCATGACTTGAACGCATGAGATCCGTCGAGCTTGTATGTGTTGGCCGACAGCATCGGGAAATGCGCCTGGGCGACAGCGCTCTCCAGATACGGTACTCCGTAGTTGTATTCGTGATTCCCGATCGCCGACGCGTCATAGTGCATCGAGTTCATCGCCGCGATTATCGGGTTCGTCCGGGAAGCGAACTGTTTGTTGGCCGTATATGCGAACGGATTTCCCTGAAGGAGATCGCCTCCGTCAACGAGGATGACTCGTCCGGGATTCGCTGCGCGCACCGAATCCACGATCGTCGCGTCCCGCGTCAGTCCCCTGCCGCTCTCTGCCGAATCGGCGTAGTAGTCCCAGCCCCGTATCCGTCCGTGAACGTCCGTCGAGCTGAGAACGATCAGGTCGACACCACCTGCTGCCGAAATTGATCCCGGAGGCGAAGCTATCGGAGCCGAGCTGCACCCGGCAGCAAACAGGGTTAATGCCAACCATTTGAAACTGATTCTCATTGATTCTCTCTGGGTGGGGCAGGACCGCCGGCCGGTCCACACGCAAACGGACGATGACGTAAGGTACCCATCGAACAAAAGGCGGGCGAGATCAGCCAGTGACCTCGCTCGGGCTTGTCGACGCGGTTATTGTGGGTCATGACGAATCAGCGGGCCGACGCGCCGCTTCTGGAAGGATATGTACCGGGACTCGACGGAGTACGCGGACTCGCAATCCTGATCGTGATGCTTGGACACTTCGCGATCGGCTTTGACACCGGCGGCCCGGCCGACACTGTCCTGAAAACCCTGATGCAGACCGGCTGGGCCGGCGTCGACCTCTTCTTCGTTCTCTCTGGCTTCCTCATCACCGGGATCCTGCTCGAAGCGAAGGGCGCGCCATTCTATTTCCGGAACTTCTACGCCCGCAGAGTTCTCAGAATCTTTCCGGTCTACTACGCGTTTCTTTTTCTGTTCTTCGTGGTACTGCCGATCGTCAAGCCACCGGCACCAGGCGGTCCATTCGACGGATGGAATGTCTCTCAATGGTGGTTCTGGACTTATCTGTCGAACCTCCAGATTCTCTTCCCCGCGTGGCCGAGGCCCGAGCCTCTCTCTCACTTCTGGTCGTTGGCGGTCGAAGAGCAGTTCTATCTGTTCTGGCCGGCTGTGGTTCTGCTGACGACACGAAAGGGACTCGTCAGAACCTGCCTCGCGTTCATGGTCATCAGTGTCGCTCTGCGCATCTGGCTTCAGACGACCGATATCAATCCGACGGCTGGATATCGCATCACTCCGACTCGCCTCGATACGCTTGGAACGGGCGCTCTGCTCGCGATCCTCGTGCGGGATCCCGTATGGTGGCCCAGGCTTCGACGAATCGCACCGAAAGCCATTATCGCTGCATTGGTTGGGCTCGTCATGTGCTCGATTCCAACGCGATCGATGCTGCAGACCGGATTTCTGATTCAGGCAGTGGGTTACACGCTGCTCGCGATTATTGGAGCTTCGTTGATCGTATTCAGCATCGATCCGGCGTCCGCAAGAACGCGAATCGTCGGCTTTCTCAAAACGCCGTTCATGCGCTTTCTGGGCAAGTACAGCTACGCGATGTACATCTTTCACTTTCCGCTTGCGTGGTTCCTGGAGAACGCCGGATTTGGCGTGAATCGGTATCCGACGCTTGCGGGCTCGCACATTCCGGGCGTGATCGCGTTTTCGTTCATTACGGCCTCCCTGACCGCCATTGCGGCGCTGTTGAGCTGGAACCTGTTCGAGAAGCATTTCCTTCGGCTCAAGAAGTATTTTCCCCGTGCCGAGGAAGCCGGGCCGATAGAGGCAGAGGCGGTGGCTTGAGTTTCCACATCACATATGTGTTCCTTCCACAAAAGGTCTTGTGAGGCGCGTAGTTGGTGGCTAGTTATATGCACGCTCAGGTGAATCACTAGCCTCAAGCATTACCCCCTCGTTTCAAGACATCGGCTTAATGCGTTACAGCAGGACTCTCCTCGTTGTCACGGCAACCGGGATATTCACCGCCGTATCGAGCTGCAGGGATATCGTCTCGCCTCCCCCGGTCGCGACGGTATCCCTGTCTAGTAATTCCGTCGAGCTGGTTCCATCCGAAACCGCCCAGCTCGGCGCAACCCCGAAAGATCAAGCCGGAAACGCGCTCGCCCGACCAATAACCTGGACCACATCGGCTGCGTCGGTTGCAACGGTCGAGAACGGGCTGATCACGGCCAGAGGCGCCGGTACTGCAACCGTCTCCGCACAGTCCGAGGGGATTGCCGCGCAGGTTGCCGTATCGGTCGATGACGGCGGCATCATCCTCCCCGCCGGAAGCCAGATTTCCGCATTGGGTGGATTGGTCGAGCTCGCGGTGGGCTCCGCTTCCGTGTCTCAACCTTCCAGAATCACGATCTCCGCGGCCCAGACAATCGCCGCAAGCACTCGGCTGATTCCGGGAACTGCGGTCGCCCTGCGAATGCAGGGAGAGCTTGGACAATTAGCGATTCTGATGATTCATTACGACCCGAATCGAATTCTCGGGTCTCCAGAGTCGGGACTTCGGCTTTATCAGGCAACGACTACCAACTGGGAACCTGTGCCCGGAAGCACGGTCGACCTGACCGCGAAAACAGTACAAGGAAAAATCACTACCGGCGGAGTCTACGCCATCTTCGCGCAGGCGAAAGTTGGCTCCGTTACAGTCAGCCCCGCGACGTCAACGATCAAAGTCGGTGACGCTGCACCGTTCTCGGCGACGATAAAGGATGAAGACGGCAATCAGCTCGATGGTCGAGCAGTTACCTGGAGCAGCTCGGCGCCTGAAGTCGTTCAGATAGATGCGGCGACGGGCGCGGCACAAGCCAAGTCTCCTGGCTCCGCTACAATCACTGCGACGTCAGAAGGAAAGCAGGGTTCTGCTACCGTATCCGTTACGCCCGGATCGGCTGCAAACATTTCGATTGTCGCTGGCGACGGGCAGGCTGCAGACACCAGCACCTCGCTGGCTGTCGCACCGTCGGTCAAAGTCACGGATCAGTTCGGGTTTGCGGTACAAGGTGCTGTCGTAACCTTCGCTGTAACCGCCGGTGGCGGCTCGATCTCTCCGACAACCGTTACGACTGGGGCTGACGGAATCGCAGCCGCGAACAAGTGGGTTCTCGGAAACGTGGCAGGAACGAACACCGTCACCGCCACGCTTGAATCCGGCGCATCAGTCGCTTTCTCTGCGACGGCGACCCAACCGCCGCCACCTCCCCCTCCCGCGCCCGCGCCTGCGCCCGCCCCCGCTCCGGCCCCCGCACCTCCTCCGGCCCCCGCACCTCCTCCGGCACCGCCGCTGGTCCCGACGACAATAACAATTGCCGCCGGCGACGGACAATCCGCACCTCCGCTGACGGCTGTTCCGATTCGTCCGGCTGCTCGAGTCACGACAGCGGCGGGCGTCCCGGTCCCTGGCGTAACGGTCACGTTCAGCATTCGCAGCGGCGGCGGGTCGGTAACCGGTGAAGTCGCGACAACCGACTCGTCCGGTATCGCAACGGTCGGCAGCTGGACGCTCGGCGCTGGCGGAGGCAATTCGCTCTTTGCTGCTGCGACAGGTTTGTCCGGGAGCCCGCTGATCTACATCGCCACAGCGACAACAATTCCTGCACCCTCGAATCCGCCACCGGCTTCACCCCCGGCGCCGCCGGCACCGCCACCGGGCCCGACTGCTGGTCCTCCAGTCGCAATGGCGATCTATGCCGGCGACGGACAGAACGTCAAGGCAAAGAATCCGGTTCCAATCGCACCGGCAGTCAAAGTCACTGACGCGGCAGGAGTCGGCGTTCCTGACGTTGTCGTGGTATTCAGCATTCGTAGCGGCGGCGGATCCATAAGCGGCGAAAACGCCACCACGAACTCGCAGGGAATCGCAACTCTCGGCCAGTGGGTGATGGGTGATCCAGGCGGCCAATCGCTGTTTGCGACTAAAGCTGGTCTTAATGGAAGTCCACTCATTTTCACGGCAATGGCTACCGCCGGTGTTCGAATCGTCACTTTCGGAGACTCGAACACCGATGCCGGCTGGTCGGGGAACAATCCGGTAACGGTCGCAACATCGTATGTATCCGTTGAGGGACCGCGCGCACCTCCCGGACAGAACAATTCAACGCAGCTCGCAGGAAAAATCGAAGCAAAGTGGAGAGCCGCCAGCTCAGTATCGATTACCGCGATCAATCACGGCATTTCGGGAACTACATCGGGCGCCGGCAGAACGGGAGGTACCGCACCGAACGCGCGCGAAGCGGGTAACGGAGTAACGCGCTACGAGGCGGAAGTGCTCGGGAAAGGATTCCTTTGGGATGGTGGTGAAACCGGCCCGACTTACGAACTCGGTTCGATCAAGCGAGTAGGTGCATA
>JADGQR010000143.1 GCA_017881685.1 Gemmatimonadaceae bacterium
CAAGACCCGGCGGTTACGCAAGAGTACACGAATACCATACATAAAATCATTGGCCGGATCTTCTGTTTCGACCCAGATTGAGGGCGTGACCCAGCCCGTCGCAGATATCGGCGCACCCCCTCTCGAAAATCCGCCCGCGCCTCGTGAGCCGCCAACGGTTCAGGTAAAGTCGCGGTACGACCGCTCGATAATTGAAGGACCGCTTCTTCCGGCGGTGTGGAAGCTCGCGTGGCCGACGATGCTCACGAACGTCTTCGGCGGTCTTCAGGGCATCGTCGATAACATCATGGTCGGACACCTCGTCGGTTACACGGCGAATGCCGGCATCGGTGTCGCGAATCAGATCTGGATCGTCATCATCGTCTTCATCATGTCGGTCTTCACGGGCATGAGCGTTCTCGTCGCGCGCTTCGTCGGCGCGGGCAACGAGGAGATGGCCGATCGCACCGTCTATCAGGCCTTCATCACCGCGGCCGCAATCGCAATCGGCGTCCTCGCACCGGTCGGCATCTTCGCTGCACCGACACTCCTTCGAATGGTGAATGCCGCGCCCGCGGTTCAGGCGCAGGCGCTGCCGTTCCTGCGGATCATGATGATCTTCTCGAGCGGCATGCTCGTTTTCTTCATGCTCAGCGGAGCTCTTCGTGCAGCAGGTGACGCGCGAACGCCGATGGTGCTCGGAATAGCGATGACGCTCATGAACATCGCGTTCAACATCGTTCTGATTCGGGGACTCGGACCGATTCCGGCGTACGGAACTGCCGGCGCTGCGATGGGCACCGCGCTCGCGTCTGGTATTCTAGGTGTCTATTCATTGTGGAAGCTCTGGAATGGCGGATGGGTCGTGCGGTTTCCGCGACATCACGGCTTCGCTCCGGACTGGAAGATCATCAAGTCGCTGTTCAAGTTTGGTCTGCCGACCGGCCTTCAGGGAATCGCGATGAATATCGGCGGCCTCTTGATGCTCGCGTTCATCGGATCGCTTGCAAAGAGCGCCGAGTCGCAGGCGGCGTTCGCGGTTTCGTATTCGCAGCTGTTCTCTCTGATCACGTGGACGTCAGTCGGTCTGCTCGGCGCAGCTTCCGCGGCGGCTGGGCAAAACCTCGGTGCAGGGAATCCAGACCGGGCGAAAGAAGCGGTGCACGCAGCGGCACGCATCGGCATCAGCGGAGCCGCATTCATTGGATTCTTCTTCCTGTTTTTCCCGCGGTTGCTGCTCAGCATCTTCGGAATGAACGAGCCCGGCGTGGTGGACATCGCCGTGCAGCTGCTGCGGGTGCTCAGCGTCTCTGGACTGCTTGTGTCAGTGGCGCTCGCGTACACCGGGGGGTTGCAGGGAACCGGCGACACGAAGAGCCCCTTCTACATCTCCATCATCTCGCAGATTGTCATCCCACTCGGTGCGTGCTTCGTCATCAGGCGGGTAAGTACGCTCGATCCAATCGACATCTGGCTTGCAATCCTTGCGGGACATGCGACCCGCTGCATTCTCAGCGTTCTTCGTTTCAACCAGGGGAAGTGGCAGAAGATCGCCGTCATTGTCGACAAGTAGCTTCCGCGCGCTGGACGGAGGTGCGACCCCTGGGCGTGAAACAAGCGTCGTCGCCGACCGTACGTTTGCATGGGAATCTGTTGGCGCAATCCAGGACCGGTTGAGACGAAGATGAACGTAAACGGTGGCCATAAAGAACAAACCAAGATCCTTCTGACGATGTTCCTCGCCATGTGGGCGGTGTTCTTCGTCAGCACGATCACCGGCGGCGCACTCCTCTGGCTGGGCGTAATTCCGCGTACGGTTCTCGGCCTCCGCGGAATTCTCTTCGCGCCGTTCCTGCACGGCAGCCTCGCTCACATCGTTTCCAACAGTATTCCTTTCCTGATCTTCGGCTGGCTCGTGATGCTGCGCGATCCGCGGCATTTCCTCCCGGTAACTCTCATCTCGATGATCGGGTCAGGACTGATGGCGTGGCTCGTCGGCGCACCGGGCTCGGTTCACATCGGGGCGAGCGGAGTGATTTTCGGCTACCTCGGCTTTCTCATGCTGAGTGGCTGGTTCGCTCGAAGCTTCGCGAGTATCGCGTTGAGCGTCGTCGTGATCGCGCTTTGGGGCGGAATGATCGTCGGCGTCATGCCCGGCACTATCGGCATCAGCTGGCAAGCGCACCTCGGCGGATTGATCGCGGGCATCTATGCAGCGCGCCAGTACAGAACTCCGAGAGGAATCAGAGCTTCCGCCTTCTAGTGGATTACCACCGGCCTCATTGAGACCGAGTCGGGTGGGAGAAAGTCACCGAGATATTGCCGGCGCCACCACGCGCCGGTTTGTCGTTTCGTGGCGGCATCGGTGAACCAGTATTGAGAGATGACCGTTCTCACGAACTTCGGTGGCTTCCCGTTGAACGGATCCCGTCGGAAGAGTGAAAGAACCGGCTTGCTTCCCTCGAGCAATCGATGCTGCGCGCTGACGACCCATTGCGATTCCATCGGCGGCGCCAGCGAGGCGAACCACAGGTTCCACTCGAACCTCGGCTGATACGGCGCGTAGATCCCTGGCCGCTCGTAGATGTTCTGCGGCTTGTACCTGAATGGATACGCGGTCCAGGAAGTTCCGTCATTACTGCCCTGAAATTCGAGCTCGTATCGCTCGGGAGTCATCACGGCGAACAATCCGTACGCGTTTGAGATTCTAAACGGATCCAGGATGGTACTCGGGAAGCGCAGCACCAATGGCAATCCCGCCCCGATGAACGCGACGACTGTTGCATAAAGCGCTACTGCGAGTATTCCAGTCTCGATCTTCTTTCTCCAAACGAAACGGGCGTCCAGCGTGCGGCGCGTCGCGGGCACGAAGCGCAGTCCGAGCCGAGTAAGAACCCGGTCATCCAGCAGAAGAATGCCGAGGCCCAGAACGATGTAATTGAGGAATGCATAATTGGCTGTCGCAATGATTCCGATCTGAAGCGCGGTAACGACGGCGAAGCACGCGACGCGCACCGGTCGCGATCCAAAGACGGCCCACACAGCTACCAGCTCTACAGCCAGGGTCAGGATGACTGTCCCGGCGTGATACCAGTGCGGCAAGTGCTGGACGTACCAACCCGGCCACGATGGAAGCGGACCGTTCTGGTAGTAGTCATCCATCGCCGTGAGATTGCGCCAATGCGGATCGCCGCTCGCGAGCTTCACTACGCCGGATTCGAAATAGATCCTGAACCATTCCCATCGCAGCATGAAGAGACTGAATGGCGACGGAGGATCTGCTGCGCCGAGTCCGGGACGCGTTCCGCGTGGTGCAAAGAAGAGCGAGAGGAATCCCGCTTCCATCAGCATGCCGTCGGACTGATACGAAGAAAAGTCCTGAAGTGCCGCGATACACGAAAGGAAGAGAATCGCGGCCACGCCAATCATCAGTCGTGGCCGGATGTTGAAGGTCAGAAGAGCCGAGACGATCAGTCCGGCAACGACAACCGACATCAAGACTGTATCGCTCGAGCTGACCCAGAACACGGTTGGCGCATACCACAGCGCCCTGAAGGGGCCGAGATACGATCGAGCGACCGTCAGGTACTGATCGGCGGGAAGTATTCCCTGTTCGCCGATCAGCCCGCGAATCTGAAACGCGAGCGAGTAGAAGGCTGAGAGGAAGATCAGACCGAGGGCGCGGAGCCAGAGCCAGCGCGCCCACAGGTATTGCTCCGTCCCGTTGGGGGATGTGCTTACCGGCGCCATGAGCTCCTCGACGTCCGATGGGTGCAGCCAGGTCGTCGTCCAGAACATACAACGAATCACCGCGCCCAGAGTAGCTGGAGCGTCGGGAGCGCGAGAAAGGTTGGACCAAACGTTGGGCACGATGAACGCCGTTTCGTAGTTTTCAAAATGCGCCAAAGCCCGAAAACCGAGACCCGCCGATGATCGTTCACCTCATCGACGGCACTTACGAGCTCTTTCGACACTTCTACGGTATTCGCCGCGGCGCGAAAGTCGATCCACCGATGGGCGCCGCACTCGGGGTAGTGAGGACTGTGGTCCAGATGCTCGAAACCGGAGCAACTCACATCGGCGTCGCGACAGATCACATCATCGAGTCATTCCGGAACGACCTGTGGGACGACTACAAGACCGGCGAAGGAATCGAGCCGGTCCTTTACGCGCAGTTTCATCCGCTCGAGGACGCGCTCATGTCGATGGGTGTCGCGACGTGGCCGATGGTCGAACTCGAAGCGGACGATGCACTCGCGTCAGCCGCTCACCTCGCAGCAGCTGATCCGCGTGTAGAGAAGGTCTGCATCTGGACGCCCGACAAGGATCTCGCTCAGTGCGTCGTCGGTGACCGCGTTGTGCAGATGGACAGAAAGAGTGGCCAGATTCGAGACGAAGCCGCCGTTCGCGCAAAATTCGGCGTCGCACCGGAATTCATCGCCGATTATCTCGCTCTCGTCGGCGACAGCGCGGACGGATATCCGGGAATCGCAGGCTACGGAGCAAAAACCGCCGCTCGGCTCATAGAACGTTACGGCCACATCGAGGATTTTCCGCCCGAAGTACTCGGTGGAAATCAGGCTGCGGCGCTTCTGTTCAAGAAGCTTGCGACTCTGCGCGTTGACGCACCACTCTTTACCAACGTCGATGAGCTTCGATGGAACGGACCGACGGCGTCGTTTGCTGAAACGGCCGAGAAGCTGGGAGACCCGCGGCTTGTCGAACGTCTTCTCGCCGTCGGCACGAATACATGATCCAGCCACGCCGGATCCTCCTCGCCGATGCCGACGCGTTTTACGTCGCGGTGGCGCGCATGGTCGATCCGGAGGGCGCGGGGAAAGAACCACTTCTAATAGTAGGCGGCTCACGCGAAAGCAGAGGCGTCGTCTGCTCCGCTTCCTGGGAAACCCGAAAGTTCGGCGTACGCTCGGCCATGCCGATCTCGCGTGCCCTGAAACTCTGTCCGGAAGCGATGTGCGTGCCGGTTCCGAGAAAGGCGTGTTCGGTGAAGAGCGGGGAAATCCGGCGGGTGCTCGAGCGATACGCACCGATGGTTGAAGGAGCCAGCATCGACGAATGGTATCTCGACCTCGGCGGCACCGAAGGTGTCTATCACAATGAGCATCTCGCCGAGACCGCGCACAGGATGCGGAATGCGGTCAAGGCAGAGACTGGACTTTCGATCTCGATAGGTGGAGGAACCAACAAACTCGTCGCGAAACTCGCTGTCGAAAGAGCGAAGCCGAAGCCCGGTTCCGGGGCGAACGGCGTTCATATCGTTGAGCCGGGGAACGAAAAAGAATTCCTCAAAACATTCGCTCTCGCCGAAATTCCGCTCATCGGACCGAAGTTTCAGGAGCGTCTCGCGGCTCTCGGAATGACGCTCGTTCCTGACGTCCTTCAGTATGACGTTCCAACGCTGAAGCAATGGCTCGGGACGCGTGAAGCGGAATGGCTGTGGGACCGGGTACACGGGATCAGTCACTCGCCGGTCGAGACGCACGGCGAAGCGAAAAGCATCAGCCGCGACGAGACATTCGCACAGGATCTGAGAGACGAGAAGGACATCGAGCGTGAGCTGCTCGCCCTCGTTACGCGCGCTGCGTCTGATTTGAGGAGCGACGGACTGACCGCGCAGACCGTCACCGTAAGAATCCGCGATATGGATTTCAGGACGCGGTCGGCCCAGCGAACACTTCCGCAGCCCGTCGTATCCGATCGCGTGATTCTTCAGGCAGCTCGAGAGCTACTCGCTAAGCTGCGCAAGGCGCGACGGGTTCCTGCGAGGTTGTTGAGCGTGCAGCTGTCGTCGCTTGCGCAGGATCCCGAGGCCGATCAGCTCGCGTTGTTCGCACTGAGTGCAGCGAAATCAGACGAGACTGACCGCGACCGGGTGCTCGCAAAGGCAGTGGACCGAGTCAGGGAGAAGTTTGGTGCAAAGGGAATTCTCCCCGCAGCACTCACCAGTAAGGATTGAGGGCATTCCCCGACGGTTGTCCGCTCAGGAGGTTTCGATAGAATCGCCGTTTTGTATCTTTCATTAATGGCATCAGGTTCCCCACGCCGCCGTCGCCGCACCGGCGGTCCAGCGCGAAAGCATCAGGAGCACACATCGCAGCCCACGTCGCGAAACGCGTACATGGAAACCCGCGAGTGGCTCCTGGCTACGCACGGTCCGGTCTGCGCCTATTGCGAGCGACGGATTCGCGTGACTCTCATTACGCTCGATCACGTCACGCCCCGCAAAGGAAAGACAGCGTACGACCGCCGCGACAACCTCGTCCTCGCGTGTCCGGCCTGCAACATCGAGAAAGCAGACAAATCGTTTCTCGCGTTTCTGCTTGGGCGAAAATCGCGCGCAGCTTCGGTACTTCGTTACGGCGCGCACTTGAGCGGAATGCTGATAAAACTGGCCAGCGAAATTGCGGGCCCCGAGGCAACGGCTCGCGCAGCCCGCCTCGCCGATCCGGACTACCCATACCTCGACTGATTCCATCCCATGTGTCGAAACATCAAAGTGCTCGTGAACTTCGAGCCCACGGCGACGCACGACGAGATTCGCGCGTCGGCTCTTCAGTTCGTTCGCAAGCTGAGTGGGACGACCAAGCCGTCGAAAGCAAATGAGGCGGCTTTCAATCAGGCCGTCGATGAGGTCTACGAGGCTGCACACAAGCTCGTTCACTCCATGATCGTCAATTCTCCACCGCGAAATCGCGAAGTAGAGGCGCAGAAAGCCCGCGAGCGCTCGCTTCGGCGATTTGCGTAAATTGTCTCACACAAACAAACAGGCTTAAGCAATGGCTATCACCATAAGAAGTTTTGGAGCGATCTTCCTCGGCTTTGGGATCACCTTTCTGATTATCGGACTCCTCGGAGTTCGTTTCGGAGGGCGACCGGAACTGGGGATGGCCGGAACGCTCGCCGCTGTCGGGCTTGTCGGCGGCGCGGTTCTGTACGGCGTGGGAACCGCCCTGGGCAGATCGTCGAAGAACGCCGGCTAGGCAAACCCGGATGCCGGCTCAGATGAAGCTGGCCAAATACATCGCGAATCTGGGTTACGGGAGCAGGCGCGATGTCATGCGCATGCTCCAGACACGTCGGCTGAAGCGGCGCGATGGAACTGCTCTTTCGGAAGGCGATGTATTTCAGCACGACGATCTGCTGATCGACGGCGAGCCTGCCGATCCACCTCCGAGCAGCGTGCTCATGATGCACAAGCCGGTCGGGTACGTCTGCTCGACGAAAGGCGCGAATCATCTCATCTACGAGCTGCTGCCGTCGCGCTTCCTGTCGCGATCTCCCGTTATGGCTCCGGTCGGACGCCTCGACCTCGCCAGCTCGGGTTTGCTGCTCCTGACGGATGACGGAAAAATCAATCACCGCATCACGTCACCACGCAGACATCTTCCGAAAGTCTACGAGGCGCACCTCGCCGAGGATTTGACCGGCAGGGAAGCCGAGGTGTTCGAGGGTGGAACGATGATGCTCGAATCGGATGTCACCCCACTGAGACCCGCGAAGCTCGAGGTCATCGGTCCACGGCACGTTCGCGTCACGTTGACCGAAGGCCGGTACCACCAGGTGCGCCGCATGTTCGCCGCGCTCAGCAATCACGTGACCGCTCTTCATCGGACGACGATCGGCGACCTCGAGCTCGGCGATCTCCCACCGGGAGTATGGCGACAGCTTACGCCTGCAGAGGTGAAGCTTCTTACGGACTAGTTATTTCTTCGCCGACAGAACCTTGAAGCGACGTCCGTCGTGAACGTTGGATACGTTGCCGAATCGGCTCTTGATCGGAGTTTCATAAGGCAGCGTCCTGTTCGCGACAAGAAAGAGTTGTCCGCCCGGTGAAAGAACTTCCCATGAATCGTCGATGAACTGCATGGGCACGCTGAGCTCCGTTTCCTTGCCGACGTGGAATGGAGGATTCGTCACGACGACGTCGAACTGCTCGCCGATCACCGCACTCGCAACATCGCTCGGCATCGCTCTGTAATTCCAGATTCCGGCCGCCTCGGCTGACTTTACTGCCGACCGCACGGCTTCGACGTCCGCATCGATCATTGTGACCGGTGCGCCACCGGACAATCGCGATGCGACGATGCCAAGTGGTCCGCTGCCACATCCAAGATCGAGAACCGACGCGCCGGCGGGGATCTCTACGTGGTCAGCCAGTATCTGAGTGGCTTCGTCGAGATGGTCCCACGAAAAGACTCCGGGACGCGAGAAAATCTTCAGAGATTGACCGCGCAGAGTGGCGTCGATCTCCCGAAATGCGTCGCGAGGCAGGAACGGGCTGTCGAAAACTGTTTCGTCAGCGGCAGAATTGGAGGTCTTCGTGGCTGATACAATTCGATAGCCACTCTCGTATGCGAGAAGCGTCGAATTGCCGAAGGCGCGCTCGAGAATCTTCGCCGCCGTCTTGATTCCCTCCCTGGTTGCGCCGGCAATGTAGCAGGTGCCGCCGATCTTCAGGATTCGCAACGCGTCGGAGAGAAGCTGGATCAGTGCAGGTTTCTCGTGGGGAATTCGAATCACGACGGTGTTGGCCGAGGCTTCGTCGATGTCTGACGCACCGTTTCCGGGAATTATCTCAACAGTCTGGCCGGAAACAGCCGCAAGAGTTCGCCGTGCCGCCTCGATCGAAACGATGTTTCGGTTCGTTGAGACGATCCGGCTCGTGAGGCTGCGTCGCGCGGCGACGAGAGGCTCCAGGCCGCTGCCGCTGTTCATGAAGACGATCACATCGCCACGTTCTACGCGCACGTGCTGGCCGAGCAGCACGGCGGCCGGGTCGGTTCTTCCGTACGCGGGCACGCCGGGCTTTGTCGCGACGAGATAAGTCTCGCCGGCGACTTCGACTGGAACCTGCTGCCACTCCCGGTACGCCCTGTCTGACACGTTGTTGTCTTTCGCTCCGCTCGTCGGTAATCGATCTTTTCTCTGCCCCTCGACCTTCAATAATAGCGGCGCAAGCGGCCGCCTTCGTCAGCAGGTATCCATGACACGCTCTTTTGTTGTAGCAGTCGCGCTCGTCGTTGCCGTCAATGCCGGCGCTCAGGCCCACAACGACTCCGTCCCCGATCTGGCGCAGCTTGCCGCGAGACCTCAGAGCGAGATGGCCGATGTCGTCACGCGCTTCTCGGAAGATCTGAACTCGCTCCAACGGCGCTACGATTCTCCCAACTCGCCCGCGCAGCGTCCTCGATTGAGGGCCTTCTACACTGATTGGAGCAGTCACCTCAAATCGATCGACTTCGACAAACTGAGCCAGGAAGGCAAAGTCGATTACGTGCTCCTGAATAGTTATTTCAAGCATGAACTATTTCTTATCGACAGGCAGGAGAAGCTTCGCGCGGAGACTTCGCCTCTCGTTCCATTTGCCGACAGGCTTCTCGCGCTTCAGGACACGCGGCGCGACCTGAAACCGGTAAACGCGCAGGCGTCAGCCGCCGTTCTCGCCTCGGTCGCCAGACAGGTAGACAGCCTGCGCGCGTTGATCGAGTCGCCTCCGAAGCTGGATACAACGAAAGGCGCCGCTCCGAAGCCGATGGCGCCAAAGGTCTCGAGAACCGTGGCCAATCGCAGCGCGAAAACCATCGATCAGATCCGTTCGGCTCTCGCTGACTGGAACAAGTACTACAACGGCTACGATCCTCTCTTCACCTGGTGGAACAAGGATCCATACAGGAAGCTCGACGAATCTCTCGCCGCTTACTCAAAGACACTGAAAGAGCGCCTTGTCGGATTCAAATCGAGCGAAGCAACGGCGAGCGGCGCCGCCAATCAGGGGCCGATCATCGGTGACCCAATCGGCGCGGAAGGTCTCAAGGGTGATCTCGCTTACGAGATGATTCCCTATACGCCCGAGGAGCTGATCGCGATCGCACAGAAGGAATACGCGTTCAGCCTGAGCGAAGCGAAAAAGGCATCGCGGGAGATGGGTTTCGGCGACAACTGGAAAGCCGCGATGGAAAAGGTGAAGGAGACCTACGTCGAGCCGGGCAAGCAGCCAGACCTTATCCGCGATCTCGCGCGACAGGCAGAGTCATTCTTCGCCCAGCACGACTGGGTCACGATTCCAGAGCTTGCGAAGGAAGACTGGAACATGGAGATGATGAGTCCAGCTCGTCAGCGCGTTGCTCCGTTCTTCCTCGGCGGCGAAGAAATTCTGGTCTCGTATCCGACCGACGAGATGTCGGAAGAAGACAAGATGATGAGCCTTCGCGGAAACAATCCGCATTTCTCGCACGCGACGGTGTTTCACGAGCTGAATCCCGGACATCATCTCCAGTTCTTCATGGCGGCGCGGTACAATCCGCACCGCCAGCTCTTCAGCACTCCGTTCTGGCATGAGGGGCAGTCACTGTATTGGGAGATGTTTCTCTGGGATCACGGATTCCAGGTATCTCCGGAAGACAGAATGGGCGCGCTGTTCTGGAGAATGCACAGAAGTGCGCGAATCATCTTCTCGATGAAGTTCCATCTCGGGCAGATGACACCGGAACAGGCGGTTCAATTCCTTGTCGATACCGTCGATTTCGAGAGAGCAAACGCCGAGGGTGAGGTGAGGCGCTCGTTCAGCGGTGATTACTCGCCGCTGTATCAGATCGGATACATGATCGGCGGGCTCGAGCTTCGTGCACTTCACAAGGAGCTCGTCGATTCAGGGAAGATGACGGATCGCGCGTTCCATGATGCGGTGCTTCAGGGTGGCCCGATGCCAATCGCGATGGTGAGAGCACGTCTGGCGAACAAGACACTCACACGCGACGGACCTGAGCCATGGAGATTCTCGGAGGAGCTGCCGCCTCCTGTTCCTGCGCCTGACCGAGGATCGAAATAATGGTTCACATGATGTGAGCCGCCGATGACTGAATCAACAAGCATAACCGTCGAGACTGGCGCGTGTGTGCAGGACCTCTCGACGGTGCAGGCCGGTCTTCGCGAATTCAACATCCGCTTCATCGGAGACCCTGGTGAGGAGCCGGTCAACGTCCTCCTTCGCGACGAAAACGGCGATGTCGTCGGCGGACTGCTGGGGCACATCAAATGGCGCTGGCTTTACGTAGCGAAGCTCTGGATCTCAGAAGAGTTTCGCGGCAAAGGCCACGGCTTCGGGCTCATGAAGGCCGCGGAAGAGCACGCGCGATCGAGAGGCTGCGTCGGATCGTACCTAGACACGTTCGAGTATCAGGCGCGGCCGTTCTACGAGAAGTGCGGCTACAAGGTGTTCGGGACTCTCGAGGGATATCCGCCGGGCTATCGGCAGTTCTATCTGTCGAAAGCTCTTTAACTGCCGTTCAAACTTCGATGCTGAGATGAAACTTATGAGCGCAGAACTGCCATTTTTCTGCGAGGATTGAGGTGTGTCGTATTGGGGCTCCTATGGAAGTATTGCCATCTTGCCACCTTTTGACGTCGTCGAC
>JADGQR010000144.1 GCA_017881685.1 Gemmatimonadaceae bacterium
CTGATCCATTGCAGACCGCTATTCCGTGCTTCCTGCCTACGCGCGCGGCAAAGAGCTTCTCAAATTCGCGAATGAACGGGCCTTCGGATGAAATCCAGCCCGTGTCGATGCATTCGTTGAGGTATTTCCGTTCGTTTCCATCGAGTACCGGTTCATTAACCGGAATCATGGTCAGGTTATCGGCCATATCCTTACAAAATACATCTATAGAGCGCCTTCAGGCGACACCTTTTGAACCGGAAGTAGGGGGGCAGTTTGAGATGGAGCCGGCCATTCATTGACTGCGGATCGAGGACCCTTGCGGACTCGGGACCAACTGCCATCGACGATCAACGACTAAGTGCGGATCGAGAATGAGCGGAATCGCCTTGAGGAAATGCGCCGACTCCTTCTCGCGATTATCCCGCGCCAGCGCGGCCGCGCGATGAAGTAAAAAAAGAGGGCAATAAGGACTCATCCGCCCTGGTCTTCGGCCCGCAATTAGTTGTCGATCGTTGATGGCAGTCAGTCCTGAGTCCGCAAGGGTTCTCGATCCTGACCCCTCAGGAGGACGTCAGAGTGACCCACCACTGGACCGGCCGCGCAGTCTGGAACCGGCCTCGGGGTGATCTCGAATACCTGATAGTTCTCGTCCGTTGTGGCGCCTGCGAAATCGCCGAGGAGCCGGGCCGTCGCAGTGAGCCTTGCCTTGTCCTCGGCGCTCCATCGGAACAGCGACCCGTGGAATACGCCCGGGACTTCCCCGCTCGACTTGGTCAGGAAGCCCGGAGATGCAATCGAAAGCAGTATTGGCCGCCGTGTAGAACAGCCTATGCTGTCGGCAATGCCGAGAAGGTTTCCAAGCGAGAAATCGCGCTGCCGGAGCCCGCCGTTGTCGAAATACACCCGGTAGTGATACTCGCGCTGTCTCGGCATGTAGACCGGGTTCTGCACGTAGTACGGCAGCGGCTCCATCATGTAGTCGGGCTCGCTCATGAGTATCGCGTTCGAGAGACGCGGGGTGGCCTTGATCACTCCGGCTAACGCCTTGCTGGAGGAGGCCGGATGAACAAGCTGACGACGGAGGATGACAGGCAGCGCAATCGTCTGAATGGCCATCAACGGAAGAAGTCCGAACGCGACCCGTCGGGCAAAAGCTGATGCACCCGCAGCATGCCAATCGAGAACGGCGATCCAGCAGATGGCGATGAGAAGGAACGTCAGAATACCCTGATGGCGCAGAGCGGCGGGATAGACCCCGCGAAACATGACCTCGAAGCCGAGCACAGCCACGATCGCCGCACCGAGATGGCGTCTGCTCGGTGCGAGCGCCCATCCGAGGCAAAGGAGGCACAGGTCGACCACAATCCGTGACGCCATTGCCGGATCGATACCAGCCAGAACCCACGGCAGCTCTCCCGCTGCGGCGATATCCGAGTGCCAGAGGCCACTGATATAGATGCCTTTCAGTCCTTTTCCCGGGTCGATGGCGATGGATCCGAGCACACCGCCCGCGTCGAGCTGACGGAATGCCTGGGCGTAGCTCATGTCGGCTGTGGGGCTGGCACTCGAGATCGCCAATGCGGCGCCCGCGAGCGCGATAGCGATGCCCGCAAGCGAACCGACACCAGGCAATCGGCTTCGCCTGTCAGAATCGATGAAATCAAGCCCCCAGATGAGCACGATCACGAGGCTCGCCGCAGCGGCGTGCACGCTGGTGTTCGCCATCAGTGCGAGAACGGCTCCGAGCGGCAAGGCGTGCTTGTCACGCTTCTGGAAGAGCACGCACGCGATGAGCAGCAACAGGATGCCAATCCCATAGTTGCGCGCCACGACGCTGTATTCGTAGCCGACAAACGCGCCGAACACCGTGAGGAGGCGAAGCCAGAACGGGAACGGCGCATACCTCAGGACCACGTACGCAATGGCAATTCCGATGACCAGCGCGAGGACTGGCAGCACCAGGTTCGAGTGAGTCAATGCGAATCCTGCGCGCAGCAGGACGTACCAGAGCGCCGGGTGTCCTTCGTGATGAAGATCACCAAAGAGCGAACTCCAGCTCGCTGCCCTCGTGGCAATCGAAAATGCGCGCACTTCATCGCGCCACATTTCGTGGTGAGTCGCGAGGAAGGTTGTCAGTGCCGCGAACGCGGCGAGCGGACCCCAGACCTGGACGGGCGTTGGCGCTTCGTCCTTTTCCCGCTCGGCGTCAATCAGGATGGGCGCGTCTCCAGCTTCTTTCCTTCCTTGTCGAACAGCCGATACCGGCGCAGCCCCGACCGATGCAGCCGAAACTTTGCGGATGTCGCCAGTACGCCCAATCCGTACACGACAGAGCGCCCGAAGTTGATCGATGACGCCTCAGCGAAGTATCGCGTAGGACACGAGATCTCGCCGATTCTGAAACCAAACTGCGCCGCCTGCGCCAGAATCTGATTGTCGAACACGAAGTCGTCGGAGCATTCGAGCAGCGGAAGAGTCTCCAGCACTTCGCGCGTGAATGTTCTGTAACCCGTGTGGTATTCAGACAGCTTGATGCCGAGCAGGATATTCTGAACCGCAGTGAGCGCGCGATTCGAGACGTACTTGTAGAACGGCATCCCACCTGCTCTCGCGCCTTTGCCCAGGATGCGGCTGCCGAGGACGATGTCGAACTCTCCGGATGCGGCGAGCCATGCCATGGCGCCAATGAGACGCGGCGAATACTGGTAATCCGGGTGAAGCATGATGACGATGTCAGCGCCGCGCTTCAGCGCTTCCGTGTAGCACGTCTTCTGGTTTCCGCCGTAGCCGCGGTTGATCGGGTGAACGACAAACGGAATCTGGAGGCGCTTTGCAACTTCGACCGTGTCGTCGCCTGATGCGTCATCGACGAGCAGGAGGTCGTCGACGACGTCCCTCGGTATTTCGGAGATCGTGCGCTCGAGTGTGCGTCCGGCGTTGTAGGCCGGGAGGACTACCATCACCCGCTTGCCGTTGATCAAGTGCGCTGCACCTGGATGTCAGCCTTTTATCGTGACTTGGTCCGCCGATACGCCGGTGAAGCGCGTCTTGTCCTGGTCGCCCGCGTACGGGCCCTGTTTCACTTCGACCATCTCGACTTCCTCGAGCACTTCGAAGCCGTGCCCGCCGGTGGCTAGAAGTATCACGTCGCCGGCTTCCAGGACCCTGCTCTCGAGGTACGTCTGCTCGTTGTCGTAGAAATCGACGCGAAGACGGCCGCGCTTGATGAACAGGACTTCCTGTGTGTACTGGACGTTGCGGCTGACGGCGTTGTGGACGTGCGGTTCGATCACCTTGCCGGTCGGATGCCGCATGTACGCCAGCTGCTGCGAAAGATCGTTTGGCGTGAAGAAATGAATGCCCGGCTCGGCGAATTTCCGGGAGACTATGACGGCAAGAAGCTGGTCACCGTTTTTCAGCGTTTCGATCATGGGCAGGAAGATAATGCTCCCGGCGGGGGAAGAAGTGCTTCAGCTTCAGGAAATGCTTCTCGTACAGGTGCCAGCTGGCGAAAGCCACGAGGAAGGTGGCGATGCTGAGAAGAATGCTGTAAGCCAGTGCCGCAAGAATTCCCGGAGGATTGCCGCCCGATAGCGTCTTCATGTGAAGTCCGGCCATTTCCAGCGCTATCACGAGCGGGAGATGGAAAACGTACATCGCGTAGCTGTACTTGCCCGCACCGACGAGCACACGGCGCCCGAAGAGCTTTCTCAAACCGGCGTTCTTTACGGCCTTTCCGGTCCCGATCGATATGAGCGAGGCGGCCATCACGGCAAGCAAAGGGAATCCAACAGTCTGCATCGAAACGCGGTAGCCGAACATTCGCAGGTCCGGAAGATTCGCGATTGCCAACGCCGCGAGAGCGACCAGAAAAGCGCGCGGTGCCATGGCTTCGACGCGCTCGCGTCGTGTGGGATCACGGTAGATGACGGCCAGCCACGCACCGATCGCGAGCGTGTCGATGCGAGCGGGCGTGAGAACGTAGCCGCCAGTGTGGTGATACGGCGTCGTCAACAGGAACAATCTGAAAGCGAACGCGAAGACTACCAGCCCGACACACGTTCGCTCGAGTGTCTTTGCGCTGACTGCGAATACGATTGCCGGCCAGATCAGATAGAACTGCTCTTCGACGGCGAGCGACCAGAAATGATTGAGGCCCGGCGGAATCACCGCGCCAGGAACAAGCGCGAGCATGTTCGACGCGTAAGCCCAGAACCACGGCTTCATTCCCGGTGCGGTTAGAAACGGGCTCGCCGGATCGAGCGAAACGATCCTCGGAAGGATCACGAAGTACACCAGCAGAAATCCCCAGTACAGCGGGAATATTCTCAGCACCCGGCGCGCGTAGAAATTTCTGAAGTAGTGTGACGATCCTTTCGCCTCGAGAAGAATTCCGGTAATCAGGAATCCCGACAGCACGAAGAAGAGATCGACTCCGACCCATCCGTTCTGAACGAACGTGTATGTCCACGTCTCGACCGCATTGACTGGTTTCTGGGCGAGCCAGAAATGACCGAACATCACCATCAGCACAGCCAATCCGCGTAGACCATCGAGCGGAACGATGTGCTCTTCTTTTGCGAAGGTCTGTGCCCTCACAGCGGAATTCAGACAGGCTGTCCGGCCGGCTTCGTTCACGCTACGGACTGGCGGGGCAACTGATTGCCGGAGTCGCGTACGTGCCGTCGCCGTTCGACTGGAGCACGATGACCCGCTTGAATCCTTTGACTGCCGCTTTTGCACAGAGAGCGGGCGGCGCAGCGTCGGCTGCACTCTGCGGAGTCGTGCGACGCGTGTAGACAGGCATTCCGTACTGATCGGTGAGATCGCACGACGCCGGCGGCATTCCGTCGAGAAGCGCCATCCCCGACGTCGCAGGTCCGACGAGTGGAGCGAAACTGCAGCGGTCCGGCTCGCTGAAGATCTTCCAGAATGCCGAATCGGCCTGGGGAATGAACAGAAGCGTCTGTCCCTTGAACTCGCGCGGCTGCGCGTCGAGCGATCTCAATGTCGAGATGAGCGAATAGTCCGGCGCCTTCTGAAGTCCGGCCGCAAGCACGTGTGGATTGTTCAGCCGGACGCCTTCGGCCGACACGCCCGCGTAGACATAGAAATTTCTTCGCAGTCCGAGGTTCATCAGCACAGCGCCTCGAACTGCGCGTCCGACGTTGAGCGCGATCGTCAGCGCGACGGGAATCGCAACCAGAGCAGCAACGACAGTCGTGAGACGCACATAGCGCAGTCCTTTACCACTGGCGAATTGCCAGCGCTGCGCAACGATGCGACCCGCAACTGCCATTACAAGTGGAGCGGCGAGCCACCGGTTCACGTCGGAGAAATAGACGGCCGAGCCGCCATGAATCCCGATGAGCTCGCCCGGAA
>JADGQR010000145.1 GCA_017881685.1 Gemmatimonadaceae bacterium
CGACTGCTTTGGCATCAGCAGGCTGACCGACAAGCATGAGACATCTTGAAGCGTTGAGACGCACTCGAACATCGTGCGGCGCCAGGGCGAGTGCGCGCGCGTAGAACACAAGTGCCTGGCCACACTTGCCGGCCGTCGCGAAAAGATCGCCCGCGTAACCCAGCATGAACCGATCGTTGGCCCCGCCAAGCATCACTGCAAGCTCCATCTCCTGCAGCGCCTCGGGCATGTTCTTCTTCATGTCGAAGAGCTGGGCAGCCAGCATCCAGTGTGCATGTCCGCTCGACGGAACATCTTCAATAGTCTGACGAAACAATCTCTCGTTATCGTGCCATACCCTGTTGCGTGCAGCGCTTCGCAGCACACCGGCACCGAGTGCGAGGAGAACAAGCGCGGTCACTGCATGACGCGTGACAGACCGCGAACGGCTGAGCGCATCGAGCAGTTGATCCACGCCGACGCCGATGAAGATCGCCACGCCGACGCTTGCGAGAAACAACGTGCGCTCGGCCAGGACGAATCCGGTTACCACTATGAGATTGCTGGGAATGAGCAGCGCGAGGCCGGCCCACGACAAGCCGAACGTGAGACCGCGTTGTGTTCTACGAAGTGCAAATGCCAGCCAGGCGGTTCCGAGAAGAACGAGCAACCCCGGAATCATCACCGGAGCGAAATTGGTGTAGACCCGCAGCCGCGAGAACGAATAGTCAGCAGATAGATCAGAAGGCCACAAAAACAGTCGCACCCATTCCATCACAACCGAGAGCATCGTGAACACGCGCGGACTGAAACCTTGTCCGCGAAGCAGCGGACTCGTGCTGTCGTCGGCAACTCCGGCAAGAATGGCATGTCGAGCGAAAACGAACACGATCGCCGCAGCCAGCATCGACAGTATGAGCGGCAGCAGAGCACGGAAGCGCTCGGAAAGTCGTCGTGTGTCATTCACCACGAATAATTCCGCGACACCAATCAGGCCTGGCAGCACAATCGCATGTTCCTTGAATCCGCACGCGATGAGGTACGCAAACGCGATCAGTGCATTGTCAGGCCAGCCGGGCAGGCGGTGTGCGCGAAGCTCGACGTAGTAATCGACCACCAGGAGAACGATCAGCGCGACCCAAAGCTCTCCCTGTCCGGACACGTTTGCCACGGCTTCCACGTGCAGAGGATGCACGGCGAACACGGCTGCAGCAATGATTGCGGCGCGTTGCGGCATTATCCGAAGCGCCAGCCGCAACAGAGCGAGCGCGCAAGCGGTGTAGAGTGCAACGCTCACCGCGTGATACACCAGTGGAGACCCGCCGCCGGCTACCCATTGGATCGCGAACGCCAGAGATGTCAGTGGACGGTAGAGGAACGATCCGAACTCCGGACGCCAGTAACTCTCGAAAAACAGACGCCATGCCCGGGACAGAGTGTGCACCCCCGGACTTTTTACAATCACCGGTACGTCGTCGAACGAAAAGCCATTGAGAAGTCCAGTCACCGACGCAGCGATGGCAAGCAGGCCGACGACAATCGCCCCATTTCGCACTAATGCATTGCGGGGGAATTCCTGCCCCCGAGAGGCCGGCGCAGTCGCTTCGCGGTCCATCAGCGCGGGATCGTGGCGACTTTTTCCGACTGTCGGCTCATCTCGAGGCTGTCCGTAAGCACAACCATCCGATCGAGCTTCGGAGTTCCCCCGCTCTTCTGAATGCCAGCTCGAGCAATGGATCTCGCTTCACCAACCCTTCCGAGCTTCACGAGACAAAGCGAGGCGTTGTATCTGAGCTGCTCATCTCGTGGCTTCATAGTCAGCGCGCGCTTGTAAAGCGACATCGCGCGGCCACACATGTCGGCAGCCTGAAGCAGATCTGCAGCGAATGCAACCATGACTCCATCATTCTTTCGGCCGAGCGCGACCGCGACCATCATGTCATCGACGCCTTCACGTGGACGTCCCGTCTCCGCCAGATATTCGGCAAGCATCCAATGGGCGCGCGCGCTGAACGGTACATCTTCTACTGTATGCCGGAACAGACTTTCATTGTCGCGCCACACCGGATTTCTGGTCGCACTCCTGGCAATGCCGCCCACAATCAGAAGCGCAACTGCGGCCGCCAGGATTCGGTGGAGATTGCGTGTTCCGTATTCGGCGCTTTTCCACAGGTGGACTACCCCCACCGCGACCATCAGCGTCACGCCCGCACTCGCAAGGAACAGCGTACGCTCGGCGAGCACGAATCCGGTGACAAGAATGAGATTGCTTGGAATGGCCAGCGTTACGGCTATCCAGAGAAATGCAAAAGTCACAACTGGTGTCGTCCGCCTCACCCGCCAGGCGAGCACAGCACATCCAGCCACGACGAGAATACCAGGCAGCATGTCGATGTCAGGGACGGTCGCAACGCGCGTTCGCGGGAACGAGTAGTCGGAAGAGAGCTGCGCGGGCCAGAAAAACAGTCTCAGCCATTCGACGACGATCGTCAGCATCGTCAGCACTCTTGCGTAGTACGCCTCATAACCGAAGAGCTCATTCGATCCGCCGCGGAATCCACCAGTGACGACTGCCCTGACTGCGACGAACGCGATTGCAACCATTGCGAGGCTGACAAAAGTCGGAGCCGACTTTCTGATCCTGACAGAAAAGCTCTCCTTCCCCCGGTTGATCAACACTTCGGAAATGACGAGAAGCCCGGGCAGAATTATCGCGTGCTCCTTGGCCAGACAGCCGACCAGGAAGAGGGCGGAGATCGTCGCAACGTCGCGCCAGCCTACATTGCCAGACCGCCTAGCTCTTATGTAACGCTCGACTGCGAGAAAAAGCGTAATCGCCACCAGCAGCTCTGACTGGCCGACCACATTGGCCACGGCTTCGGTGTGAACCGGATGAACCGCAAACAGTGCAGAGGCGATCAATGCGACCTTTTCGTCGGTTATGACGCACAGGAGACGATAGAGCGCGAGACACACCCCGGCATAGAGAACGATGTTCACCGCGTGGAACGGCAGCGGAGATCCGCTTCCGATCACCCACTCGGCAGCGAACAGAAGCATCGTCAGGGGTCGATAAAGGCTCGCCCCTTCGATCGGTGGCCAGTAGGTCTGCCCAAAGAGCTGCCATGCATGCGCAAGTGAATGCACGCGGTCGTTCTCGACGATGATGTGAACATCGTCGAGGGCAAATCCGTTGCGAATTCCGGAGATCGAAGCGGCTATGGCGAGTAAAACGATGATCCAGCCGGCATGGCGCCGCAGCGCCTCGCTGACCTTAGCCCCGCTCACGCAACGATCTCGAAGCGCGAAAGTTTTCTGTGCAGCGTCGATGGATCGATTCCAAGTACTTCCGCGGCCCGGGACTTGTTGCCGCCCTCGGAGCCGAGTACCCAGGTGATGTACGCGCGCTCGATTGCTTCGAGCGACGGATTTCTCGTGGTGCGCTCGGCCATCAGGGGCTCGGATTTTCGCAGCCGAAGCTTGTCCGGAAGTGCGGACGGATGGATGGTTCCATTGGAAGCGAGAATAACGGCGCGCTCGATCGCGTTCTCGAGCTCGCGAACATTTCCAGGCCACGCATACTCCTGCATCTGCTCGGCCGCCTCCGGCGTGAGCTTCTTCTTCGGCTCATTGCGCTTCTTTGCAATCTCCTCGAGAAACGCGTCGGTCAGGAGAGGAATGTCGTCGCGTCGTTGCCGCAGCGGCGGGATCTCTATGGCAATGACGTTCAGTCTATAGAATAGGTCGCTTCGGAAATTGCCGCGAGCGATTTCTTCCTCGAGGTTGCGATTGGTCGCTGCCATCAAACGGGTGTCGATGGGAATCGGCTCAGTGGCGCCGACGGGAATCACCTCGCGGTGCTGGAGCACGCGAAGCAACTTCACCTGCGTGGCCGGTGTCGTCTCACCGATTTCGTCGAGAAAGAACGAGCCGCCCTCTGCGGAAGAGAACATTCCCGTCTTGTCCTTCACCGCTCCCGTGAACGAGCCCTTCACGTGTCCGAACAATTCACTTTCGAGAAGGCTTTCGGGAAGAGCGCCGCAGTTGATCGAAACGAAAGGTCCGTTCGTGCGATTCGAGAGCTGGTGGATGTATCGCGCGACAACTCCCTTTCCTGTCCCGGACTCTCCCTGCAGGAGCACGGTCGAGTCCGTCGTCGCTACTGTCTCGGCGATGTTCAGAATGTCGAGCCACGAGCGATTGATGCCGATCGGCTTGTCTACCTGATCGCGCCGACGGATCTCTTTCTTCAGCGCGCGGTTTTCTGTCTTGAGCTGCCGCGTTTCTGCGGCACGCTTGACGATCGCGACGAGTGCATCGTTCTGAAACGGTTTTTGGACGTAGTGGAATGCGCCGTCATTTACGGCAGATATCGCTGTCTGGAGTGACGCCTGTGCCGTCATCAGGATCACCGGTACATCGGGATCCTGCGCACGTGCGGCAGAGAGAATATCCATGCCGCCGAAACCAGGCATTCTGATGTCGGAGATGATGATGTCGGGACGAATGGTCGCAATCTGATCGAGACCCTGCTTGCCGCCGAATGCAACGTGCGCCGCAAATCCTTCGTTCTTGAGAAGGATCCGCAGCGTGTCTACAATCGCGGATTCATCGTCGATGATCAGTACGGTCGGCCGCGCTTCCTGTTCGTTCATTGCGCCCTGGTCTATCCGGATTTCGGTATGACGAGCGTAAACCTCGTCTCTTGTCCGGGTGCGCTCACGGTGATCAGTCCACCATGCGCCTGAACGGCGCGCTGAACGATGGAAAGCCCCAATCCGCTGCCCCCCGGCTTAGTGGTGACGAAGGGATCGAACAATCGGTCACGAATCTGGGGATCAATTCCGGGCCCGCGGTCGATCACCTGGATGGCGTAGGCACCGCGACCGAACTCCTTGCTGCCCCTCGGCAGCTGATGCGACTCGAGCTCGCCGCCCTCGATTCGGACTTCCCCGTCCGGCGGAGAAGCCTGGGCAGCATTCAGCAACAGATTGTAAACGGCGCGGTGAATCAGGTCCTCGTCCCCGTCGATCAGCATCGGTGTCGAAGGGAAAAACTCCTTCACGTGGACCCCCGGCTGAATTCCCGGCTGGGAGCTGACGAGTCTCGCGGCGTTGTGCGCAACTTCGGCGAGGTTCAGCTCGACAACGCGCGTCATGCCCGTGCGAGCGAAATCGAGAAACTCGGTGAGCACTCTCGCGAGGCGATCTGACTCCCGCTGCACGAGGCCGCTCAGAATCTTCTCGTCTTCCGTTGCGCGAGGTATTCGCGACAACTGCTCGACGGCGCTTCGAATCGACGCGAGCGGATTCTTTATCTCGTGAGCAAGCGAAGCGCTCATCTCAGCGACTCCCTCCAGCCGCTCGGCGCGCATGGTCAATCGTCTCATGTCGCTTTCCTTCAGCCTGAACTCCGCAAGCTCTGCCGCCATCGCTTCGCGCTCTGTTCCAGCCGCGCGCAGTTTGGCCGCAATCATCGCGCTCGTCAGCGCCACGATCCCGAAGATGAGGAGTTGAATCAGCAGGGCTACGTCCGCAACTCCACCGTGAAGAAGCATCGCATCGGCGAAGTAAAGAACGATGCCCAGGCTCGCGATAAGGGGGACGCCGCCCGGCGCAATGAGAAGTGCCGCGACTGCGATCACGAGAATGTAGAGTGGCGCGAGCTGGGACTGACCGCCCGACCACGTTACGTGAACAGCTGCCGTAACGAGCAGCATGTCGAACGAGACCTGAAGGTAGAGGAACGTGGGCGATGGCACCTGCCGGCGCAGGTCCGTCCAGACGTAAGAGCCGGCCG
>JADGQR010000020.1 GCA_017881685.1 Gemmatimonadaceae bacterium
CGCGAGCCTCTGCGTCGCATCACTCCAAGCACTGCGACCGCCCCATCTCTCTCCGGACCAGCGGCGATATGAAACGCCGCATCATGCGTCTCGCCTGCGCCGAGCTCGAGCTTTCTGTCGAGTGTCCATTTCGGCGAGGCCCCGTGCTCGACTTCGCAGCTGAACTCCCCTTCACCGCCGATCGCGAGCGCGATTGGACTCTCGGCACTCTTCCCCTCGAGTATCACGGAGTGATCACCGGTTTTGAAGACCGAGTTGTCATCGGTGAACTCTCGCGCCGTGCGAACGCGCATCTGCCTGATGCCCAGCGTTCCGGTGAGGCCGACAGCAAGCTCGACGCTCGCTGAGCCGCGATTCTCAACGGTGATCGCGACGACAATCCCTGCGACATCGGCATTTCTTCCGTGCGGTGCGACGATCGTCCCCTTGACCGACAGGTCACCGACCTTCGAGCTGAACGTCGGAAGCCAGCCGGACTCGCGCTCCCAGTTGATACCCTCGCTGCCGAGCTCGACCTGTTTTCCGTCTACGACAATGAGCAGTCGCGCGAGAGCCGCTCCACGTCCGTCGACGAACTCTGCATTTCCCGCAAATTCAATCGCCGCGCGTGACTGCGCGTGCAGTGCACTTATCGCGTGAATCGATGCATCGCCAGGATGAATGCAGGGAACCGTAAGCCAGTGATTCCCGGTGATCTGCCACGGAATCTTTGGGAGATCGATCTTCACGAAGACGTCGCCGTCTCCAACAGCTCCTTCGCGTGCTCTCGGCTCACTTTGCTGTCGGGATCGCCGCCGAGCATCCGTGCAATCTCGACGATTCGCGTCGAGCCTTCGAGGACGGCGACATCAGCTGTCGTAACGCCGCCTTTGGCTGCTTTCGAGACGACGATGTGATTGTGCGCCCGCGCAGCAATCTGCGGCAGATGAGATATCGCGAACACCTGATGATGCTCGGCGACTCTCCGAAGCGTGTCACCAACCTGCAGCCCGACCTTTCCACCAATGCCGGCATCGACTTCGTCGAAGACGAGCGTCGGCACTGAATCAGCCCGAGCGAGAATTGTTTTGAGAGCGAGCATCACTCTCGATAGCTCGCCGCCTGATGCGACTCGCGCAAGTGGACGCGCATCGTGTCCGACGTTCAGTGCGACCTTGAACTCCACATCTTCCGCGCCGTTCTCATCCGGCGCCGACTTGGCTGTCAGCATCACGTTGAAGTGTCCGCCGTTCATTCCAAGATCCGGCAGCACTCCATCAACGGCCTTCGCAAGTTTCTTCGACGCCGTCGAGCGGAGCGATGAAAGACGAGTTGCCGCGGCAATCAGTTTTTCGTTCGCTGTTTTCTGCTGAGTCTCGAGCTGAGCGAGATCGAACGAACCCGAGTCCACCAGATCGAGCTCGGCGCGCGATCGCCTTCCAGTGTCGATGACATCTTCGAGCGTCGGACCGTATTTCTTGACGAGTCCGAAGATCAGTTCTCGGCGACGTCTGACGACTTCGAGTCGCTCGGGATCGAGATCGACTTTGCGAGCATAGTCAGCGACGGCGCGCGACAGCTCATCGAGCGCGTAGAACCCGGTGTCATAAAGCTCCTGAAGATTCGCAGCGGAAGGATCGACGCGCTGCACAGTACCAAGCGCGCGATCGACATGACCGAGCCGCTCGAGAATGCTCTCTTCATCGTCTGCGAGCAGTGTGCTGATGTTCGCGGCGAGCGTGCGAAGCTCATCGGCGTTTTCGAGAACGCGAGCTTCATCCTCGAGCCGCGAGTCTTCGCCAGGTGTGAGCTTCGCGTCTTCAATCTCCCGCGTAACGTGCCGCAAATAATCCGCCCGGCGCTCTGCATCAGAGCGGCGTGAGCTGAGCTGCGCTATCTCGCGACGAATTCGCGACAGCTCTGCGAATGATTCGCGAACCAGCTCAGCTTGCGCAGTCGCACCGCCGAACGTGTCGAGGATTACGCGCTGCGAATCAGTGTCGAGCAGCGTCTGCGCTTCGTGCTGGCCGTGTAGATTGACCAGCGCGCGTCCGATCTCCCCAAGCACGGTTGCGGTGACCGGTGAGCCATTCGCCCACGCACGGCCGCGACCCGCACTCGATATCTCGCGCTTCAGAACGATCGTGCCGTCGTCTGTCTCGATTCCGCGCTCGTCGATCATCGTACCAATTGCTTTCGACTGGCTGATGTCGAAGACGCCTTCAACGGTTGCCTTGTCGGCGCCGGTGCGAATCAGATCGGAGCTTCCACGCTCGCCGAGGAGGAATCCGAGCGCACCGACGATGATCGACTTGCCGGCGCCGGTTTCACCGGAAAGAACATTGAATCCGCCGGACAGCGGCAGAGTCAGTGATTCGATTATCGCGAAGTTCCTGATGCGAAGCTCGGTCAGCATGAGCCGCTAGTCCCGGCCCGGGAGGTCGCCCCATCCGAGCTTTGCACGCATCCTCTCGAAGAAGCTCGTCCCTGGAAGACGAACAATGCAGACGGGATACTTCGCACGCCGCACCATGAGCTTTTCTCCCGGTACAAGGTGCGTGCCGACCTGGCCATCGATCGTAACCATCATCTCCTCTGACGAGATCGACGTATCGATTCCAACAACCGCGTCTGGCGGAAGAACGAGAGGACGAACTGCAAGCGTATGGGCAGAGATCGGGGTCAGAATGATCGACTCGACAGTTGGAACGACAACCGGGCCGCCGGCCGACAAGCTGTAAGCCGTTGAACCCGTCGGCGTCGATATGATCACACCGTCGGCCGCATACGTACCAATCGAATCATTGTTGACGGTGATCTTTAACCGCACGACGCGCGCGAAGCCGCCCTTGTGAACGACCACGTCATTCAGCGCGAGCCACTCCTGTCGCTCGCACCCGTGGCCATCCACGGCGCAGGCTCGAAGACACATGCGCGCTTCCGCTACGTAATCGCCCGACGCGAGAAGACGAACGGCTTTCTCGACATCGGCCGTTCCACACGTAGTCAGGAATCCGAGCCGGCCAAGATTCACTCCGAGGATCGGAACCTGTGCGCCCGCGAGCAGACGCGCTCCGCGAAGGAGCGTTCCGTCACCGCCGAGCGTTATCAGCGCATCGATCGATTTTGGATCGTCGAGCGGTCTTCCTCTGCCTCCGGCTTCGCGCAGCTCTGGCTCGAACTCGAGCTGAAGTCCGAGCTGTGGTGCCAGTGCGAAAAGTCCGTCGAGAACCTCCGGAAGACCTTCATAGCCGGTGTGACCAATTACGCCGAGACGCATCACCCGGCGCGCAACCGCGCGCCCCGTGCATCGCTCTGACGCAGACCCTTGACCTTCGCGGCAATCCCGGAAGCATCGAGTCCGACGCTTGCAAGCTGCTTCGCGCGCGGGGCCTGTTCGATGAATTCGTCCGGCACCCCGTGCGCAATGACTGTCACCGAAGAATCGAGCCCTGCAACAACAGCGCTCATGTGCGCGCCGAATCCATTCACGACGGTACCTTCTTCAACGACAAGCAAGTATTTGTTCTCTGCTACGATTGAAGCGAGCACCTCGGCGTCATGCGGCTTGATGAACCGGCAGTTGACGACAGTCGCGCTGATGCCTTCATCGGAGAGCATCTCCGCTGCTGCGAGTGAAGGCAGAACCATCGTGCCTGTCGCGAGAATTGCGATTCCGCCATTCGCGTCGCGCGAGCCTGCACCTTTCCGGAGAACTTCCCACGTGCCGTAAGGAACCGCTTCGATTTCCGAGATCGGCGGAACGATGTCCGGCGCCGCATCGCGTGGGTATCTGAGACAGAATGGACCATGATTGTGCGTGACTGCAGTGCGAAGCAGTCCGAGCATTTCGGCACCATTCTTTGGCGCAGAAATCGTCATGCCTGGAATGGCAAGCATGTACGCGATGTCGTAGAGACCCATGTGGGTCGGCCCGTCTTCGCCGACGAGCCCGGCGCGATCCATCGCGAACACGACCGGCAGGTTCTGAATCGCAACGTCGTGGATGACGTTGTCGTACGCTCGCTGGAGGAACGTCGAGTAGATGACGCATACGGGGACGATTCCGCGCGTTGCCATTCCCGCAGCAAACGTGACCGCATGTCCTTCCGCAATCCCGACGTCGAAGAAGCGATCCGGATGCGCCGATGCAAACGTCCCGGTTCCAGTCCCACTCGGCATCGCTGCAGTGATGGCGACGATCTTCTCGTTTTGCGTCGCGAGAGCCGACAAGCCTTTCCCGAACACTGAAGTGTAATTCGCGTTTGCCGTCGAGACCTTGAGCTGCTTGCCCGTCGCCGGATCGTGGCCCGGCGGCAGCGCGTGCCATTTCTCGGTGTTCTCGCCAGCCGGAAATCCCTTTCCCTTCTGTGTGATGACGTGCACGAGTCGCGGACCCGTGAAATCTCTGACTGCTGTCAGCGTATCCATCAATGCGTCGATGTCATGACCGTCGATCGGACCGAAGTAACGGAAGCCAAGCTCCTCGAAGAGAACGCCGGGAGTGAGGAAAGCTTTCATGCTCTCCTCCCATTTCCGAACGATGTGACCGACGCCTGCGAACTTCGCCGGCGACGATTCCATCACCGACCCAACCGCAGAACGAAGGCGATTGTACAGCGGGTTGCGCTGAATCGACGTGAGGTACTTCGACATCGCACCGACGTTGGGAGCGATCGACATCTCGTTGTCATTCAGCACGACGATAAAATCGCGTCCCGATGCGCCAGCATTGTTCAATCCTTCGTACGCCAGCCCACACGTGAGTGCACCGTCGCCCAGAATCGACACGACCTTGAATTCTTCGCCATTCAGGTCGCGTGCAGTCGCCATGCCGAGTCCAGCCGAGATGGCCGTTGCGGCGTGACCTGCACCGAAAGTGTCGAACTCGCTTTCGGCGCGCTTCAGGAATCCCGAGATGCCATGCTCCTGGCGGAGCGTCTCCATGCGATCGTTGCGGCCGGTGAGGAGCTTGTGCGGATATCCCTGGTGTCCGACGTCCCACACGATCTGATCGCGCGGCGCATCGAAGACGGCATGAATCGCAACGGCAAGCTCCACTACGCCGAGTCCGGCGCCGATGTGACCGCCGGTCGTCGAGCACACTTCGATCAGTCGCTCGCGGATTGATGCCGAAAGCCCGCGGAGCTCGTCGCGAGTCATTGACTTCAGTGCGAGTGGAAGCTGGACTTCGTCGAGTGTGTGCATGAATTCTTCGTTGTCAGTGACTGCGTGAAACTATGAACCGCGCCAGGCCTTCGAGCTCCGGGCTCAAAAGGTTCTGCGAGCGCAGATCCGTGCAGGCTTCGTCGATCAGGTTATTCGCTCTCTCAACTGCGCCTTCGACACCCAACAGAGCAGGATACGTGCTCTTGTTCAGGGCGGCGTCGCGACCCGCGATTTTTCCAAGCTTGTCGGTAGAGGAGGTCACGTCGAGCACGTCATCCATGATTTGAAAAGCCAGACCAATACGGTTGCCATAACTGCCGAGGGCGTCGAAGCCGGGTCCGGAGATCTGTGCGGCAACGCCGCCAATCTCCACAGACGACGCGATGAGTGCGCCGGTCTTTGCTGCATGAACCGCATCCAGCTCATCCCGCGACAACTCCCTTCCCTCGGCCATGAGATCGAGCAGCTGACCGCCGATCATTCCTCCTGCGCCGGCACCCTGCATCAATACCTTAACTATCGTACAGCAGGCATCGCTGGGCAACCGAAGACCGACTGCGGAACGATGCGCGGCCCACGCGGCAAGCGGAATCATGACAGCTCCGGCCGCAGTCGCCGCGGGCACTCCGAAAACCCGGTGTGTGGACGGTCGGCCGCGGCGCATGTCGTCATCGTCCATGCACGGAAGATCGTCGTGGACCAGCGAGTAAGCGTGAATGACCTCGACTGCGGCCGCGAGTCCCGATGCGTCTCCCTTGCCGCCAGCCGCTCGATACGCGGCGATGACGAGAAGTCCGCGGAGGCGCTTGCCGCCTGAGGTCAGGGCGTAATTGACTGCTGACCGAACAGGTTCGGGAATCTCGCTTGCTCTGTCGCTGCAAATCCCGGCGATGGCGTCTTCGACATCCGCTCGTCCTGCCAGGGGCGCAGACAAGAGCCCTTCAGCTTCCGAGATCGCGAAGCTCCAGAACTCCGTCGGCGCGTTCGACGAGCTCCTTGACCTTCGACTCGGTCTCGTTGAGCTCGAGCGAAGCCTTTCGAAGAAGTTCGATTCCTTCCTCGAACAGCTTCAACGACGCGTTCAGATCGAGGCGATCGCCGTCGAGCTGAGAGACAATCTGTTCGAGTCGGTTGAGGTTTGATTCGAAGGACATGTTGAGCCGAAGAGAGACGCAGTAAACCCAGAGAGTCCGGAGTCGTCAGTGGACAGTTATCGAGTTCTGAGTTTTGAGTCCTGGTTGCACTCCCAACTCGGAACTCAATCACTCCGGGCTGAAAACTCCGGACTCTCTGGGTCTTGGCAATATCCCCGAAAACCAAGTCTTATACAAGCGTTCAAGCCTCCTGCCCACTTGACTGGCAATCGGGCCTATAATATCCTTATATCCGGATATACGGATGCAACTGACCCAGCCCATTCCCCTGTTCGAGCGCATGACCGCACTCGCCGATCCCATCCGGAGCAGAATGCTGCTCCTGCTGGAGAGGCATGAGCTTACCGTCAACGAAATCAGATCCGTACTCCAGCTGCCGCAATCGACCGTCAGCCGGCATCTCAAGGCCCTGTCCGACCAGGATTGGGTGACGTCGCGCCCCGACGGCACCAGCCGTCGGTACAGAACGGCCGAGAAGCTCGAGCCGGCGAGCAGGAAGGTGTGGCATATCGTGCGCGAACAGGTCGCGGCGACGCCTGCAACGGCGCAGGACACGCGGCGGGTTCAGACCGTTCTCGCGCATCGCCGCAGCAAGTCTCAGAAATTCTTCTCTTCTGCCGCTGGCCAGTGGGATCGGCTTCGCGTCGAGCTCTTCGGCAACCGCGCCGACCTCCTTGGCCTCCTCGGCCTTCTCGATGAGACGTGGACAGTCGCCGATCTTGGTTGCGGGACAGGACAGCTCGCTGAGTCGATCGCGCCGTTCGTGGGCAAGGTCATTGCGATCGATGATTCTGCCGCGATGCTCACTGCGGCGCGTCGTCGGCTCGCAGCGATGACCAACGTGGATGTTCGAAGCGGTCGACTGGAAGCGCTCCCGATCGACGATAGCTCGGTCGATGCGGCTCTGTTGTTTCTGGTGCTCCACTACGTGCCTGAGCCCTCCGAGGCAATCGCGGAAGCGCGTCGCGTTCTCAAGCCAGGTGGACGGCTTCTGATCGTCGACATGATGCCCCACGATCGCGGAAATCTTCTCCACGAGATGGGACATGTGTGGAGCGGGTTCTCAGAGGAGCAGATTACAGAGATGTTCGAGGCCGCCGGGATTTCCGGCGGACGGTATCATCCGCTTCCGGCAGATGAGGCGGCGAAGGGGCCGTCGCTATTTGCCGCAGTCGCGCGAAAGCAAACAGAGGGAACAGCAGAACTGCCATTTAACTACGATGCACAGATGAAAATGATGACCGCGGCTGATGCATCTGTGCAGATATGAGCAGCTCTCCGACCGATGGTTCCTGTTTTTTTGTTGTTAACAGCAAATACAAAAGCCGGAACGACAAGAGAAATTGTCGCGAAGCGAGAGTGATTCTGTAGTCATCATTTTCATCTGTGCATCGTAGTTAAACGGCTTTTGTGTAGTTGTGTAGTTAGTAGTTGCAGTTCCGACATTTCACCAATTATCGAGGTAGATCGTGACGACCGTAGCTGAACTTCCAGGCACCACCAAGAAGGCGAGCACTGCACCGCAGTTCGCAGTGACCGGCAATCGCTCGCCGTTCAAGGTGCGCGACATCTCCCTCGCCGAATTCGGACGCAATGAGATCCGTCTGGCCGAGCACGAGATGCCGGGCCTGATGGCGCTTCGCAGCGAATACAAGGGCAAGAAGCCGCTCGCCGGCGCGAAGATCATGGGCTCACTGCACATGACCATTCAGACGGCCGTTCTCATCGAGACGCTGACCGAGCTCGGCGCCGACGTCCGCTGGGTTTCGTGCAATATCTTCTCGACGCAGGATCACGCCGCAGCGGCTGTCGTCGTCGGCAAGAACGGAACGATCGACAATCCGCAGGGCACGCCTGTCTACGCCTGGAAAGGCGAGACGCTCGAGGAGTACTGGTGGTGCACTGACCAGGCGCTCGTCTGGCCCGACGGGTCAGGCCCGAATCTCCTTCTAGATGACGGTGGCGACGCAACACTGCTCGTGCACAAAGGTGTCGAGTTCGAAAAGACGGGTGCAGTTCCCGATCACGACGAATTGAAGGATTCAGAAGAATACGGCGTCATTCTCGACCTCCTGCGCACCGAGCTGAAGAAAAGTCCACGCCGCTGGACGACGATGTCGAAGGATCTCCGCGGTGTTTCCGAAGAGACGACGACCGGAGTGCATCGCCTCTATCAGATGATGGAAGCGGGACAACTCCTGTTCTGCGCGATCAACGTCAACGACTCAGTCACGAAGTCGAAGTTCGACAACCTTTACGGCTGCCGTCACTCGCTGACCGAC
>JADGQR010000146.1 GCA_017881685.1 Gemmatimonadaceae bacterium
TCACGGGCTTGGTGGCGCAGGGAACAACCGCCATTCCGACACTCCTCGGTGAAATCAGCCGACTTGTCGTTCTCGCCGGATTGCTTTACGGAAGCGGAGATCTTGCGCTTCTGTTGATCGACATCGGTCACGACATAAGAGCGACGAGAATTCTCCTCGGACGACAGGCGATGCACGAGGATCAGCAGGCGAAGCGGGAGCCGGCAAAATTCGTAGACAGGGCTCCACGGTAAGAAAACGAGATGGAATGACTCCGCCGCGGTACGACTGTTGCCAGTACCGTGATGCAACCGCGGAGTCGCGGGCCAACCTTTACTGAGGATTCGTCAATGCTTTGGACGATCGCGATGGTTCTGCTGATCCTGTGGATTCTTGGCTTCTTCGTGATGCACGTTGGTGGCGGACTGATTCATCTTCTTCTGGTCATCGCTGTCATCGTTGTGATTTACCGCCTGGTCACCGGACGGCCTGTAGTCTGACAGAAAAGATCTTGTCGGCTTCCTGCGCAGCAAGTCGAAGGCGCGGGGAGCCGGCAATATTCTCATGAACGAGTCCCGACTGTCGGCAGTTCGGGTCGTTCTGTTCGAGCCTCAGGATCCCATCAACATCGGCGCGACGATACGCGCGATGAAGAACATGGGAGCCTCGAGGCTTCGTCTCGTTCGCCCGGTGGCGTATGATCCGTTTCGCCTCGCGGGTGTCGCGCACGACACGCAGGAGCTGATCGACGCGATTGAACATTTCGACGATCTCGACGCGGCCCTGTCGGATTGCGTGCGCGTCGCCGGGTTCACCGCACGCCGCCGGGCGGCGAAGAGACAGATCCTTTCGCCGCGCGAGTGCGCAGGCGACCTGCTGGATTTTGCGGAGGGCGGCCCCGTCGCACTTCTCTTCGGCCGGGAAGACAAGGGATTGCCCAACGAAGCGCTCGATCGCGCGCATACTGTCGTGACGATCCCGACGACGGAACACGCTTCGCTCAATCTCGCTCAAGCCGTGCTCATCGCGCTTTACGAGTTGCATCTGTCAGCCGATGACGCGACGCGCAAGCTCGCGCCTCCGAGGAAAGTCGCGGATCCACCGTCGAGTGCTCAGCTCGAGTTGCTGTTCGCTGATGCCCGGAAAGCCCTGGCTGAGATTGAGTTATTCAAGACTCGCAACGACGAGCATGTGATGCGGTCGTTGCGAACTCTGATCTACCGTGCCGCACCTGATGGGCGGGAGCTGGATCTCGTCCGTGCGATGGCGATTGAGGTCGTGCGTACTCTCGAGCGAGAGAGAAAAATGCGAGGTGAAGGTTGACCCGCATTGCAAACGCAGGAGGATACCGTGAGAGGATTGAGGAGCCTCGTACGCCGGGCTCCTATGGAAGTATTGCCATTTTGCAGCCCCTTTCTCTTCTCCGAGCACTTGTCGGAATGGCAATACTTCCATAAAAGCCCAGAGTACGAGGCTCCTCAATCCTCGCTTGTCGCAATGCCTTCGTTCTTCGAATTCGGAATCCGTTCAAATTTTGCCTGACCCGCGCGGTCGTCGCCGAAAAAAGTGATGACTGACAGGTTGCGGCGACATTCTCGCGCGACCATTTTTCCCGCCGTGTATGTCTTGTGAAATTCTTCACAAAGCCGACCAAATAACTCGCCTTTTTTACGTGCCTAATTGCAGATGAAAACGAAGAGGAAATGGCTCGCTGTTCCGGGTTTCCTCGCAATCGCTGCCGCTGCCGCCATGCTCTCGGCCTATGCCGGAGCTTCGTCGTCTCAGGGCAACGGTCCCACGCAGCCCATCGCGTTTCCGCACACCGTGCACGCCGGAACCCTCAAGATGAACTGCGTCTACTGCCACTTCTCGGCTACGAAATCCCCTGATCCGGGCTTGCCGGCAGTCGGCACCTGCATGGGCTGCCACACCGTTGTGTCGCCCGCCAAGCCAGGCGCGCAGCTCCTCGCCGGATACTGGAACCGCAAGCAGCCAGTTCCATGGGTCCGGATTCACAAGCTTCCCGAGTACGTTCACTTCCCTCACATGCGACACGTGAATGCGGGGGTGTCGTGTCAAACGTGCCACGGCCAGATCCAGAACATGAAGCAGGTATATCAGCAGAACTCGCTGAACATGGGATGGTGCATCAACTGTCACGTCGGCCGTTCCAATCCACCGTTCAAGGCGCGCTACGACTGCTCGACCTGCCACTACTGATGAGCAATACATTGAAAACGAAATCCGGAGCGCCGGAATGAGCTCTGAAGCATCCGGCGTAAAGCGCCGAGACTTCCTCAAGGTTCTCGGCGCCGGCACTGCAGTGGCTTCCACGATGGTCGGCTGCACGTCCGAAAAAGTTGAAAAGCTGATTCCGTATCTAGTCTCTCCAGACGAGACGGTGCCTGGCGTTTCGACGTATTACGCAACGACTTGCCGCGAATGCTCTGCATCCTGCGGAATAATTGCCGAGACACGTGATGGCCGCGCGATCAAGCTCGAGGGGAATCCTTCGCACCCCGTGAATCGCGGCGCTCTCTGCGCGCGCGGTCAGGCGGCGCTACAGGGTCTCTATAATCCGGATCGCTACCGCGGACCGATGGTGCGTCGCGGTGGAAAGCTCGTCCCGACGACATGGGACGAAGCGCTGAAGGTGTTCGCACAGAAACTGGCGGAGAATCGCGCCGGTGCTGCGAACGCCGTATTCATCAATCGGCATGAGTCGGGAAGTTTTCCCGCTTTCCTCAATACATGGCTTGCCGGACTGGGCATGCCGGCTGCGCTCAACATCGACTCCGACGCGGACTTCGCGGCAATTGCAGCGAACCGGCGTTCTCTCGGAGTGTCGTGGCCGAAGCTCGATTTCAGTGCGGCAAAGCTGATTATCTCTTTCGGCGCTGATTTCCTCGATGGCTGGGGCTCGAGTGTTCAGCACCAGCTCGACTTCGCAGATGCGCGCGCCAAAGTGGAGACCGCGCCGCGGCTCATTTACGTCGGACCGCGTCGGTCACTTACAGGTCTGAACGCCGATCAGTGGATCAACGCAAAATCAGGTTCCGAGCTGGCGATCGTCCACATGCTCGGCGGTGGCGGTGGAGTGTCTCCCGAGCAGGCAGCGCAGGAAAGTGGAGTCGATGTCGCGACTCTCGTTGCGCTCAAGCGTGAATTCGACGCGGCAAAGCCGGCGATGGTTCTGGCCGGTGGACATACGCCGCACGGAATGGAGCTCTGCCTCGCCGCATACAATGTGAATTCGGGGAA
>JADGQR010000147.1 GCA_017881685.1 Gemmatimonadaceae bacterium
ACGTGGTCCTGGAATGAGAATGCAAGCCGTCCAACGTTGTTCCTGGCAAGGATGAGCTCGCACACTGATCGTCCGAGCTCCCGGATACGGGCAGTCTCAGGTTGTTCGATTTTTGTCATCGTTTTCCTGTGAGATGCGATCGACCTGATGCATGTAGCTGGCCGCCGGATTTTCTCGCGTCGCGCAGATAGTCTACGAGCGCACGAAGCGCTGGAGACGCCTGCCTGCGCTCAGGGTAGTACAGGTAAAAGCCTGGGAACGGCGTCGAGAATTCGTCCAGCACCGTCACGAGGTCTCCTCTGGCAACATCGTCGCGCATGCGATCGTCGGCCAGACACAGGCCCGCTCCAGCACGCGCGAGGCGAATGTTAAGTGCCGGATCGTTCGTGAGCACGCGCGCACGAACATCCACCGCGAAATCGCGGCCATTTTCAGTGAACTCCCACTTGTACGGGGGTGCGGTCGGCGTCGGGTGCCAGTTTATGCAGTCATGCTCTATCAGGTCGCGCGGGTGCTTCGGCTTGCCGCGCCGCGCGAAATAGGACGGCGCGCCAGTCACCATCAGGCGAATGTCGCCTGAGATCGGCACTGCGATCATGTCACGGTCGATCACCTCGCCGAGTCGAACGCCGGCATCGTAACCCTCGGCTACCACGTCGACGGGCTCGTCGCTGAAGAACAGATCGAGCTTGACGTACGGATGCGAGGCGATGAATCCAGCAATGAGCGGTCCGCTCAGGAAATTGTTGGCGGCGACAGCCACATGTATGCGCAAAGTGCCGCGGGGCTCATCGCCGAACTCGCCAATCGCGGCGACAGCGGTCCTGAGGTCGTCGAGTGCCGGTCGGGCTTCTGAATAGAGTCGTTCACCAGCTTCGGTGAGGTGCACGCTTCGCGTGGTTCGCTGGACGAGTGCGACTCCAAGACGCTCCTCGAGTTTGCGCAGCGATTGACTGACGGCCGATCCGCTGATTCCGAGTCGCGCGCCCGCGGCGCGGAAGCCCTTCGCTTCCGCGACAGCGACGAAGATTTCGAGACCATCCAAGTCATTGGGCATTGATAAGTTCAGCTTATCAGCTTGTGAATCGTTGTCAAGTAGATCAAAGGTCGTGAGGCTGTTTGATTCCTTCCATGCCAGACACCGCCATCGGCTCGAATAAAAGCGCCGTGCTCGTGATCACGGTCACAGGAAACAGAAAATGAAAAAGCGAAAACTGGGAAATCTCGAAGTTTCGGAAATCGGGTATGGCTGCATGGGGCTCGATTCAAACTACGGTCCGGCCACCGATCGACAGGAAGGTGTGAAGATTCTGCGTGCGGCATACGAACGCGGCGTGACGTTCTTCGACACTGCCGAAGCGTACGGTCCGTTCACGAACGAGCTGCTCGTTGGTGAGGCGCTCGCGCCGTTCCGCGACAAGGTTGTCATTGCTACAAAGTTTGGTTGGGACATCGATCTGAAGACTGGCGCACGCAGCGGGGGCCTGAACAGTCGTCCCGAGCACATCAGAGCCGTAGTAGATGCGAGCCTTGCCAGGCTCAAGGTCCAGAGCATCGACCTTCTCTATCAGCATCGCGTGGATCCGAACGTTCCGATCGAGGACGTCGCGGGAGCTGTGAAGGAATTGATCGGCGAAGGAAAAGTGAAGCACTTCGGTCTGTCCGAAGCCTCCGCAGCAACAATCCGGCGGGCATACGCAGTCCAGCCGCTCACTGCCGTACAGAGCGAGTATTCGCTGTGGACGCGCGATCCTGAAGCGGAAGTACTGCCGGCGTGTGAAGAACTTGGAATTGGATTCGTACCGTGGGCGCCCCTTGGCGCGGGATTCCTCACCGGAAAAATCGACGAGAAGACGACCTTCGCGAGCACGGACTTTCGCACGGTACAGCCGCGCTTCGCTCCAGAAGCGATGCAGGCAAACTTCGCATTCGTCGCTCTGCTGAAACGGGTGGCCGAGCGTAAGCACGCGACCCCGGCTCAGATCGCGCTGGCGTGGCTGCTCGCGCAGAAGCCGTGGATAGTTCCTATCCCGGGAACACGGAAGATCCAGCGTCTCGACGAGAACCTTGGCGCCGTGAACGTTGAGCTCACTCCCGAGGATTTGAGCGAGATCGATGATGGCGCATCGAGTATTGCTGTGCAGGGTTCTCGTTTGCCCGAACAGTCCATGAAGCTGACGAACGGCTGAGCTCGAAGTCCGGCACAGCGTCGGCCTCGGCAAACCCGAATAATTGAAACAGAGACAACAATGCAGAAACGGAAACTTGGGACGAGCGGGCTTGAGGTATCGGCCATTGGTTACGGTGCGATGGGGCTGAGCCACGGCTACGGTCCGGCGACTGATAAAGAGAAAGCAATCGCGCTGGTGCGGGCGGCGTTCGAGCGTGGCGTGACGTTCTTCGACACTGCGCAGATCTACGGCGCAGAGAACGAAGAGATAATTGGCGAGGCGCTTGAGCCGTTTCGCGGCCAGGCGGTGATAGCGACGAAGTTTGGTTTCGACCTCAGTGCCGATCCGAAGCAGCAGGTCCTAAACAGCAGGCCCGAGAATATCAGAGCGGTTACGGAGGGTTCGCTGAAACGACTGAGAGTCGATGCGATCGATCT
>JADGQR010000148.1 GCA_017881685.1 Gemmatimonadaceae bacterium
TCTGACTCTCGCGGTTGAGAACCGCATCGCGACGCTGACGGTCAACAGACCCGACAAGCTGAACGCCCTCAACGACGCCACAATCGCCGAGCTCGGACAGGCGATCGACGAAGTTCGAGCCCGTGACGATATCGCTGGACTGATTGTAACGGGTGCTGGACGCGCGTTCATCGCGGGCGCCGACATCAGCGAGCTTTCGAGTCAGACACCGACAATTGCGAAATCGAGAGCGCAAAACGGCCAAAGCGTCTTCCGCCGGTTCGAGACTTCGCCCAAACCCGTCATCGCCGCGGTCAATGGATTCGCGCTCGGCGGAGGATGCGAGCTCGCGCTTTCGTGCCACATCCGCATCGCCTCAGAGAAAGCGAAGTTTGGCCAGCCTGAAGTGAAGCTCGGAACGTGTCCGGGTTACGGCGGAACTCAAAGACTCTCGAGACTCATCGGAAAAGGCCGTGCGATTCAACTGATCACTACCGCTGAAATGATCGATGCACAGGAAGCGTATCGGATCGGACTGGTGAACAAAGTCGTTCCACCGGATGATCTGATGACCGCGACACTCGAAATGATGAACACGATTCTCGCCAACGGACCGCTGGCTGTTGCACTGTGTATCGAAGCGATCGATCACGGGCTGGAGATGTCGCTCGATGAAGGGCTGGTCCTGGAGGCAAACCATTTTGGTCTGCTTGCAGCGACGGAGGATATGACCGAGGGGATGAAGGCGTTCCTCGAGAAGCGAGCGCCCGCTTTCAAGGGTAGGTGACGGCCGGACGGGTTTGGCTGCGGCGACTTTCCTGCCGCGATTTCCGGAACTTCGAGAAGCTCGACCTCGACATTCCCGAGTCAGGGCTGGCCGTCATCGGAGATAACGGTCAGGGAAAGACGAACCTGCTCGAGAGCATCTACTACATGCAGATCCTTCGCAGCGCGCGCGGCGCGAGAGATCAGGATCTCGTGCGATTCGGCGCGAAGGGATTTTTCATTTCGACCAGCGCTTCGACCGACGATGTGCACGAGATGTCAGTCGGATTTGAGACTGCGGGAAAGAACAAGCGCGTAACGCAGGACGGCTCGGTCGCAGCGCGTTTGAGTGATGCGTTCGGATCGCTTCCGTCAGTGATGTTTTCACCGCGAGACATTCAGCTGATCGCGGGTCCTCCTGCTGACCGCCGCAGATTTCTCGATCTCCTGCTCGCGTTATCATCCCGCCGTTATCTCACGGCGCTTCAGAACTACCGCGCCGCGCTTGCC
The DNA here is from genome assembly GCA_017881685.1 of Gemmatimonadaceae bacterium. GTDB lineage: Bacteria > Gemmatimonadota > Gemmatimonadetes > Gemmatimonadales > Gemmatimonadaceae > UBA4720. The sequence continues at coordinate 1,255 of JADGQR010000148.1, forward strand.
CGTCGTAACGCTGCGTTGCGCGAGGCCGCACGAACGAATGACGATTCGAGCGTCGCAGTGTGGGAGCCCGCGCTCGCACAGCATGGGGCAACGCTACTGTGCGAACGAGCGGCATGGGTTGCCGCAAACCGGGACAACTTTGCTCGGCTGACTGCAGCGATAGGCGAGGCAGGTGATGCACGGATGTCATACACAAGCGCAGCGGCGAAAGAATCTGATCCCTCTCGTGCGCTGAGCGACGCGTTCGAGAGGCAGCGCAAGCACGACATCCGTCGCGGCATCACTCACTCGGGACCTCATCGCGATGACTTGACACTCACTCTCGACGGTCGTGAGCTGCGCGTATTCGGATCGGCCGGTCAGCAGCGAACTGCAGCTATCGCTCTCAGAATGCTCGAAGGTGAAACACTCCGAGAGTCGCGCGGACTCTCTCCGTTGTTGCTTCTCGATGATCCATTCGCGGAGCTCGACGTTCATCGATCGGCGAACATTCTGGAGCTTCTTCGCGGAGCTGGACTCGGTCAGACAATTCTTGTAGTTCCTCGCGAGAGCGACATCCCGCCGGAGCTTCTCGAGCTCGAGCGTCGCCAGATTCGCGGCGGCGTTGTCACTGGAGGCCGCTCATGAATGAGAAGCGCCGCAAACCGGTCACCATCGCCGAGGCGGTTAATGGTTTCCTGAGCCGCCGTGGCCTCGCCAGGCGAGTCGAGCAGGCGGAGGCGGTGGTTGACTGGCCAAACGTGGTTGGACCTCAGATCGCGTCCGTGACGCAGCCAATTTCGATCACTCCGGACGGCACTCTTTTCGTCGCCGTGAGCACGCATTCGTGGATGAATGAGCTGTCTCTGATGGAGCCAGATTTGCTGGCTGCCCTGAACAAGGGGGAGGGTCGGGATAAAGTCCGAAAAATCCGTTTCCAGTTACGCCGTTAAGTCGTTATTAATCAACGGGTTACAATGCAATATTTGCGTTGCGTAAATCCCCTTTCGGCGTTAGATTATCAAAGCTGCCGACGAACCCGGTTTCGGGTTATATTCGGTCCTACCTTTTCGACTGATCCGACTACATGGCGAAGACTCCGACAATCGATGAGCCGCAGCGTTATGATGCGGAACAAATCCAGGTACTCAAGGGCCTCGAGGCTGTACGCAAACGGCCCGGTATGTACATCGGATCGACTTCATCGCGTGGCCTTCATCACCTTGTCTATGAAGTAGTCGACAACTCGATCGACGAAGCGCTCGCGGGTTACGCCAAGCGAATCGAAGTCGTGATTCACATCGACGACTCGATCACTGTCATCGATGACGGCCGCGGAATCCCCGTCGACCTCCACGCCGAGGAAAAGATGCCCGGCGTCGAGCTCGCACTCACCGTGCTTCACGCCGGCGGAAAGTTCGACAAGAGCAGCTACAAGGTGTCGGGCGGACTTCACGGCGTCGGCGTGTCGGTGGTAAACGCACTCTCCGAGCAGCTCAAGGTCTGGGTAAAACGCGACGGCAAGGAGCACTTCATGGATTTCGTTCGCGGGTACACGCGAACGAAGCTCACCGTGCTCGGCAAGGTTCCGCTTCGCGAGACGGGAACCAAGGTCTGGTTCAAGCCCGATGCAGAAATCTTCACCGAGCTCCGGTACGACTACGACACGCTGGCCAATCGCCTGCGCGAGCTGTCATTCCTGAACAAGGGCGTCGAGATCCGTCTCAGCGACGAGCGCGCGGGACAGGAGAAGGCCGAGCTGTTCCTCGCAAAGGGCGGGCTGCGCGAAATGGTGGCCTATCTCAATTCTGCGCGGAAACCGCTACACAACGAGATCGTGTACATCGAAACCGATCGCGATGACGTCGGAATCGAGCTCGCGTTCCAGTACAACGATGGCTACAACGAGAACGTTTTCTCGTTCGTCAACAACATCAACACGCACGAAGGCGGCACGCACCTCACCGGCTTCAAGTCGGCGCTCACGCGTACCATCAACGCGTATGCGTCGAAGAACGCCACGAAGAAGGGCGGCGACACTACCTTGAGCGGCGACGACGTTCGCGAGGGTCTCACAGCCGTGCTCTCGGTGAAAGTCCGTGAGCCACAGTTCGAAGGCCAGACCAAGACCAAGCTCGGCAACTCCGAAGTCGAGGGCGCGGTAAAGTCGGTCGTCAACGAAATGCTCGGCGCATATCTCGAAGAGCATCCGAGAGTCGCCAACATCGTCATCGAGAAGGCAGTCTCCGCAGCGAGAGCGCGTGAGGCAGCACGAAAGGCTCGTGACCTCACGCGCAAGAAGTCTGCGCTCGACATCGGTAATCTTCCGGGAAAGCTCGCTGACTGCTCGCTCAGTGATCCCGCGCTCTGCGAGATCTATCTCGTAGAAGGCGACAGCGCCGGCGGATCGGCCAAGCAGGGGCGTAATCGTGCCTCACAGGCAATCCTGCCCCTTCGCGGAAAAATTCTCAACGTCGAGCGCGCGCGCATCGACAAGATCCTCGGCAACGAGGAAATCAGAACGATCGTCACGGCGATCGGTGCCGGCATCAAGGAAGAGTTCACGGTCGAGAACGTCCGTTATCACAAGATCATTCTGATGACCGACGCCGACGTTGACGGCGCGCACATCAGAACTCTTCTGCTGACGTTCTTCTATCGTCAGATGCCGGAGTTGATCGACGCAGGCTACGTGTACATCGCGCAGCCACCGCTCTATCGGGTGGCAAAGGGCAAGGACGAGTACTACGCCTACGATGAGAAGGAGCGCGATGAGTATGTCGCGCGACTCGGCAACGGCGATGGGCGTGGCTCAGTCAGCATTCAGCGCTATAAGGGACTCGGAGAAATGAATCCCGGACAGCTCTGGTCAACGACGATGGATCCGGAGACACGCACGATTCTCAAAGTCACTCTCGAAGACGCAGTCCTCGCTGATCAGACGTTCCAGACGCTGATGGGCGACGAAGTGGAGCCGAGGAGACTGTTCATCGAGCAGAACGCGAAGTTCGTGAGCAATCTCGATATCTGACGCATTCGCAGACATTGCCGGCGTAGGGGAAAGGCGCCGGCAGTCTGCGGTGGTTCGCTGACAGACCGTTATCTGCACCCGCAGCACTTTCATGAAGCCAGCGCTCCTGCTGGCCCATCAGAGAACCGCGACAGGCTGCTGTCGCTTCGGGGGAGTCGGATGAGGTTCACGAATCGAGATATCGTGCTGTGGGCGCCCCGCGTTGTCGGCCTGGGATTGGCTCTGTTCCTCAGCCTCTTTGCACTCGACGCATTCGCTGATTATCGCGGCGTGCTCGCGACGATCATTGCCCTGATGATGGGTCTCGTTCCATCGATCATCACGCTCGCTACCGTATTGATCGGCTGGAAGCACGAAGGGATTGCGGCGATCATCTTTCTCGTCGGGGCAATCTTCTACGCCGCCAACGCTCTCGAACATCCGAACTGGATGCTGATCATCGCCGGACCGCTGGTGCTCGAGTCCGCGTTGTTCTACCTGAGCTGGCGACAATCGAGACAAAAGCAGACAACACCTGCAACGACGTGAACGAAAAGAGGGCGCCTCAAACAGAGGCGCCCTCTTTCGTTACACGAACAATGCGATCAGTGACTGATGGCGATGAACCACGCTGCGATGACTGGGCCGCGCGGCGGCCGCGATCCAGGTGCCGGAGGCGGTGAGCCAGGCGCAGGCGCCGGAGCGGGGCCATACTCGGGGTTGATCAGATACGCCATGTGCCTGACCGGATCGACAGCGAGGGTCCTTGCACCGCGCATTGTCTCCACTGTTGCAACGGTCGTGTACTTGTCCGGACCGTCCTGGTGCAGAACGGTGACGTTGCCATCACGGCCAGCCGGGATGTAGATCAACTTCTGCGATTGATCGTATCCAAGCGCATCGACGCCGTCGCCGTTAGTCGATGAAGACACGACCTTGCCGGTCGCAGCATCGACTACCACTGACGTTTTGCCGCACCCGGCGAACAACCTGTTTGACGGACGATCAATGCCGAGCCCCGTCGGCCCTTCGCACGGTGCAAGCGGCCACGACGCAACGACCTTCATCGTCGTTGCATCCAGGACCTGAATCGTGCTCTTCCCTTCGAGATTGATGAAGATCTTTCCCTTGCCGTCGCTCACGATTCCTTCGGCTCCGTTATCCTCGAGCTCTGTAGTTGAAACGATATCGCCCGTGGCGCCATCGAGTGCGACGGCGGTTCCGATTGGACGACTATGGTTGCCGAGAATGATCTTGTTCGAAAAGTCGTCGTAACCGATTCCGTCGAGGCCACCCGTTGGAATCTTGATCTTCCTGATCGGAACCAGCGTCTTGAGATCGAACATCGTGACTGTCGAATCGCCCGCTGCTGTGATGAAACCATGATTCGACTTCGGAGAGAGCGCGACTCCATGGACGCGCGGCGTATTGGGAATGTCTCCGAGCACTTTGCCCGTTGGTCCGTCGATGACCATGACGTGAGTTCCGCGAGGAACGAACACGCGGCCAGTTCCAGGCTCGGCGGTTATGTAGTCGCTTCCGCCTTCCCCACCGATGCTGGTTTTCGTTACGGTAAATGTCTGGGCGCGCACAGGTTGCACCGGAGCTGCGAGAGCAGTTGCAACCAACGCGAGCGCGACAAACGATGATCGGGACATGAAGCCTCTCTGATGTGTTGGTATAGCGGGCGTTTGTTACCGGGAAACCGAAAGCTCCGGACCCGCGGCCAGGCTGCGATCGCCCGGCGACGGAGCTACAGCAATGGCAGGCTCGCTGCCTTTGTGTACGCGCGATGAAATGGAATCGTTGATCTGCTGTTCGAGCCGAGCAGTCAAATCGCAGAGCTCTCGCTCACGTTTTATTGCCATGTTGCTGAAGATCGTGCGCGCAAGCGTATAAAAGCCGCCGGCGACGGCGACCCACATCGCTACCGCGACACTAACAGAGTGGAATACGCCCACTCCAACTCCGATCGACAGACCGGTGGTACCACCACCACCGCCGCCAACGAGTCCGCCAAACAATCCACCAGCGAGATTTCGCAGCTCTTCCTCGACTCGGACCGTCGTCACGCCGCTTCGCGATACGACGTTTACGTTGATCATCCTGCCGTAACCGCGGCGGCGTCCGCCCTGGAAGCTCGACGTCCACGCGAGCGTCCGGCCGAGAACGCTTGGGATTCCGTTGTCGCCGAAGGTCCGGCGAATCTCGTTGATCAAAGGCTCGAAGTCCTCGGCAGGAATCTCGCCGTCGATCACTCTCTCGAACACGAGTCGTGTCGGCGCGCCGAGCCATGGTGAAGGCCGGGAGGTGTCGGCTGGACGGTCGAGACCGTGCGCTGCCTGTCTGATCAGCTTGGGATCGATGCCGGCTTCACGCGCAATCTGCTCGATCTCGGTCAGGCTCAGCGCCGTCGACGGCTCAGCTTCGATCTGCTGTGTCTGCTGCAACTCGGCTGCGCGCTTGATGATCAGCGCGACTTCTTCGTCGTTGAACTTCCGTTCGCGCTCGCTCAGGTCAGTCATGGCGACAATGTAGGTATGGTTGCTGAGGCGGGCTACCTCAGACTGCGGGCTTCATCCACGGGGCGACTCCGGCAGAAGTGATTCGGCGAGAGACGAGAGGAAGGCACGTTCCTGCTTCGTCCCCTATTGGAATCGCCTCTTTGAGCACTTTTCTTCCCGCGGCAATGCCCGCTTCATCGCGCGCGTGAATCGTAGCGAGAAGATCTCCGCGCCGAACCGGATCACCTGGCTTTACGTCGATGACAAAACCAACGCCGGGATCGATGGTATCCTCCATCGTCCGGCGTCCGCCTCTGATCTCGATTATTCCGTAGCCAATCGTTCTCGGTGTCACTTCGCGGACGAATCCGTCTCGCGGTGCCACGAATTTCTCCGTCAGCTGTGCGGCCGGAAGAATCGACTGGTCGTCGATGATTCGCGGATCGCCGCCCTGCGCTTCGACAATCTGTCTGAACTTGTCGAGCGCCTTGCCCGAGCTGATCGCGCCGCGCATCTGGCGCCACGCGTCTTCGTGTGAAGATGCGATTTTGCCAAGCAGCAGCATTTCGGCGGCGAGTGCGAAGGTGACTTCCATGAGATCGTCCGGGCCGTTGCCGCGCAGGGCATCGATCGATTCCTTCACTTCGATCGCATTGCCGCACGCCCTGCCAAGCGGCCGATCCATCGCAGTTACTAGTGCGACGACAGGACAACCGCGATCTTCGCCGAGCTGTATCATCGCTTTCGCGAGGGTGATTCCGCGCTCTGCCGCGGGAAGGAACGCTCCCGATCCTTCCTTCACGTCGAGCACGAGACCCGTCAGCCCTTCAGCGAGCTTCTTGCTCATGATGCTCGCAGCGATCAGCGGAACAATCTCAACGGTCGCCGTCGCGTCGCGAAGCGCGTAGATCTTTCGATCGGCCGGCGCTATCTCGTTTGTCTGTCCGATCAACGCGCAGCCGATCCTGTCGATCTGCTTGCGTGCGGCGTCGAGCGTGAGATCGGTTCGAAAGCCTGGAATCGCTTCGAGCTTGTCGAGCGTTCCTCCGGTGTGACCGAGTCCCCTTCCCGACATCATCGGGACTGCTGCGCCAAGTGATGCAATCAGCGGAGCCAGGATGAGAGACACCTTGTCGCCGACGCCGCCTGTCGAGTGCTTGTCCAGCCGCGGGATCGTCAGATGGGATAGATCGAGCCGGGCACCGCTGTCGATCATCGCATCGGTCACGGCGTTCATTTCCTCACGGTCGAGTCCGCGAAAGAAGATCGCCATGAGGAGAGCGGATATCTGGTAGTCGGGAATTCCGTTCGTCGCGTAACTCTGGATCAACTCGTGCCATTCACCAGGCTCGAGTCTTCCGCCATCTCGCTTTCGCTCTATCAGCCGGGGAACGATCATTCTGCGGCTGCGGTATTCCTACGCTGGATCAACTCAATCTCCGTCGTCTAATGCGATTTCACTTAACTGCTTTTCTTCTCGTGCTCGCCGCGGGAACAGCGCCCGCACAATCGTCGTCCGAACATGTCGTTGCAGGCGACAGGGATTACGTGGCGTTGAACGCCACGGGTGCTCTCTCTCATTATGAAAGCGCCCTCGCAGCGGATCCCCGGAACTTCGAAGCTTTGTGGAAAGCGTCGCGCTCTGCGGTCGACATCGCGTCATACTCGCCCGACGCCTCGAAAAAAAACGCGGTGTTCTCAACCGCCGAAGAATACGCGCGAAGGGCACTCGTTCTCAATCCGGTGAGCCCGGAAGGGCATTTTGCGCTTGCGCGCGCTCTTGGGAAGACTGCGCTTTCCCAGAGCCCTCGGGGTCGTGTGAAATATGCGACGGAGATTCGCTCACAGGCGCTTGAATGCCTGAGGCTCGACCCGAAATACGCCGGGTGCCTCCACGTCATGGGGATGTGGAATGCTGAAGTGATGCGGCTGAGCGGGATCACCCGGCTGATCGCAAAGAACTTCCTCGGCGGGCAGGTCTTTGGAACAGCAAGCTGGGCAGGGGCACGGAGTTACATGGAGCAGTCGGTGGCTGACGATCCTGACCGAATCGTCCATCATCTGGATCTTGCCGGCGTTTATCGCGATACCGGAGACTCGTCCCGCGAGCGAGCCGAGCTCGAGGCGGTGTTGCGGCTTACCGTGGCCGATTTCAACGACCACCACTACAAGGATGAGGCGCGAGGGGAGCTGGCGGCGATCCGCTAGCCCGCTAGACCGGCTCCGCAGGCTGGGCGGCGCTGTGGCTTCTCACCCGATCCCGGGCTTCTTCGCGCTCGAGCTGCTTGCGTTTTGCGGCAGCCGCCCGACGAAGTTCCTTCCCGAGCTTCAGCCACACGCCTGACCCCCGTCCAAGGCGGCCGGCGCGGGAGCTCAGCAGGTCTCTCGTCTCGCGGCCGCTTCGGGGGGCGACAAGCAGGGTGACCCCTGCCCCGACGACGGCTCCGATCACCATTCCAATGCCCAGAAGGCTTACCGAACGGACGTTCGGGATTGATTTGTACGACTTCCCACGCGGCTTGCGGGCGGGCTGCCGGGAGCGGGCTCCATGGTTTTCAGCAGTGTTTTTCATTCAAGCGAGGGGGTGGTAAGGTATTTGCTTGCACTCGATGAGATTGCAATACCCATGCGAGGTAAGATGAGCGAGTCTGGTAAGATGATTCTGCTTGTTGAGGATAATGAAGACAACCGGATCGTTTATTCAACCATCCTGAAGCACTTTGGTTACGAAGTAACCGAAGCGTGGAATGGTGAAGAAGGAATATCGAAGGCCAGAACGTCACACCCTGACCTCATCCTGATGGATATATCGATACCGATAATCGATGGCTGGGAGGCAACCCAGGTCCTTAAGCACGACCCTGCCACCAAGCACATCCCCATTATCGCGCTGACGGCGCACGCGCTTGCGTCGGACCGTGAGAAGGCTTTCGAGGTAGGGTGCGATGGATATCTCGCCAAGCCTTGTGAGCCGCGTGCCGTAGTCGCCGAAGTTCAGCGGTTTCTCGGCCGCAATAATGGGCACTGATTCCTCGACAGCAGCAAGCACAAAGAAGAAGATCCTGGTTGTCGACGATCACGAAGACAACGTGGAAGTACTGCGCGCTCGACTGGAGTCGCGCGGATATGAAGTCGAAGGGGCGATGAACGGCCAGGAAGCCCTGGACACCGTTTCGCGATGGTATCCGGACCTTGTCCTGCTCGACGTCATGATGCCGGACATGGACGGGCTGGAGGTTGTGCGCCGTCTAAAGGCCAACCCGGCGCTGCCCTTCATCCCGGTGATAATGCAGACTGCTCTCGACTCGACCGAAAGAATCGTCGCAGGCCTCGAGGCAGGCGCCGACGATTACGTGACGAAGCCGATCAACTTCGCCGAGCTCGAGGCGAGGGTCAGATCACTGCTCAGAATCAAGAAGCTTCAACAGGATCTGGGCGACCGCGAAAAAGAGTTGTCGGAGATGAACGACAAGCTCCTTCGCATCTCGCTGACCGACGGACTGACGGGAGTCGACAACCGGCGTGCGCTCGAGCAGAGGCTGCACGAAATGTTCGAGCACTCGTTGAGACTGCACGAGCCAATCTCCGTCGTGATGTGCGACATCGATCATTTCAAGAAGGTCAACGACACGTTTGGGCACCAGGCAGGTGACGAGGTCCTCAAACAGTTCGCCAACATCCTGAAAGAGGAAGCGAGGGCGATCGACAGGGTTGGGCGATACGGAGGTGAAGAGTTTCTGCTGTTGCTTCCCGGAACGGTGCTCGATGCAGCGGTCACATTCGCCGAACGGCTGCGTCAGAAGGTTGACGCGCATACATTTTCGTACGAAGGCGGTACGCTGAACCGGACCGTGAGCTTTGGTGTGGCCTCATGGCCGCATCCGAAGATCAAGGGACGCGAGGCGATGCTGAAGGCCGCCGACGATGCGCTGTATGTCGCAAAAGAGACGGGCCGAAATCGCGTCGTGCGATTTGACAGTCCCGAATTCAACGAGCACACCGGAAACGAAGCCGACCTGGATGGATCCAACGAAGAAGGACAGCACATCCCGCCCCGGCAGTCTGGACAAGCGAGCCTCGCAGCTGAGGGAAACGCTTAACCGCGCTTCTCACGAGTACTACGTTCTCGACGCGCCGCGCCTTTCGGACCGCGAGTACGACAAGCTCTTTCGCGAGCTTCAGGATCTCGAAGCAGAATTTCCTGAATTAAGGACGCCGGATTCACCCACAGTCCGTGTTGGCGCGCCGATCCAATCGTCACTCACCAAGCACCAGCACCTCGCGTCGATGCTGTCCCTCGGCAACGCCTTCGACGACGAAGAGCTCGCGGCGTGGGAAGAACGCATCGTGCGGCTCGCCGGAAATGACGTCGAGAAATCCGGATATGCAGTAGAGCTCAAGATCGATGGGGCGGCTGTCAGTCTCACTTACGACGACGGACTCTTCACGATCGGCGCTACAAGGGGAAATGGAACTGTCGGCGAGGTAGTAACCGAAAATCTCCGGACGGTGCGTGACGTCCCTCTCAAGCTCGTCGGCGATCATCCGCGCGGCCGCATTGAGATTCGCGGCGAAGTGTATCTGCCCTTCGATCGCTTCGAAAAGATGAACGAAGCGCGCGTGCAGGCAGGCGAGCCGGTTTTCGCGAATCCGCGCAATGCAGCCGCGGGAAGTCTTCGGCAGCTCGACCCGGCAGTGACAGCGCGGCGGCCCCTCAGATTTTTCGGATATTCAGCCGTCGCAGAGAACCTGGCTGATCTTCCGTTCAGAACACAGTGGGAGCTGCTCGAGCAGCTCGCGGCGTGGGGCGTTCCGGTGGCGCCTCACCGCGCGCGCCTGAAGCGTCTCGAACAAGTCCATAAGTGGGCTCACGACATCGAGCACACTGTCCGGGGCACTCTCAACTTCGCGATCGACGGTGCCGTCGTTAAGATCGACAGCCTCCGCCTTCAGGACGACCTCGGTGTGGTTGGAGGGCGCGAGCCGCGCTGGGCAATCGCCCGCAAGTTCGCGCCTGATATCGCCGAGACCAAGCTGCTTGCGATCAGGGTAAACGTTGGCCGAACGGGTGCACTGAACCCATACGCAGAGCTGGATCCCGTCGAGATCGGAGGAGTGATCGTCAAGCTCGCGACGCTGCACAACGAAGATCTCATTCAAAGGAAGGATCTTCGCGTTGGCGACATCGTGCAGGTGAAGCGGGCAGGTGAAGTAATTCCGCAGATCATCGCTTCGGTTCCGGAGAAGAGTGAGCCGCGCGGGAAGCCGTGGAGAATGCCGAAGGCATGTCCGTCGTGCGGAACTCCGGTGGAGCGCGACGAAGAAGAGGTCGCCATCTACTGCCCGAACGTCGCCTGTCCCGGACGACAGCTCGAGGGACTCGTCTATTTCGCGTCGCGCGGAGCGATGGACATTCGCGGGCTGTCGTATTCGCGCATCGAACAGCTCATCAATGAAGGCCTTGTCACCGACGCGGCCGACATTTATTCGCTGACACGCAACAAGCTTCTTTCGCTCGAGGGCTACGCGGAAAAAGGAACCGATGCGCTGCTCACTGCCATCGAGACGTCGAAGAGCCAGCCGCTCTCGAGATTACTCAGTGCGCTGGGCATCAGGCATGTGGGCAGCATTGCCGCACAGCTCCTCGCCAGGCACTTTGGAACGCTGGACGCTGTTGCCTCTGCCTCGATCGATGAAATCGGCTCTGTGCGCGGCGTGGGGCCGATCATCGCCGACGGTGTGGTGAAATATTTCCGGAATCCCGGTGCGCGGAAGCTGATCGCAAAGCTCCGGGCGATCGGAGTGAACTTCTCCGAGCCCCAGCAGGTCGCGGCTGGTGGTGCCCTCGCGGGAAAGACGGTCGTCATTACCGGAACGCTTCCCAACCTCACGCGGCCAAGGGCAACCGAGGCGGTCGAGCAGGCGGGTGGGCGCGTGACTAGCTCGGTTTCAAAATCGACGAGCTTCGTGGTTGCAGGCGAAGAGGCAGGAAGCAAACTTGAGAAAGCTCGAAGCCTCGGCGTCGAAGTGATCGACGAAGCCGAGCTGATGCGCAGAATCGGCGAACGTTCGACCGGCTCTGATTAACGTTGAACGGTGAAATGATGGACACAACGAAATCACATCTTGTCGGAGTCGCCGTTCCAACGCTGCGCGAGCTTCGCTCGGCAATTCTTTCTTCTGCCGGTCCGAGTGACGCCGTCGCTGCGCTGAGAGAGGCTGGCTACGCTGGTGGCGATTCGATTCATTCCGCCTTCGAGCGCTGGCTGGTCGAGACTGGGGCGGCGGACACGGCCGATGCTGGCGAGCTGCCGCTGGAGAAGTTCGGAGACCGTGCCGCAACTTTCTTTGGTGATGCCGGATGGGGCGATGTCGAGTTCTCTCATGACGAGGATGAGGGCGTCGCGATGATCGATATCACCAACTGCTGGGAAGCCGCTGGCAACGATGCTGAGGATCCCGGGTGTCAGGTGACGACCGGAATGCTTGCTTCATTCTTCGGAAAGATCGCCGGCTATCCTGTCGCCGTTCTCGAGACCGAGTGCTGTCACGGGGATGGGTCGCGCTGCCGGTTCGTGATGGGCAACGCGGAAGTCATGAACTACAAGTGGGAACAGATCAAAGCAGCTGACGGCTGACCGCTTACTGCTGACTGCAACGGCCGACGGCAGGACGGGCGGCGCTACTTGCTGTTTAGCGCCTCGGCATAAGCCGGGTTGATCGTCAGCTCGCCGTCGACGATCACTTCGCGGTCCCATGGGAGAACGATGGTGCTCGCGGTAGCCAGAGCATGGTAGTCGGGCTCGTAGACTCCGGTTCGGAATCCAACCGCAGTTCGAACCTCTTTCGCGCCGGCATTCACGATCGCCCCGATGGCGAGACGGAGAGTATCTCCTGAATCGCAGGTCTCATCCACAATGAGAACGCGGCGGCCGCGCACCTCGGGCGGCGCGCTCCCAACCAAAGCTGGAGCTGCCCGGGTTTCTTCGGCCCGATATTTCCTACTGACGACAATGGAATGAAATTCCTTGCCGAGCATGGCGGCGACGACTGCGCCGGGAACGACACCGGCGGTGGCGACGCCCACGACGATGTCGGGCTCGTACTCACGCGACACCTTTAGAGCCAGCGCGCGCGACAGCTCGCCGAACAAAGGCCACTCGACGTGAAGTACTCCCTCGGCGGGATCGACGGTCTGCTTGCGCGGTGACATGGCTCTCGGAACCTAGCTCTATATCATACTCCTCGGTAGATTCGCATCGATGTCTTTCTGGAGTCGCTTTAGCGGCAATAAACCAAAGAACGAGCAGAAGCGCCTCGATTATCTCAGCGAGGGGCTCGCGCTCGAACGTCAGGGTGATTTTGAAGCCGCTCTGACGTCGTACCAGCTTGCACTCCGCGACCAGCCCACCAACCATCGCGTTCTTCAGAACATGGCAATCGCGTACTCGCGAACCGGCCGGCAAACGGAAGCAATCCGATGCTATCGTCGCGCTCTCGAGATTCAGCCGAAACTGTCCGGCGCGCATTATGGTCTCGCCTTTCTGCTTCTGAGAAAGGGCGAGACAAACAACGCGGCCCACCATCTCGAGCTGTTTCTGATGGACCCGCCGGCGCCGAGCGCGGAAGCAGACCGGTGGATCCGACACGCCCGCGAAACTCTCGAGCAGATTCGGACAAGCGGTGAGACGATGGGCGCGGACCACGAACCCAATCAGATGCAGCCCGGAGAATATCCCGAGGTGTCCGAGTAGATGGGCGATGTACTCGCAATCGTCAGCCAGAAAGGTGGTGTCGGCAAGACGACGACTGCGGTAAATCTGGCGGCCGCATTTGCGCGTCGCGGACTGAAGACTCTCATCATCGACGTCGATCCTCAGGGCTCCGTTCGATACGGCGTCGGGCTTCGCCGGGATCACGAGACTGCTGGATTCGCCGATTATCTGAACGGGCAGAAATCTCTTCGCGAGATCATTCTTCCGACTTCTCTTCCCTGGCTCAGGGTAATTCTTGCGGGTTCGGTCTCGGACGAAGCGGACCACGCGACATATCAGCAGCTCATCGCTGAGACGAATATTCTGCCTGAGCTTCTCGAGACAGCCAGGGCGCGCTGCCATGTCGTTGTCGTCGACTCGCCGCCAGGGATTGGACCGATCACGAGAAAAGTTCTCGAGGCGAGCCAGCACGTGATCGTGCCGCTGCAATGCGAGCCGCTTGCGCTGCAGACAACGCCTCAGATTCTCCGCGGAATCCAGGACGTCGTGAGCATCAACGCCGATCTCACGCTCGACGGAATTCTGATGACGATGTTCGAGCCGGGTAATCCCGCAAGTGAGCGAGTGGTGGACTACGTTCGCCGTCACCTTCCTTCGAACGTCGTATTCCCGATCGTGATTCCACGGACAATCGCTACCGCTGATGCATTCGCCGCCGGACAGCCGGTAGTGCTGCGCAGTCCCGCCGATCCAGCGTCGCAGGCCTACGTTAACCTGGCTACGCAGCTCGCGGATCGATTTTTATGATTCGCAAGTCATCGTCAGCGCTCTTCGCGCTGATGACGTTGTCCGCCGTTGCGCTCGCGTGTACCGACATTCCAACGGCCGCTGATCAGGTACTCTCGTTCACGATCAATCCGCTTCCGTCACCGAGCGTCGTCGTTGGCGACACCCTTCGCGATTCGTCAGGCGTAGTCAGGCCGATAACGATCACTGCCTTCAACTTTCAGGGCGACACCGCGGTGCCGCCGAAGATTCGATTCCTCACGCTGGACCGTGGACTAAGAGTCGACAGCCTCACGGGAATTGTGCGGGGTGACAGCGCCCGGTCATCGGCGAAGCTCATCGTTGTAGTCGGCTCGATCCAGGCAACGGTTCTGATGGGCGTCGCGCTCAGACCTGATACGATGGCTCCGTTCAACGTGCGCGATAGTCTGAGCTACTCGCTGCTCGATACGACTGTCAACGTTTCACCGGCGCTTGGAGTGAAACTCCTTCACGGAAAGAATGCCGACAGCGCCGTCGTCGGGTATCGCGTCTCGTTCCGAATGATCAGTCCGACCGGAACGGTTGCCCAGCTGGTGAACGACCCTGGCAACCCCGGCACTACGGCAGACACGACAGACGTGAGCGGAGTCGCTTCTCGCCGAATCAAGCTGAATGTTGCACAATTGACGACGATATCCGATTCGGTGGTAGTAATGGCATCGGCTTCGTACCGCGGCGTCGCGGTTCGAGGCAGTCCGATGCGGCTCGTGCTCAAGTACAAACCGAAAGCTCCCTGACCTCCGCATTTGTGAGGATGACGTGATCGTAAGCGGCGGACCTGCGCCACGGCCAGGCACACTGAACGAGCTGTTCTTCACGTCGATCGCAAAGTTCGACAGGCCGGATGCGCTTCAGGTGAACATTGGCGGCAAGTACCGGCCAATCTCGCACCGCGAGATTCTCACCAGGGTTCAGCGCGCCGCACTTGGCCTCGGCGCACTTGGCGTGGCGCGCGGTGATCGAGTCGCGATCCTGTCGGAGAACCGGCCCGAGTGGGCAATCGCCGATTACGCGTGCCTGACCAGCGGGCTTACCGACGTTCCGATCTATCCCACGCTTCCGGCCGATCAGATCGCGTACATCCTGAAGGATGCCGGGACTGTTGTGATCTTCGTTTCATCGATCGAGCAGGCCGTCAAAATCTCGGCGATTCGCGCCGAAGTCCCATCACTAAAGCACGTGATCTCTTTCGATGGGATTCCCGACGCGGCAGACATGTCTCTCGCCGAGCTGGAAACGCGTGGCGCGGCTGTCGAAAACGCGGAGTCGCTGGTGCGATACCGGGAGAGCGCTGACGCTGTTCAGCCGGGCGATCTGGCGACTCTGATCTACACGTCGGGAACGACGGGCCCACCAAAAGGCGTCATGCTCACGCACGACAACATTCATTCGAACGTCGAGGCGACACGGGGCAAGCTCCCGTTCGAAGGTGACGACGTAGCGCTGAGCTTCCTCCCGCTCTCGCACATCTTCCAGCGCACGGGCGACTACCTGATGTTCGCGACCGGAAGCTCGATCGCGTATGCGCAGGGCCTCGACACGGTTCCGATCAACATGCAGGAAGTGCGGCCGACTATGGTGTTCTCGGTTCCGCGACTCTATGAAAAGATGTACGCGCGTGTGCTGCAGAACGCGTTGGCCAGTGGTTTCGTCAAGAAGCGAATCTTCTTCTGGGCGCGAGACGTCGCCGACCGGTGGGCCGACGATACGCTCGCGGGCAGGAAGCCGGGTAAGGTGCTCGCCAGGAAGTATGCGATCGCGCAGAAGCTCGTCTTCTCCAAGATCAGGGAGAGAACGGGAGGTCGGCTCAGATACTTCGTGTCAGGCGGCGCTCCGCTCGCGCCGGAGATCAACAAATTCTTCTACGCCGTGGGCCTTACGATCCTCGAGGGCTACGGTCTGACCGAAACGTCGCCCGTGATAGCCGTGAATACGCCGACTGACTTTCGCATCGGCACGGTCGGACGACTGGTCGAAGGAGTTGAGGTCATGATCGCGGCTGATGGGGAGATCCTCTGTCGCGGAGCCGGGGTCATGAAGGGTTACTACAACAACCCGGTCGCGACTGCCGAGGCGATCGACGCCGACCGCTGGTTTCACACGGGTGATATCGGCGAGTTGCGCGACGGATTTCTCATAATCACTGACCGGAAGAAAGACATCATCGTCACGGCTGGCGGAAAGAACATCGCGCCCCAGCCGATCGAGAATCTCGTAAAGACGAACAAGTACGTGAGTCAGGCAGTGATGATCGGCGACAAGCGGAAATTCCCGTCGATGCTCATCGTCCCGAATTTCGAGCAGCTCGAGGCGTGGGCGAAGAAGCGAAACCTCATCTGGACCGATCGGTCACAGCTTCTCAGGATGCCGACGATTCAGGCGAAGATGGAAAAGGAAGTGAACTCGAAGATGACCGGCCTCGCGCATTACGAGACTCCGAAGAAGATCGGATTGCTCGAGCACGACTTCTCTCTCGAGAAAGGAGAGATGACGCCGACGCAGAAGGTGAAACGGCGCGTCGTCGACAAGCACTACAAGGAGCTCATCGACTCCCTTTACGAGGAGACTCCGGCCGCCTAGCGCGACCTAGCGAGAGAGATTCAGAAGCGGCCCCGTCGATTCGGCAACGATGTAGCGATCGTCGCGCGCTAGCTCGCGAAGGTTGCCGCCCAGCGCCGTGCCGGCCGGAACGACCAGGCGTCCTCCTGTCCTGAGTACTCTGACGGCTTCGCCGACTTCACCGCTCCGCGCGACGGATCCGAGCATCACAGCATCGATCGAACCTGAAGCAAACGGCAGTCTCTCGTCAGACAATACCATTGCGACGTTTTCGCGTTCATCGCTCGACGGAGTCGTCGCGTTTGTGCCGACGACCCGGACGGACGCCAGTTCCGCAACGAGTCCCGCGACAGAAGAAGGCATTGCAGACAAGACTGCAACGCCGCCCGCACGCGTGAGGCCGAGCATCGCGGCAACCCGGAGAGCGGTGGCGTCTGCGTCTTCGCCCGGAGTGTCGTTGACATTCACAAGTTTGGCTTCCCGGGATTCGCGCAAATCCGCGACGCCGCCGGCGATCGGATAGCTCGCGGAACACATCGGACAGCCGAGCTTCCCTTCGATAACGAACCGCCCGTCCATTTTATTGAAAGCTGCGACTAGCCAGCTTTCTTCGTGCTGCCGGGGACAGCGCAGCAGGTCGATGAGCTCTATGTACAAGGTCTGATCAACTCAGCTGTGCGACAGGCGAAGCTCATCGATGGTGACTTCGGGCGGCTGTGTAACCACGAAGAGAATGGCGTCCGCAACTGTCGACGCCTGGATCATGTTCGAGCGATCTGGCGGAGTCTCGGACCCAACGAAGCGGACGTCCTCCCACAGCGTCGTATCAACGCCCGCCGGAGACACCAACGTTGCGCGAACCCCGGTCCCGCGCGACTCGGCTCTCAGCACTTCATGAAACGCGCGGCTGCCAAATTTTCCGGCCGCATACGCCCCATTGCCGAGGAAGATGTTTCTGTCTGCGCTGGATCCGATTGTGATGATGTCACCACTCTTTCGCTCATACATCGCCGCAAGAAACTGGCGAACGAGAAGAAATCCAGCGACAAGATTCGTCTGGACAGTGCTGATGAATTCTTCGGGCTCGATCGTCTCGATGGACTTGATCTGAAAGCGCCCGGCGTTGTTCACGATGATGTCCGGAACACTTCCGAACTTCCCGGAGATGATGCTGGCTGCATGTTGAACGGACTTCGGGTCGGTTACATCGCACGCTACGCCGATAGCACCGTTTCCGATCTTATCCGCAAGTGCGGTGATTGACGATTCGGAGCGGGCGAGCAGCGCGACACGAGCACCGGCCTGGGAGAGCGTAGTCGCAATTGCAGCGCCGATGCCGCGCGATGCACCAGTGACGACAGCAGTCTTCCCTGCCAGTGGACTTGAGTTTGCCACCACCTAATTCGAGTGGGCCAGGCGAAGAAACTCGTCGCGCGTCTTGAAATCCTCACGGAAAACGCCGCGAAGCGCCGATGTAATGGTCTTCGAGTTCTGCTTCTGAACACCGCGCATCATCATGCACAGGTGATAGGCCTCGATCACGACGCCGACGCCGAGGGGCTCCAGAACGTCGCTCAACGCTTCAGCGATCTGTTCCGTGAGCCGCTCCTGCACCTGAAGCCGCTGCGCGAAAACGTCGACGATACGCGGCAGCTTCGACAGCCCGATGATGCGCCCGTCGGGGATGTAAGCAACGTGAGCCTTTCCGTAAAACGGCAGCATGTGATGCTCGCACATCGAATAGAGCTCGATGTCGCGGACCATGATCATGTTCGAGTGTGTTTCGTCGAAGATCGCGTCTCCGATTACCGATCGCGCATCGCGCTCATATCCGCGGGTGAGCCACTGGAGAGATTTCGCGACTCGCTCCGGAGTTTTCAGAAGCCCTTCTCGATCCGGATCCTCTCCAATCAGCTCGAGCTGCCGGCGAACCAGCTCTTCGAGGTCTTCAGTCGCCTGAGTATTCGACATAGTTGTTTTCCGTTTCCCAAAGTACGAGCCGCTGGAGTTTCGCCGGGGTTACGGCAGGCTCGAGAATTTTCCAGAATGCCACAATGACGTTCTCAGCCGTCGGAATGACTCCCTTCATGAACGGCACGTCGAGATTGAAATTCTTGTGATCGACCAGGCTGACGACTTGCGCCTCGACGATGTCGCGGAGGCGGGCAAGGTCGAGCACATAACCGGTTCCAGCATCGATCGGGCCTTCGACCGAGACATCGAGCATATAGTTGTGGCCGTGCCAGTTCGGATTGTTGCATTTTCCAAAGGTCGCATTGTTCTCTTCATCCGAGAACGACGGATTGAAGACGCGATGGGCGGCGTTGAATCTCATGCGCCTGGTTACTGTGACGCGAGGCATGTCTGCGGCGGCTGGGGATGAAAAAAAGCTCCGCCGGCACACAACGGCGACGGCGGAGCCACTAACGACTGGAACGAAGAGGGTTTTTGAAGCCCTGTCGAATTTTTGAGGCCCTCACCGCAGCCTTCTGCCTTCCCCGCACTGGGGCATGACATCAGCACGACCTATCGGACCCTCTCGGAGGACTTAACGGCTCAAAAAATGAATCTCCCCGTTCCCCAGAAATGCAACTTCGCATCTCTGGAATGACTATAATTTACGGGCGAGCAAACTCACCGTCAACGAAATCATCATGGATCCAGGAATCATCGCAGCGGTGGGAATGCTCATCGCATGGGCGGTCTTGACATTCACCACCGATGCGCCGGGATATGTACACCTGTTGCTCACGATTGGTTTCTTTCTGCTCATCTGGCGAATCGCGTCGCGTGGATCGAATCCTCCACGCAAAACACCGCCAAAGCAGTAGAGCTATCGCCGACGGTGAACAACTCCACCGACAGCTATTCGACAAGAATTGACGACTCGTCGGCCGTGGCGACGGCCGAACAACCCGACCCCGTCGAGATAATCCGGAGCAAGCCCGTTGTCGTCACCGGAGCCTCCGGTCTTGTCGGCACTCACGTGTGCACCGAGCTCGCGCAGGCTGGCTGGAAGATTCGCGCGGTAGTTCGCAATGCTCAGAAAGCGGCGGAGCGGCTTGGCCATCTGCCGCTCGAGGTGCGCGTTGGAGATATCAGAGACTCCGACTCGATGCGTGCGGCACTCAACGGCGCCGGCGCCCTGGTTCATCTCGCCGCAATCGCGATCGAGAAGCCCGGCGAGAGCTACGACAAGAGCAACAGCGAAGGAACGCGGGTCCTGCTCGATGCCGCGCGCTCAGAATCGGTAGAGCGGCTCGTGTACATGTCGCAGAATGGATCCGACAGCTCGTCGCCGTTCCCGTTTCTCAACAGCAAGGGGATCGCTGAGGACGCCGTGAAGTCGAGCGGCATGAA
>JADGQR010000021.1 GCA_017881685.1 Gemmatimonadaceae bacterium
GGCATCCTTTCCGCCGCCTCGCTCGGGCTGATCCGTCACGACGCGATGGCCACGCACATGAGCCGTAAATTGCAGACCGCCATCGTGTTTCACGACGATCGGCTGCCGAACTGTGTTGTCACTCATCAGAATCTCCCTGAAATAACGTTGGTTCCGCGTCGCAATCGGTGAGCATGATTCGCGCGTCCACCGCCACTGCGCCCCTCTGCGAGGCGACGAGCGGATTGATGTCCATCTCTTCTATCTCTGAGAAGTCGGCGCCGAGCCGCGCGATGCGCACCAGCACATCCGCTACCGCATCTCTGTCAGCGGCGCTCTGTCCGCGGAACGCGTCGAGAATCGCGTTGCCACGCAGCTCCGACAGCATCTCGGTCGCATCCAGGTCGTCGATCGGCGCCAGACGGAATGACGTGTCGCGCAGCACTTCGACGAGAACTCCTCCAAGTCCAACCATCACGAGCGGACCGAATCCACGTTGACGCGTGATTCCGCAAATCAATTCGCGGCCGGCCTCGACCTGTCGCTGAACGAGAACACCGGAGATCTCTGCATCCGGCACCGCCGCCTGCACCGACCTGACGATCTCCCCATAAGCGATGCTCGCCTGCTTCGCGGTCGCCACGTTCAGCCGCACGCCGCCAACGTCGGTCTTATGAATCACGTTCGGCGACACGATCTTCATTACGACCGGCCAGCCGACTTCTTCCGCAATCTCTCCCGCTTCCGTTGCATCATGCGCGACGTGCGATTGCGCGGTCGGTATCCCGTACGCATCGAGCACACATAGGGCTTCGCTTTCGTTGAGCTTGCGCTCACGTCTCGCGCGCACGCCCGCGAAGACCTCACGGACACGGTTCGACTTCACCGACAGTGACTCTGCGTCAGGAATCGAACGAACCGGGCGACGTGCCCACTCGCTCTGCCTTATGAGTGCACCAACCGCTCTCGCGGCGGATTCTGGAAACACGAACGCCGGCACGCCACAGGCGAGCAGCTCCGCCTTCCCCTGCGGAAGCCCTGCCCTTCCCATCAACACGGACACAACCGGCTTCGTCGGATGACGCATTGCGGCCGCCCCAATCGCCTCGGCCACTGCTTCAGTGGTGACACCGAGCGGCGGAGTGAATATCGCGAAGCCCATATCCACACCCTCGTCCTCGAGAATCGCGTCGAGCGCAGTTCCGTATCCCTGCGCGTCGGCCGACGCGATCATGTCGAGAGGATTTCGAATCGAAGCTTCGGGTGGATAAAGCGGCTTGAGCTTCGCGACAGTCGCCGGCTGGAACTCGACCAGATCGACTTTGTAATCGCCGAGGGCATCGGCTGCGAGCACACCGGGACCGCCTGAGTTGGTGATGACGGCTGTGCGTCTTCCGCGAGGCGGCTTTAGCACCGAGAGCGCCATCGCAATGTCGAACAGCTCTTCGACTGAGCGGGCGCGGAGTACTCCGGCCTGCGTGAGCAGCGCTTCGACCGATGAATCCTTCGCCGCGAGCGCGCCTGTGTGACTCGACGCCGCGCGCGCACCGACTGCCGAACGTCCGGCTTTCACGACGACGATCGGCTTGTACGGTGTGATGCGTCCGGCGATCTCGAGAAATCTCCGCGGGTTTCCAAAGTTCTCGACGTACATCAGGATCAGCTCGACCAACGGATCGTTCTCCCACTGAAGCAGAAGATCGTTCCCGCTCACGTCAGGCTTGTTGCCGACCGACACGAATTGCCCGATTCCAATCCCGAGTTCCGTCGCGTAATCGAGAACGCTTACGCCAAGCGCGCCCGACTGTGAGACGAATGCAGCTTTGCCACCGGGTGGCATGAGGGGAGCGAACGTGCCGTTCATCCGGAATTCCGCATCGGTGTTGATCACGCCCATGCAGTTTGGGCCAAGCATTCGCATTCCGTGCTTTCGAATCGTTTCGACGAGCTGTCTCTCGCGCTCGACTCCTTCGCCTCCGATTTCGCGGAATCCCGCGGAGATGACGACGAGACCTTTCACTCCGCTGACGCCGCATTCTTCGGCAACGTCAATCACGCGCTCCTTGGGTACGCAGATAATCGCGCAGTCAACCTGCTGCGGAAGCGCGGCGAGATTCGGCAGAGCACGGATGGAGCTGACCGAAGTAGCGCGTGGATTGATCGGAAAGACAGGTCCGGTAAATCCGTGCGCGACGAGATTCGTCACGATCTGGTTGCCGATCGTGTTCTGCTGTCGCGATGCGCCGATAACGGCGATCGATCGCGGCTTGAGCAGCGCATCGAGCGCGCTGCCCGTGATCAGCTCGGTCATCAAGCGTGTTCGGCTGCCATCGCGTCCGCTTTCGTGCGATGGATCGTTCCCGGCGCATGATTTGGCGGCGAATAGATCGTGTAGAGAAGGAGTGTCTTGGTCATCGACGTATTGATGACGTTGTGATGCGTGCCGGCGGGCACGACAACCGCATCGCCATTCCTCACGAGATTCTCTTCGACTTCGTCGAAGATGAATTTCGCTTCGCCTTCCTCGATCCGGAAAAACTGGTCGGTGTCGTGGTGAACTTCGTCGCCGATGTCTTCGCCCGGCTGAAGGCACATTACCACGAGCTGGCAATGCTCAGCGGTAAACAGTACCTGGCGAAAGAACGGATTGTTGAGCGTCGTTCTCTCGATCGATCCTACGTAGGTGTCCATGGCATTACCCGTGTCTGTGGCGGTGGAGTCTCTCCGCTGAGGATACGAGCAACGCGGGTAGGCATCAGTCAGGCGATGCCGCAATGGGGGTGAGGGAACCCCTGACGCCAAGCTCCTTCAGAAACAAGTCGGGTTCGTCCAGATGCATCGCGATTCGTTTGACGCCTTTGCTGCGGCCCGCCGGGAGCTTCACGCGAAGCGGCTCGCTCAGCGGCAGCAGGACATTCGGCGTCGACTGCTTCATGAGATTGAGGTAATCCGCCGACGCCGGCATGCCCGGCTCCGGCAGATCGCGCCAACCTGGCTTCGTCGCCGAGGCGATCGACGACCGGGGCAAGCTGAAGTCGTAACGCCGTCCGACCTTCAGATCGAGCTGCTCAGGTCCGACAGCTACAACGCCTTTGCTGGTGTTCGCGACTCGGCCAGAAGGTTCGTCACGAACCGCTGGCCTTCGGAAATGCGTTCGATCTCGATTGCGATCGCTTCCATTCCGCGCTCGAGTCTTTCGAGCCGTTCGGGCGACTCTGACGGAATCTGCTCTGGAGCTTTCGTCTGGCCACGTCTCTTGAAGCGCCGATAGAGCGCGAAGGTTCCGAGAACCATAAGAGTGACTGTAGTTCCGGCCGCGAATCCTGGAGCAAACTGGTCGCCGCCAGGGGTGACGACGGACCCACCGCCAAGTACGGCGCTGCCTCCGGGAAGCACGATTGTTTTGGTGGTTCCGTCCGATCCAACTATGGTGATCGATCCGGGAGTCGATGGCGCTGCGGGAGCCTCGGATGCGCCTGGGGCTGGAGGTGCCGTTGGCGCCGCAGGAGCTTGTTGTGTGAGCATATGATCTCTACGACTCCACTCCCCTTCAGGTTACACGCCCTAAAACAAATCGTGCTCCGACGACATCTTTATCGCATGGCCGGTGCCCACGGTGATATAGCGCGATGATTCCCGGCGACGACCCAGGCCGCCCTGGCCCCAGCCAGCCCCGCTCGGCCGAGCTGACCAGGCCGCTGAAACTTGGCCGGCTGGCGGTGATCGCCGGTTTGACGATCACCGCGGTGCTCATCACGATGCTCAGTTTCGGCGTCGGGCGCAGCACATTCGGATTTGCGCCCAAAATGTCTCCGGGCCGCATCGAGCTGCGCGTGCAGAATCCCGGCGGCTCAGGGGCGTATGCCTTCCGGCGACAGATCGCGATGACACGCGATGGATCCTCAGTCGTGTTCGTGATGGAGACCGACGAAGGCGATGACGTGCTCGCGACGCAGCGGCTCGATTCGAAGACTCCCGTTGTCGGTGACGAAGGCGATTCGATATCCGATGAACGAAGCGATGATGTCAGGGAAATCGAGTCAAAGGTAATGCGCGGGTTCGCCGAGCGGCCCGTCGAGCTGCGATATGCGGCAGGGCATATCGTATACGTTCGTCCCGATGGTTCGTTGTGGGCTACGCCGTTTGACCAGACAGCGAATCGCATCACTGGCAAGCCGGTTCAGATCGGATCGAACGTCGCGTTGACCGGAAATGGTATCGCACAATTCGCTGTTTCGAAGAACGGCAATGTCGCTTACCTGCCCGAGGGGCCGCGCTCACTGGTCATCGTCACTCGCGAAGGAAAGCTGCACGACGTGACGAACGAACACCGCTTGTTCAGCAGCCCGCGATTCTCGCCAGACGGAAAAAAGATCGCCGTCGATATCAATGATTCAGAAGGGCGCGATGTGTGGACGGTGTCGGTCGATAGTGGAACGTTGAATCGAGCGACATTCGAGCGCGATGCAAACGACGCTGTCTGGACACCCGACGGGAAGTCCATCACCTACACATCCTACCGACTCGGCGCACTCGGCATCTATCGATCGAAGCCGGGCGACAAGTCAAAGCCCGATTCACTCTTCACCGGGCAGTCGCTCGCATACTCCGGCGAGTGGTTGAGAGATGGAAGCGGACTCGTGACGACGGCAAGCAACCTCGCGCGCGGTTCGGGATTCGATCTCGCGTTCGTGAGCAACGCTGGTCGCGGGCCGATAGTTCCTGTTCTGGTCGATCGATTCGAGACGCGCTTCCCTGTCGTTTCGCCCGACGGGAAATGGCTGGCGTATGTCTCGAACGAAACCGGGCGCGACGAGGTTTATGTTCGGCCGTGGAATCGAGATGGAGGCGCCTGGCGCATTTCAGCCCGAGGCGCGACGGAGCCGGTCTGGACTCCTGACGGATCGATGCTCTTCTATAGAGAGAGCGGTTCGCAGTTCCTGATAGCTGCGTCTCTTCTCGTGTCGCCCGATCGCATTCTTGTCGCTCTCAGGCAGGGGACGTTTCCGATCGACGGCATGATTCCCGGATTCACTCACGCAAACTTCGACATCTCGCCCGACGGTCAGACATTCGCGATGGTGCTGAGATCCCCGGCCGCCGGGATCAAAGTGCTCACGAATGTCCCCGAGATGCTCCGCAACCGGAACCGGCCGCACCTCCGCTGACGGATGTGGACCCGGCGATGCGAATCAGCGATGCACGAAGGCAGCCTTGCTTCGAGGCCCGCTTTCCTGAAAGGTTCGCACTCCGATCCTCATGTCTTCCGTCGCGCAGCACGATCCAAACAACTCTGACTCGAGACGCAGTCCTTCGGGCAGCGGACGTCGACAGCCCTCCGCGATTGCGCGGCAAATGAGCGCGTCGATGGCGCGACTGAGGTGACCCAGCTCCACATCCGGCAGAGGAGCAACGCCGCCGAGAGGCTTTGGATCGACGTGCTTCAGGTCCACCTTCCCGGTGGCAGCGTCGCGTGCGAGCGCGACGGCAGCCGCGACCAGGTCACCTTCGACTTCCTCGCGGACAAGGCCGCACGCCACCGCCTCGCGTCCGGAGAGAGGCCGCCCCGTGCGCAGCATCGACGCTGCAAGCTCGAATCCCACCAGCCGCGGCAAGCGCTGCGTTGCTCCTGCTCCCGGCACGATTCCCAGGTTCGCCTCCGGCTGAGAGATGGCGAGCGGCAGCCCCTTTCGCGCAATTCGCGCCGAGCAGCAGAGAGCCAGCTCGCTTCCACCGCCAAGCGCGAAACCGTTCAGTGCACAGATCACTGGCTTGCCGAGATTCTCGATCAGATTCCCTGCGAGCTTGGATCGCTCCGATGTTGCAACCCCATCGGCCGGCGTCGTGATCCTGGCGAGAAAGTTCACGTCTGCGCCGGAGACGAACGCCTTTGTGCCGAACCCGGTGAGCACCGCAGCGACGATGCGCGGGTCGTCCCTCACGTCGGCAAATCGTCGGTAAAGCTCCGAGTAGACTTCATCGTTGAGTGCGTTCAGCACCTGCGGCCGCCGTATGGTGAGCACTGCAACGTCGCCCTCGTCACGGCGGATGACGTAGTCCAGCCGGAAGGGCTGGCCCGTGCGGGCGTGCTCGCGAAGACATTGCGGCACGGGGAATCCTCCGTGACCAGCAGCGTACGCTTCCACCAGCTCCAGCGCGCGGCCGACGCCAAGCTCGTTCATGAACGTGAACGGCGCCCGCATCGAGAGGCCAACTTCCACCGCGAGCTCGAGATCGGATAACGAGAC
>JADGQR010000149.1 GCA_017881685.1 Gemmatimonadaceae bacterium
AGTCGACGAGATCGTGATAATTCGACGCCGTGAACGTATTCGATGAAGTGCGCGGCATTCCGGTCGCTATCTGCCACGCAGGATCTGTGTGAACCGTAACCGTCGCCGAGAAGTCGGTGCCCTGCCCTTCCGGATACAGGAACAGGTTCGTGCCGTTGAAGAACGCGAAATTCGGTTTCGACCACGACATCGAGTTGTCGAGCGAATCCGCCTTGTACTCGAAGTGAACGCTGACATTTCCAGCGCGCGGCGCGACGATCCGCCACGTGTCAGGGTCGGCCTTGTCCCAATGCAGTGAGTCGCTCCCGCTCGCCGCACCGAAGTCACTGACAAACCGCGCGAAATTGGCGATCTCGTACTCACCTGGTGCCCAGGCTGGCAGAGACAGAAGGACAGTGCCGGATGACTTTGTCGCGAAATTCATCGCCACCGATATGACCCGCGAACTCGCTGTGGCCGAGTCGAATGTGATGTCGTACCGGATGTCCGAAAGCGGGATGGAGCGCTGCTGCTGAGCGCTCAACGGTGCCGCGAGGACGATCGCGGCGGTTGCTACGAGGATTGATTTCACCGACATACGTTACAGTGATGCAAATTGCGATGCTATATTCGGCCAAACACACACAGATAAAGCCATGTTCAGCGACGACTCGATCACTTTCCTGAAAAAACTGCTCGATACGCCGGGTCCGTCAGGATTCGAATCGGCTCCAGCCAAGGTCTGGAGAGCCGAAGCGTCGAAATTCGCCAAGGTCCGCTCGGACGTCGCAGGTAACAGCATCGCCGAGGTGAATCCGACGGGCTCACCGACGATCATGCTTGCCGGTCACATCGACGAAATCGGCGTGATCGTCACCTACATCGACGACGAAGGCTACGCTTACATCTCGCCGATCGGTGGATGGGACCCCCAGGTCCTCGTCGCGCAACGTCTCCGCTTCCTCGGCCGAAAAGGCGATGTCTTCGGAGTGGTCGGAAAGAAGCCGATCCACCTGATGAAGACTGAAGACCGGGATAAGGCATCGAAGATGACCGACCTCTGGGTCGACATCGGAGCGAAAACGAAGAAAGAGGCCCAGGAGCACCTGTCGGTTGGAGATCCTGGCGTGATCGATTCGCGGGCGATGGACTTCCCGAACGGACTCATCGTTTCGCGCTCGATTGACAACAGAATCGGCGCTTTCGTGGTGCTGGAGGCGCTGCAGCGCTACGCCGCGAATCCCGGCAAGGCCCACGTCGTTGCCGTGGCGACAACTCAGGAGGAAATCGGGTATCGCGGCGGCGGTGCCGGAGTCGGTGCATCCCACGTCAATCCGAAGATGGCGATAGTCGTGGATGTCACGTTCGCCATCGATCATCCCCAGGTCGAGAAGAAAGAGCTCGGCGAAGCAAAGCTCGATGGTGGCCCGGTGCTCGCCCGCGGGTCGGTCATTTCTCCCGTTGTTTTCAATCTTCTGAGAAGAATCGCAGAGGAAAAAGAAATTCCGTTTTCGGTTCAGGCCTCTGGGCTGTACACGAGCACGGATGCTGACGCAATTCACATCGCGCGCGAGGGAGTTGCGACCGGACTCGTCTCCGTCCCGAACAGATACATGCATTCGCCGAATGAAATGGTGTCACTCGCCGACCTTGACCGCACCGCGACGTTGCTCGCTGAGGCATGTCGCGCTGTAGACAACGACACCGATTTCACCGACCGGTAAGCAATAGAGTGCTCCACATCTGGAGCACGGCCCAATACGCGTTTCCGCTGCCGCAGGGACATCGTTTCCCCGCGGAGAAGTACGGAATGATGCGGGACCGGGTGTTGGCCGAAGGAATCGTCGAACCGAAGAATCTTCGGGATCCGGCGCCGGCAGCTCGCACAGATCTGCTTCGAGTGCACACCGAGCGATACGTCGACGCAGTCGCCAGCGGCGATCTCACTCCTGCCGAGCAGCGTTTGATTGGCCTGCCGTGGTCGAAAGCACTAGCTGAACGGTCGTTGCGGGCAACCGGCGCGACGTGCGAAGCGGCCATTCACGCGCTCGACGCGGGTATTGCAATGAGTCTGTCGGGCGGAACGCATCACGCATTTGCGGATCACGGCGAAGGATTCTGCGTTTTCAACGATGTGGTGGTCGCGATTCGAATGCTTCAACATCGCCGCGCGATCGTGCGGGCTGCAATCATCGACCTCGACGTGCATCAGGGAAATGGAACACACGCTCTCGTCGCCGACGATCCGACCGTCTACGCGTTCAGCATGCATGGCCGAAAGAACTATCCATTCAAGAAGGTCGCTGGAACACTCGACATCGAGCTCGAGGATGGCGCCGGGGACGACGAGTACCTCGACACGCTCGCTTCGGCCCTTCCGGAAGTGATTTCGGCGTCAAACCCGGACATGGTTTTCTATCTCGCCGGATCCGACCCGCATGAACACGACCGACTCGGCAAAATGAAGCTGACTTTCGACGGGTTGGCGCGACGGGACGTGATGGTGCTCGAGAGCTGTCGGGAAATCGGCCTGCCCGTCGTGGTTACGGTGGCCGGCGGCTACGGAAAGGACATCCGTGACAGCGTCCAGGTCCATGTGAACACCGCGAGAATTTGCCGAGGATTCGTGTAGGGCTGTAGGTTGAGGTCGGTCCATGACAGGCCCCTAACCCACCCATCAATGTCAACTCGATATCTTCGGCCTCTGGCCGCGTTTGGTTTCGCAGTTCTCGTCTCCGCCTGCGCCTCGATGGGCACGCATCCGGCGGCGGCAAAGCCGGCTGACTCTACAGTTATTCAGAGCGATATCGCTTATCTCGCGAGCGACCGGCTCGAGGGACGCCTCACCGGCACACCCGGCAACGACTCGGCCGCTGCTTACATCGCTCGTCGCTATGCGAAGCTCGGTCTCAAGCCGGCGTCTCCCGGATATCTCCAGAAGTTCGTCGCGCGATCTGCTGCGGATGCTCATGCCGGGATCACACAGGGGCGCCCAACGCAGAACGTCATCGCGATCCTGCCGGGCAGCGATCCTCATTTCGCCGGCCAATACATAGTGGTCGGCGCGCATTTCGATCATCTGGGACGCGACCCGCAGTTCGCGCTCGATCCCGAAGCAAAAGACGCGATCCGGAACGGCGCCGACGACAATGCATCCGGAACTGCGGCAGTGATGCAGCTTGCGCGGATTCTCGCCCCGACTCATCCGCGCCGTTCGATCATCTTCGCAGACTTCAGCGGCGAAGAAGAAGGGCTGCTCGGCTCACAGTGGTTCGTCGATCATCCGCCAGTTCCACTCGACAGCATCATGGCGATGGTGAACTTCGACATGGTCGGACGGTTGAACAACGACAAGCTCATCATCTACGGAACTGCCACCGCGACTGAGTTCCAGGCAATTCTCGACAGCGCGAACGCGAAATCTGTCATGCCGTTCAAGGTTTCCGGCGGTGGTGATGGATTCGGGTCGTCCGATCAGAGCTCGTTCTACGCGAAGAATATTCCGGTTCTGCATTTCTTCACCGATCTGCACAGCGATTACCATCGCGCGACCGATGATGCCGACAAAATCAATTCGGGTGGCGAAGCGAGAGTCGTGGATATGGCGAGGCGCGTAATTCAGTCGCTCGATGAGATGCCGACGCGCCTGACGTTCGTGCGGATGACGCAGCCGTCGCGAATGGCGGTGAGCGCGAGCTCGGGATCACAGGTCTATCTCGGTTCCGTTCCGGACATGGCCGCGGGCGACACTCCCGGACTCAAGTTGACGGGCGTGCGTCCCGGTAGTCCGGCCGAGCTGGGCGGCTTGAAGGCCGATGACATCATCGTGGAATTCGGCGGAGTCAAGGTCACCGATCTTCAGAGTTACAGTGATGCGTTGTATACGCACAAACCTGGGGACACCGTGAAGGTGATAGTGCTTCGCGCAGGTAAGCCGGTGGAGCTTACGGTAACGCTGGGCAAGCGCGGCGGGTGATGCGCTTCCGGACACCGGTCGTTCATCGGGTACCGGGTACCGGAAACCGGGTAACGCCCTTCGATGCCTGAACCAATTCCTGCCCCGCGAGAATCGGGCTTTACCAGCACCACGGAAACTCCGCTCTATTGGGTCGCCTACGGGCCCGCTGACGCCGAGCGTCTTCTCGTTCTACACGGTGGGCCAGGCGCCGATCACGCGTACCTCCTTCCGCAGATGCTTCACCTGGCCGAGAAGTACAACGTCATTCTCTACGACCAGCGCGGCGGCGGGAAATCGAAATCCGACGAACACGATCCAGTTACGATCGACAATCATGTCGCTGATCTCGATGCGATCGTAAAGGAATTCGAGATGGATGCGCCGTCGATCGTCGCCTATTCGTTCGGCGCGATGATCTCGCTTTTCTATTGTCTCGAAGCTCGAAAATCGCCAGTCATTCGAAAGCCGGCTCGTCTCGCGCTGATCGACCCGGCGCCTCTCCGAATGGATTACCGGAAGCAGTTCGAGGCCGAATTCTCGAGGCGGCAGAACGGGCCAGTGATTCGCGGAATGCGCGAAGAACTGGCGACATCTGGACTTCGTGAGACAGACCCCGCCGAGTACAAGCAGCGGACGTTTGAGCTGGCGGTGGCGGGATACTTCGCGGACCCGGCCAAGGCGCGAAACCTCACCCCGTTTCGCGTGGTTGGACGAGTCCAGCAGAGCGTTTGGGAAAGCATCGGACCCGATTATGATTTGGTGAGTCAGCTGTCGCCGATGGACTTCCCGACCCTCTTCGTTCACGGTCGTGACGATCCAATCCCCTTGGCGTCTTCCATAGAGGGCGCGAAGGTCATGGACGCGCAGCTCGTTGTGCTGGACGACTGCGGACACGTGCCGTACGTTGAACAGCCCGGTCAGCTATTCGCCGCATTGGACGAATTCCTGGCCGCATCGGACTCTCCAGCGACCCGCGGTTAGCGATGTCAGATTTTGGAATCGTACAGCAGCACCTGACGACAATCGAGATGGATGGGAAGCCGTGCGCGGTTTCCGTTCGTATCGCGTACGATGGCATCGAGTACATCGGCCGTCTGTTCTTTGCCGACCCCGGAACCGGCGAAGGGATTCCCGATCATGGAGCAATCCCGGGTCGCACGGTTGAAGAGGCTGTTGAATTTGCGCGACGGTTGACCCTCGAGGATTTCACGCGCCGGTACCATCGCGCGCGCGCAGACAAGCGCCGCTACACGTCGCTCCGTCGCGCGACCGACGAGATGCTGATGAAGATCAAGTACATGAACCGCGTGTCGATCAACATGCAGAACGGCCTCCTCGATGCAGAAGGCGCGCGGCA
>JADGQR010000150.1 GCA_017881685.1 Gemmatimonadaceae bacterium
GAGGGCGCGTCGCTGAAGCTCAGCGAGCTTGCTGTCGGCCTCGGTCCTTTCATCGTCGGACTTCCGATTCAAAAGAAGATCGGAATGGGCGCGTTCGCCGCGATGTCGGTGGACGCCGACTGGAGATCGGCCGAGTGGGGTTATGCGCACGGATTGTACGGGGAGCTGCACAGTGATGTTGAAGCTCTCGATGCCGCGCTCGCGAAGCGGGTCGAGACACTCGCCGCGAGCAATCCCGCGGCGATGGCCCAGCTGAAGAAAGTCTTCTGGGAGGAGACGGACACGTGGGCGACGGAGCTCGAATCACGGGCCGAGATGAGCGGAACGCTCGTGCTTTCGGAGTACACGAGCCGCGCGGTAGGGCGCGAAATACGATAAGAAATTTCAGAGGCAGGAAGGTGATTGCCATTCCCGCCTCTGAAATCTTCAGTCAGATGCTACAACCAGCGTCTGACGCCGCCGTGATTTGTGCAAGCGTCCGTACGCGTTGACGCGTGCCAATACGTTCCGTCGTTGCACCGCGCTATCGCGTTGCGGGCTGTTCTGTTGGCGTAAGCGCGAGCGACGGCCGAATGCTCGTTGGCGTGAAGGACCGCCTGCTCCGATGCGCGAGGCGTAACCTGTCTCGCCGCGACGCCGCCGTGATTACCACAGCCGATGGCTTTGGTGGTCCACGTTCCGTCTTCACAGAGAAGGTTGCGGGTGCGGCTGTAGCGCATTCCCTGCTGCTGCTTCATCTGTTGCTTGACTGCCTTTTGGCTCATTCCCTGGGCGGTTGCGGCATGCGGGGCGGCGAAGGTAGCTCCGAGCACCACGCTTGCAGCGCACAGCGCTTTCAATGCTGATCTCATACTTTTGGCTCCGTTTCGAGGATACGGGTTGCTACAGTGCTTATTCCGTTCCACGACGAGGGGGTCCGCGGAAATAGTGCTTTGGGGCGGCCCTCAAACGGCTTAACTGCTTGCTGCAGAACGGCAGATCTCAGCCTTTCTGTAACCTCGCATCTTCGCTTCTCATCTCTGAGATCTTCCGTTCCGCCGTAAAAAAAGAGGCGCCCTCGCGAGAGGGCGCCTCTTTAGTTCCAGCAAAACCCGGAACTACATCCAGGCGGCGACTCCACCGTGCTTCGAGCAAGCGCCGGTGTGGTTCTTTGCGTGTGAGTACGTGCCATCCTTGCACTTTGCAGTCGCGCCGGCGGCGATGCTGTTCGCATCGTCAGCGACTGAAACGGCCGACTTCGGAGCAGCCTTCTCGACTGCCTTTGCCGAAGCCTTGGGGGCGTCCGCAATCTTGTTCTCGACAGCCTTTGCGGGCGCTACCGCTGCCGCTGCCTTCACACCACCGTGACCGGAGCAAGCGCCGCGGCCACCCTTCGACATCGTTCCGTCCGTGCAGCTGACCATATCGGCTGCTGAGACTGCCTTCGTCTCTGCCTTCACTGCCTTGGTCTCTGCCGTCTTCGCCGTAGCGACCTTCGTCGCAGCCGTCTTCTCGGCCTTGACGTCACCCTTTGCGACGGCCTTGGTCTCGGCCTTCACTGCCTTGGTCTCTGCCGTCTTTGCAGCAACGACCTTTTTCTCGGCGGTCTTTACCGTCTTCGGTTCGGTCTTCTCGTCGGC
Source organism: Gemmatimonadaceae bacterium (assembly GCA_017881685.1). Classification (GTDB taxonomy): domain Bacteria; phylum Gemmatimonadota; class Gemmatimonadetes; order Gemmatimonadales; family Gemmatimonadaceae; genus UBA4720. The sequence goes on from JADGQR010000150.1 coordinate 1,620, forward strand.
TTTGGCAGCTGTTGCTGCGGCCGTTAAAGCTGATTTCTTCGCAGTCTTCGTCGCCTTGGTTGTGGTCTTCGTGACCTTGGGCGTCGGGGCCGCGGTCGTACCCTGCGCCGACAGGGCGAGGGGCGCGACTACAAGGGCGGCGGCCATCAGGCTGCTGCCAAGTATCGCGCGGATTCTTGATGTCATCTGTATTTCTCCCGGCGTTTAGGTGGACATGGAACGGTGAACCGCGCCGAACGGCCACGTTCTCAGCAAGTGTGATTTGACGCGGGCCAATCTATGACGGGGTACCTGACAGCCCGATTACAAAAAAGGCCCGCCTTCGAAATGAAGGATGGCCTCTCGTTCTTTGCCGCGGCTTCAGCCGCGGATCGAGCTGCGCAGCCGCTGCTTCCTACGGAGCTCCAGCTCGCATCGCGGCGTTGCCAGCTCCAGGCCTCGCTCGCCCGTTATGGCAGGTTCCGCAGTTAATCGTCGGGTCAGTGCTCTTCAGATTTTTGATGTTCTTCAACAGCGTTCCGTTGATCGTCGTCACCATTCCAGACATATCGCGCGCGATCTGCTTCGTCGGCTTGTCTTCCTTGTCGTAATCCCCCACTACATGACAGTGCGAGCAGCTCACACCGAGAGAATTGCTGAAGCCGCGATTCATGATCGCGAGCAATCTCTGCGCAGGCATTCCCTTGTACATCCGGATGTTTTTGAACACCTGCTCGGCCGGCATCTGCTCCTTTCCCTTGATCTCTGCGAGGACTTCGTTGACGTGCATCGTTCGATCCTTCACGAGCGAATCATTGCGCGCGGCAATCTTGTTCGGGTGTCGGTCCCGGGGAGGTTGCGGCGGCTCCAGGCGCAACGCCCGCGGCAGGTCCAACTGTCGCCGCTGTTCCCTGAACCGGCGACGGAGTCGAAGTCGATGTCTGTGTGCATCCGGTTAACACAACCGAGCCGACAGCTGAGACGAGTAAAGCTGATCTCATGCACACTCCCTGAAGATTGTAATTACAACGCGACTGACTTCGATCGTACTTTCTCTTCCTAATGCCGGTCGATTATCGCACCATCGCCGCCTAAAGTCGGCAGGAAACGCGGCGGCCGGCGGTGCTTCGTTGCCTGCTCGAACGAGTACGCGATGCTGATGAGCTTCGGCTCGCTCCACGCACGTCCGAAAATCGACATGCCCACCGGCAGTCCGTACGCCAATCCAACGGGAACGTTGATGTTCGGATAGCCTGCAACGGCTGAAGGAGTGGAGTATCCGCCCGTGAAGTGATCGCCGTTTATCAGATCGGTCATCCACGCAGGCCCGCCAGTCGGAGCGATCATCGCGTCGAGCTTGTGCTTGTTCATCACCGCGTCGATGCCTTCGGTGCGCGACAGGCGATGATTCTTCGCGAGAGCGTCGCGATACTTCTTCTCCGTCAGCGGACCCTTCGCCTGAGCGCGAACCATCAGCTCCTGCGCGAAGTACGGCATCTCTCGTTCGCGATTGCGTTCGTTGAACGCGATGATGTCTGCCATCGACTTCACGGGCGCTTTCGGCCCCAGCGATCCGAGGTACGAATTGAGATCTGCCTTGAATTCGTACAGAAGAACTTCCATCTCGCTGTCGTCGAACTTTCCGGCGGTTGAAATGTCGGCCGGATCGACGATCACGGCGCCCTGCCGCTTCATCTCGTCGATCGCTGCCGCCATCAACTCGTCGACGACATCGCTGAATCCGAAGAATTTTGCGCGCGCAACGCCAATGCGTGCTCCTTTCAGTCCATTTGCGTCGAGGAACTTCGTGTAGTCGGGACTCGACTTTCCCTTGCTGGCCGCGGTCGCGGGATCTCTGCTGTCGATTCCAGCTAGTGCAGTCAGAAGAATCGCCGCATCAGACACCGTGCGCGCCATCGGTCCAGCGGTGTCCTGGCTGTGCGCGATCGGAACGATTCCCGCTCTGCTCACGAGTCCGATCGTCGGCTTGATTCCAACGAGTCCGTTAGCTGACGACGGACACACGATCGATCCGTCCGTCTCACTTCCGACAGCTACGGCCGTGAAATTCGCCGACGTTGCTGCTCCTGAGCCTGAGCTCGAGCCGCATGGATTTCGATCGAGCACGTACGGATTGCGCGCCTGTCCCCCGCGGCCGCTCCATCCGCTCGATGAATGCGTCGACCTGAAATTCGCCCACTCACTCAGGTTCGTTTTGCCGAGGATCACTGCGCCTGCCTCGCGGAGACGCTGAGCGACGTGCGAATCGCGCAGCGGGATCGATCCCTCGAGCGCGTACGATCCCGCCGTCGTCGTCATCCTGTCTGCCGTGTCGATGTTGTCCTTGATCAGAACAGGAATTCCATGCATCGGTCCGCGCGGACCTTTTTGCTTTCTTTCCCTGTCGAGATCATCCGCGATCGCAAGCGCGTCGGGATTCGTTTCGATCACGCTCCGAAGAGTCGGTCCCTGACGATCCATCGACGCAATGCGATCGAGATACAGCGCCGTGATCGAATGAGCTGTTCGCTTTCCGCTCATCATGTCGCGCTGCAGATCCGCGATCGTGGTTTCCTCGAGTTCGAACTCGGCAAGCTCGAACTTCTGGACTCCTTCGTTGCCACCCTTTCGCTCACCACCTCGCTTCGGCGTTTCAGCCTCGACCCCGGATACGTCCCCTGCGCCGAGGGCGGCTGCGCCGATTGCGGTTGCCCGGAGAAAGTCGCGGCGTCGCATCAGATGTGACAGCTGGAGAGACCGCGCTTTTCCAGATATTTCTGATGGTAATCCTCTGCCATGTAGAACTCCGTCGTTGGTGTGATTTCCGTCACGATTGGCCTGCGATATCGTCCCGCTTTCTCACGCTCTTCTTTCGATGATTCGGCGGCTGCTTTCTGCGCATCGTCATGATAAAAAATCGCCGAACGGTATTGTGTCCCGACGTCAGGTCCCTGACGGTTCAGTGTCGTCGGATCGTGATTCTCCCAGAACACGGTCAGCAGATCGTCGTAAGTGACGCGCGATGGATCATACGTGACCTGCACCACTTCTGCGTGCCCGGTTCTGCCAGTGCAGACGTCGTAGTACGTCGGATTTTTCATCGTTCCGCCGAGATAGCCTGCTGCAGTCGAGAGAACTCCAGGAATCTGGCGGTAAGCTGCCTCGACTCCCCAGAAGCATCCTGCTCCGAAAGTGGCTTTCGCCTCGTGAGTGTTTGTCGTTGCGGCGTTTGTGTCTGTCATTGTTCCTCGTTCATGAAGCGCGCGAGCATGTGATGAAAGTGGTGAGTTCCGACTTCGCGGCGAGCGGAGAAACGGCCGCGGTCGTAGAGCCTCGAGCTGACTCCGCGCTGAACCGATTCGACGACTTCTTCGTCTTCCATCTCCACTTTGTGCAGATCACCGCCGACACCCTGCTCGCGCAGTGATTCCTTCCATACATATGATACGAACGACACCCGGGTCCTGGATGCACCGATCGGGTTCACGACGTTCAGCGAGAGCCCCCACGGATAGAAATTCAGCATGAGATTGGGGAACAGCCAGAAATAGAACGCCGCGACGCGCTTTCCGTGATCGGGATGGCTCGCGGGAAGATCGAACACTGGCTCGCCCGGTCGTGCGATTCCCATCTGGAGTGAAGCGAGCGCGAATTTCTCCGTGTAGTACGAGCTGTAGTCGAGCTGCTCCGACAATCCCTGGTGCACGTAGGGAATGTGGAACTCCTCGAGATAGTTGTCACAGTAGAGCGCCCAGTTCGCGTTGATGAGATAGTCGCGAGAAGTTTTCGCGTCGCGACGAAATTCATCGAGCGGCATCCACGACACGCGCTCATTGACCGGCGCCATCAGCTCATTGAAGTCGAATGCGGGAGAGAGAGAAGTGAAGAGCAGCGGTCCCCATTTTTCGAGCGGAAGCTGCGGCAGACAATCAGCCGCGGTCGGGAAGTTCGCCGTATCGTCCATCTCCGGCATCCCCACGAACGAGCCGTCGAGGTCGAATCGGCGGCCGTGATAGCGACAGCGCAAAGTCTTGAGGTGTGCTTCGCCTTCCACGACCAGAGCGCCGCGGTGCGTGCACACGTTCGACATGCAGCGGAGCTTTGCGTTCTCGTCCGACGTGATTACGAGCGGCTCGTCGAGACATCCCTCGAGCAGCGTGAACGGCAGAACGTGTCCTGGCGCCTTGACGCGATCGGCGTCGGCTGCGTACTGCCAGCTTCTCGCGAAGACCCGGTCCTGCTGGATCTTGAAGTACGCCGGGTCCGAATACACGTGCGCCGGCAGCGTCGACGAAACTCGAATGTCTTCGTCGATGTCGATCGGTGGAAGCGGACTGACTTTCATCTCGCGGACATTGGCAATTGGGCGGGAGGTTGTTCAAGGGAGATTACCCTTTCCGCCCGAAACTTCCAGACCAGCCCCGGCGTACGGTGAACATCAGGAGGGGTCAATGATTTTCAGCACAATTGCTTTCATCATCGCCAGCGCAGGCGCGATCTTTGGTTATAACGTCGCGAAGCGGTTCGTCCGCGACAGGCTCCGCTACGTCGAGGGCGCGCACAAGCCTGCGACGCCGTTTATCGCCGGAATCGGCGCGTATCTCCTCGCGATGATCGCGGTCGCCCTTCTGCCGATCGTCGGACTCGGCACGGCAATAGTTTTCGGGCTGAGCGTCGCCTTTGGCACCGCGGCGGGCTCGCGGGAAGTGAGGAGCGGAAACCTTCCGTACCTCGGATCGGGATTCTAGGCGACTGCGGAAGTGATCCTGCCGGCTGTCAGCGAAAGCGGCTGACAGCCATCGGATAAACAGAGATGACGTCCCGCTGTTCTGCAGTAAACCCGAGAGCCAATAGCCGCCGTCGCCGAGAGCCGCCAGGTTCTGTCCAGTGCGAGATACTCAGCCGTCCTCGGCAGATGACACAGGCCGCAATCGCTCGACGGCTTCTCTTAACAAAGTTCTTGTGATTCAATGACTTAGCTCGGCGCCCAATCTCGGTGCGCGCAATGCGTGCGTTGGTCTCCAACACTCCTGGAGTTTTCAATGAATACACGCATAGTCGCTGCAGCCGCACTCGCGCTCGGGCTCGCCCTTTCCGCAAGTGTCTCTCAGGCGCAGCGCTCGACGAGGAGATTTCCTTCCTCTGAAACAATCCCGGCGCCATCGATCACGCCCTACGGCGGCTACATGGTGTTCGGTGACATCCTCAACGGACCACTTGGCACAAGACTCAGCACTACCGCGTCGCCGGTTTATGGCGCACAGGTGAACCTGCCGATCGGCTCGACGCTATCGATCGTTGGCAACCTCGCGTACTCGCAGCCAAGCCTTCAGGTCGGAATCCCGATCCTCGGCGGAATAGACTTCGGCAAGGCCGACGTGTGGATGTACGATGCCGGACTACAGTTCAGCGCCCCGGTCATGACCGGCCAGCGCTCAATCACTCCGTTCGTGCAGGCGGGCGTGGGAGGCATGAAGTACAACGTGCAGGTCTCGGGCGTGAACACCAACGCGTCCAACCTGGCATTCAACGCGGGCGTCGGTGCCGACCTGCCGCTCGCCCAGAACATCGGCCTTCGCGTCATGGCGAAGGACTACATCGGCAAGTTCGACGTCAACGAAGCGACCTCGATCGACTACTCGGCGAAGAACACGAACAACATCGCGCTCAGCGTAGGTCTGAAGCTCGGCTTCTAAACCGGCTTCGACTGTTTGAACAAGGCCACCGGTGTCGATGAGACGCCGGTGGCTTTCGCTATTTAGCTGCCTTTCGCGAGCGCATCGGCGTGCAGGTGCCATCTCCCGGCGGGTCAGCCGGTCCATAGGAATCCACGATAAATCCAACGGGCGTCGAGCGGTGGATCGAAAGGATGATGAGGTCGGAATACTCGGAGTCGCAGAGGTCGCCAAGGTGCGGGGCGCCGAGCGCCTCGGCGATGCGAGCGACGGTGTTGCTGTGGCCGACGATGAGAATCCTGCTTCCAGTGTGACGATGCACGGCTGCGACGACGCTGTCGATGTGCTCGGGTATCGAGTTGCCGAGGCTGACCACTTCAGGCGTGATGCCGCGGCGTTTCGCGAGCGGCTCGGCTGTTTCGATGTTGCGTTTCCACTTGGTGATGAGGATCGCGTTGATCCCCGCATCCTTGAGCTGGCTGGCAAGGGAATCGGCTCGAACGAAACCGGCCGTGCTGAGATCGGGATTCGCAGGATTCTCTGCCGACTTTTCCGCGTGTCTGACGATGTAGACGATCGTCTCGCCGTGTCCGCCCCCGGAAGGAACCGGAGCGGGCGTCGCGGCTGTCGCGCAGCCGGCAAAGAGGATTATCGCGAGGGCGCGGAGCGAGCTCTGGGTCAAGGCGCGGAATGGGTGACGTGACATTATTGCGTTATGTGGTACGTTGTGGCTCGATCTGTACAGCGGATTATGATGTGTCCCGGCAATGACGCTTTCTCCCGGAGTCAGGGATGATAATTGGGTGGAGACGATTAAGGGCAATTTCTTCGGTTGCGGTCGCCCTGGCGGCGGTGGCCTGCGACAGTGGGAGTCCTTCCAAATCGCGCGATGAGATAGCGGCGGATTCGGCTCTCGCGTCGGATCTCGCTTTGGCGAACAGGGACACGCTGCTGGTCGATTCGATCGGGGAGTATCGTCCGCCCGATGCGGCTGAGCGCGATACCGCGGTCAAGGCGGATTCCGTCACCGTTTCATCACCCGCGCAACCGATAGTTTCCGCCCTGGCTGCAACGCCCCCAACGGGGAAGAAAACCGAAATCCCCGCGCCTGTCGTCACCGTTCCGTCTCCGAAGAAAGCCGAAGTTGTCCCGCCGGCTCCGGCTGTGACGCCGACCCCGGCCGCGCCGCCAGCGCCAGCCGTCGCGTCAGGGCCGACTCGAAAGGGAACTGCGGCATGCAGCTCTCCACTCAACGCCGACCAGGAAGAATGTCTCCGCACAATTCTTCCGGCCGCCGACCTCCGGCTCAACAGGATCTATCGCGCGCTCGTCACCGAGATTCGCCGGCAGGAAGGAGTTGGAAGCGGGGCCGACCCGGCATCAATCGAAAGACTACGCGTGTCGCAGAGGGCATGGCTCGTCTATCGCGACAATCAGTGCAGACGCCGCGGCCGTGGAAAGGAAGGCGCGCTCTGGGCACGTCCGCGGGTCAGGTGTCTCAGCGAGTACTCGGTTCGACGTGCGAACGAGCTCGCAGACCAGTTCAGCCGCCTCACAGCTCACTGAAATAACCGGAGATCAGTCGGCCGACTGATCTCCGGGCATTTCTGAATTCAAGAGGGCAAGCGCGGTCTCGATGTCCGATTCCTTCACGACCAGGCGAATCGGGTGCATCGCGTTCAGAGTCGGAAGCATTCCCGCAGCGTTGTCACCGACGAGCGACGATTCGATACCGTTGGCTTCGAGAACCGCTTCAGCCAGGCGCGCATCGACGTCGGTGGAAAAGGTCCGAATTACGAAAAGCTTGTCGATGCCACTCACTTCACTGTTACCGCCGCTGTTTTCTGTGGCGTGATCATGAGATGCGCCCACGGCTTTCCCGGGTACATGATCCACGGTCCGCCGTCGATCGGATTTTCGGTCACGCCGGTCGTCTTCTGCGTCGCGTACGGCGTGTAGACGACGTACAGATACGAAGCGCCTTTGACATTCAACATCGCATCGACGCTGTCGCGCGACGCATAGTACTGATAGAGGGCCGCAGGCTTCGACGGCATCGAATATCGTCCGGCCTTGATGTCCGCACCGCGAACGCTGTCGATTGCTTCGCGTGACTTGTTCAGCGCATGAAGCTCTCTTCCGCGCGCCATGAACGGCTCGAGCGACTTGTGATAGCAGGCGACGTGATACTGCTTCGACTTGCCGTCGTCGGCGATGCACGTGAAGTCGTTTGTGCCCGGGCGGAGCGTTACGAGCTTTCCCTGAGCATCGTGTCCGAGCACACGGGCGCCGGCCTGGAGATTGTCGGGCAAGGCGCTTACCGCGCCTGCAATCTGCCGGACGGGAGGTGGATACGACACAGTCTGCGCAGCACCCGACACAGTCGTAACAGCAAGAGCGCTCAGCACGGCCAAAGCCCTGACCATTCGTACCCCCCCGATTGTAATTGTGAACACGGGCCGCGATGCGCGGCCCGTGCCTGTTGAAAACATACTCGCTGCGAAACCTGCTCGCCGGGAAACTTACTCTCCGACAGCCTCCTTCATTCCGCGATTTTCTGCGATGATTGCCTTTGTGGCATCGGGCGGCATCTGCTCGTAGCCCTTGAAGCGCTGAACGAACGTGCCATGACCGTGAGTTTTCGAGAAAAGCTCGGTTGCGTACAAATGCATCTCTCCCTGGGGAACGACCGCACGCACTTTTGACCTTCCACCCGGCAGCGAATCGGTTCCCAGTATGTGCCCGCGTCGCGCCGAGATGTCGCCAAGGACGTCGCCGAGGTAAAGGTCGGGAGTCGTGACGTCGATCTCGTCGAGCGGCTCGAGAAGAATCGGCTTGCACTTCTGCGCGACAGTCTTGAACGCAAGAATGCCGGCGAGCTTGAACGACATTTCGTTCGAGTCGACGGAGTGATACGAGCCGTCGTAGACCTCGCACATGAAGTCCACCATCGGATATCCCGCGAGGACACCGCGCGCTGATGCTTCCTGCACGCCACGATCGACGGCGGGAATGAACTTGCTCGGGATCGATCCACCAACGACAGAGTTGACGAAGCTGTAGCCCGATCCCCGAGGCGTCGGAGCCATGCGAACCCAGCAATCTCCGAACTGTCCTTTGCCGCCGCTCTGCTTCCTGTGTCGCCCCTGTCCTTCCGCTTTGCCGGTGATGGTTTCGCGATACGCGATCTGCGGTTTCTTCAGGTCGCCGGTGACACCGTAGTGTCGCTTTAGCCGGGCCATGACGACGTCGAGGTGACGCTCACCAAGTCCAGCGACGATCGTCTCGTGCGTCTCGGCGTTGTAGTGCGTCTGGAAGCAAGCGTCTTCGTCGTGAAGGCGATGCAGTCCCTGCTGAAGTTTTTCTTCTTCGCCGCGTGCCGTAGCATGGACTGCGTACACGACGCGCGGCTCGGGGAATTCAATTCCAGGAAGACGAACGGGACGCTCGCGCGTCGAGAGAGTGTCGTTCGTGTGACTGTTCTTGAGCTTCGCGACGCAGCCGATGTCACCGGGGTGAAGCATCGGCACTTCAGTGCGCTCCTTTCCCTGTGGAACTGCGAGATGCACCATCTTCTCGGCGTGTCCGCGGGTGGCGTTGAAGACTTCCTGTCCGTTTGCGAGCGCGCCGGAGAAGATTCGGAAGAACGACACATCACCGACGTGCGGCTCGGAGTGAGTCTTGAAGACGAGTGCGACGAACGGTCCCTTGTCTTCCGCGTGAATCTCGACCGTTTTGTCTCCTTCCGCGCCAATGAACGCGTGAAGCTCTTCCATCTCGTACGCTGAGGGCATGAGCTCGACGATCTTCGTGAGCAGTGCCTGTGTTCCGTATGTGAGATCGGAGGAGCAGCAGAAGAGAGGGAACAGCTCCTGGCGCTTCATCGCTTCCTTCATCGCCTTTAGCGCGTCGGCTCGTTCGATCGGTTCGCCGCCCAGGTATTTCTCGAGGAGAACGTCGTCCGTCGCGGCGATTGTTTCTATGAGCTGCTCGTAATACTTGTCGAAGAGCGCCTGGTGCTCGGAGGGAACATCTACTTCGTCGTACTCGCCGGTTTTCGTGCCGCGCTTGAAGATGTGCGCTTTCTTGTCGAACAGATTCAGGATGCCGTGGAAGTCCGGACCTTCACCGATCGGGACTTCCACTGGAATGACCCCGCTTGTGAGGCCCGACTTGATTCCGTTGAACACCGATTCGAAAGAGGCGTGCTCCTTGTCCATCATCGACGCGACGAACAGGACGGGATCCTTTCTGTCCATCGCCTCGTTGAACATTCGAGTCGTGCCGACTTCGACACCGGCTGTTGCGCTGACGACGACCAGTGCGCCGTCGGCTGCTGTGAGACCTGCGATCGCTTCGCCCTGGAAATCTGAATAGCCGGGAGTGTCGAGCAGGTTGATTTTCGTGTCCATCCATTCGGCGTGTGCGCATCCGAGGCCGATGGAAAACCCGCGTGCCGTTTCTTCCGGATCGAAATCCGTGAGGGCGTTACCGTCACGGACCGAGCCGTGACGTTTGGATGATCCAGAAACAAAAGCGAGCGCATCGACCAGTGTGGTCTTGCCACTCGCTCCGTGTCCGACGACGGCGATGTTGCGGATGTCTTCGCTTTTGTACTCGCGCATAAACTTGCCTGTGCTCCGCGAGAGGTGGGAATCTTGTCGGCCCAGGGCTGCCATGGAGGACTGCGGGGGGCCGTACTTTGGTAAACTGGCTCGGGTTGACGGCCTATTGCAAGGGGCTGGGTCCCTACGGAATCCTCTGGTAATCCTTACGGGGCTTGATCGCCGCGACAGGCCCGGTCTTCGGCGCGGGGGTTCGGGCTGGAGAGACCGAAGAGACTGAAGAAACTACAGGAAAAAATGAAGGGTTTTGATGCGTCCCGGACGACTGTGGTCACGCGTTGGCGCGACACCTTCATTAGTCCTATCACGTGGATATCGATGCCTCCGAAGAAACGTTCTGGATGGAATTACAAGCCGGATAATTGGTGCTGCCCTGGCGGTCCACAGGGAGTTCGGATCCGGCATGCTCGAGATGACCTATGAGGATTGCCTGTGCCTCGAATTTCTGCACATGGGAATTCATTTCGAGTCTCACGTGCCACTACCCATTCTGTACCGAGGGACAACGATACCGAGAGCATACAAGCCCGACTTCATCGTAGAAAAAGCTGTCGTTCTAGAGTTGAAGACGGTCGAAAAAATCCTTCCAGTTCACGAAGCGCAGGTTCTGACTTACATGAAACTCTCAGGACTCCGCGCAGGTCTGTTGGTCAACTTCAACGCCGTGCCTCTAACCGCCGGCATCCGTCGTTTTAACAAATAGAAACCGTAGTCGTAGTTTCTTCGGTCTCTTCGGTCTCTCCAGGCCTAACCCTGTCATTTGGGGCTGGGCGGGAGTCAACGCCTGAGAATGAAGTAGTAAACCACGATATTGAGGACGACGACGAAGATCCCGAGAACAGCGTGAGTCCTCCGGGATTTCGAGGGATCGAATTTCATCCGCAGCACATGGTGTTGCAGAAACCCCTCCTCGTAAGGAACATGTCCCCCGCGGATCCACGCGGTCTTCTCCCACGGCGTCAGCCAACACCCGAGATCGAATACCATCGTCGCGAAAGACCACACCACCGCCGCGATGTGCAGCCAGATAAGCCGCGGCCACGCCAACACGAGCAAGGCGCCCAGCACCACAAACACGACGTACGCGACATGAACAGCCGCAACGAAACGCGCGAGCATGCGCCAGATCATCGGATTCCCGGTGGACGGAACCGGAGCGGCGTTCGGAGTGATCTCAGGAGACAGAAGAAGGATCGAAGTGAGGGTTCTCGATTATACCCAGCCGGTTGCCGAACGGATCTAACACCACCGCAACCTTGATTCCTCCGCCGACGTCCGAAACAGGCGACGACGACGTTGCTCCGGCAGCGAGCATCTTCGCGTAGGCGTCCTCGGCATTCGCGACTCCCCAGTACGCGGTCGATCCCCCTGCACCACGATCCTTCGCATTGGGATCGAGCCCGAGCTCGAACCCGCCAACGTTGAACCCCACGTAAAAAGGCTCATTGAAGTAGGGCTCGACGCCAAACGCTTTCGTATACCACGCCTTCGCGCGAGCTATGTCGTCAACCGCATAAATCGCCGTGCGCAAACCGCGGAAAATTCGATCTGAATCGCTCATCTGGTATCAACCTCGCGAAGGCCATGCAAGAATGTGAATATTGCCAGAGTCAAAGTTCGCCGCCACATCGAACAGGAGTTTGTCGTGCTCATTTTTCTGGGAATTGGATTGGTCGCCGGTGTTCTCTCCGGAATCTTCGGAATCGGAGGCGGAGTCGTCATCGTCCCGGCGCTGATTCTCATCGCGGGCCTCGCTCCGATCACCGCAACCGGAACATCACTCGCCGCACTTCTGCTCCCCGTCGGCGCACTCGGCGCATACGAGTATTATCGAAAGGGGCACCTCAACCTCCCGGCAGCCATGTGGATCGCCCTTGGTTTGGCTGTCGGTGTGTGGTTCGGCGCCCGACTCGCACAGCATCTGTCGCCGGTTCAGCTCAGGCGAGCGTTCTCGGTGTTTCTGGTGCTCGTCGCCGGCAGAATCTGGTTCGGCTGAGATGCAACTCCAATTCGTGACTTCATTATTCTTTTCGTTTGATGATCAATGCGAGTCGACTACAGGCTTCTCGCCCGCGGCCACCAACATGCTGTTCACCTGGGCAATGCGGGGGCCCGTTATTGCTTTCAGCGCCGCGAGCTGAGTATCGAGCTCTGATGACAACTCGCGGAACACGACATACGATGCGGCAGTCGGACGCGAATCGCCCGCCTCGATGCTTTCCTTGA
>JADGQR010000151.1 GCA_017881685.1 Gemmatimonadaceae bacterium
AACGGTGCGACCGCGACCACTTCGGACCTCAAAGGAACGATCCTCGCCGGAGCTGGCATTACTCTGACCGATGGAACCTTCATCGGGAACGCTCTGGCGAAAGCTGACGTGACGGTCACGCGTACCGCAGTCACCGGCTGCTCCTGAAATAGCATTTGACGAGCGCATCACGCACGTCGACAACAAGAAAGCCCTGACACGACAGCGTAATGCGTGTCAGGGCTTTTCTTGTTTGAATGGGCCATCGAGGAGTTGAACCTCGGACCTCACGCTTATCAGGCGTGCGCTCTAACCACCTGAGCTAATGGCCCCTTCCGCACGCCTTTTCTTCGAGTGCGAAACAGTCTTGAAAGTTATCGGGACCAGAAAGTTGAGTCAATCGCGCCTGAGATGCATCTGACTCTCAATTTCTACTAGAACATCAAGCCGAAATTGATCGGATAAATCCGCAGCGACCTCTTGCCTCTCAAATGCGTCGCAGGGTCCGGTAAAGCACGGTACATGTTAAACACTCGGGCTTCGACGAAACCGTTCACCCACGGAAGCCATAAGCCAAGACCGCCGTTGATTGCGAGATCCTTCGTCGTTGTAGTGCCAGCCCCGTCGGGATTGTAGATATAACCACCGGCGCCGACTACGGTATAGAGGCGCTCACTCTCGCCCAGGACGTTGAACAGGAAATTGGCGCTGAAGTCAGCTACCCTCGCAGCGCCCTGCCCGAGCGTGCCCGGTCCTGTCTTTCTCCCTAGCGACGTGAACGTACCGTCGAAACGAACCCCGAAGGGCGAATCAACCGAGCCGATGCCAAGCATGACCGAGCCGTTCGGGCCGGCCCTGTGGTTGGTCCTCCCGATTCCCGAGGGCATGCTCACTCCGCCGGATATTCCAACGACAAACTGGTCCTGGCCCTGCGCGCTCGCACGGCTGGCGCCAGCCATCGCGAAAAGTCCAACTGCAATAAATGTCGAAAGTTTCATAGCGTTGAAATTGGGTGGATGACCGCTCGCAGGAAAGCCCGCCGCCAAAACAAGAACGCCGCCGGTATTCCCGGCGGCGTTCCCGTCTCGTGACGAATCAGTCCTCGAACTTCGTGTGGCCAGGACCCTTGTGGCGGTCCTCATCCTCGGTGTCGAACTCGTCGTCGAGATCGATCAGGTCATCGTCAAGATCATCGTCGAGGTCGTCATCGTCGTCATCATCATCAAGATCGTCGTCCTTGTCGTCATCGAGGTCGTCGTCATCATCTTCATCATCTTCATCGTCTTCATCGTCGAATCCGAGCTCATCGAGGTCGTCGTCATCTTCGTCGTCGAGATCGTCTTCTATGATCTCGTCTTCGGGGTCGTCACTGTCGGTCGGACTAGCCGCTGCGTAAACAACATTTGCCGCGTCCCACTCCATCGCGTCGCCCTCGATTGCGATTTCCCCAGCCGGCGACTCGAACGTGTCCAACATACAATCACTTTCCTCCGGGTTAGAGAAGCGCCCGTTCGCGTTTCGCTCCACGGGACAGCTTCTTTCGATCGTTCGCGCTGAGAAAACGCTTCCTCAGGCGAATCGCCTGCGGCGTGATTTCGATCAGCTCGTCCTCTTCGATATACTCCAACGCGCTTTCCAACGTCAACTCCCGCGGCGTCTCGAGCTGAATATTGTCGTCGGTCGACTTGCTTCGCATGTTGGTCAGCTTCTTCTCTTTCGTCGGATTCACGTCCATGTCGCCCGGCCGCGAATTCTCTCCAACCAACATCCCTTCATAAACCTTGTCACCCGGCGCCACAAACAAAGTTGCACGCTCCGCCAGATTCGCGAGGGCGAATGCAACAATCACACCGGGCTCCATTGATACCAGCGTTCCGCGCATTCGTCCAGCCAACGGACCTGCCCACCCACCGTAATCGAGGAACCGGTGATGCATGATTCCGGTGCCGCGAGTATCGGTCATGAACTCTGACCTGTAACCAAACAGACCGCGAGCAGGAATTCTGTAAAGAAGACGTACCATTCCCTGCCCGGGATTCTTCATTTCAATCATTTCCGCCCGCCGCGGTCCAAGCTTTTCAATCACTGCACCGAGGAATTCCTCGGGAACGTCGATTGCCAGCTCTTCGTACGGCTCGAGACGCTCGCCGTTCGATCCAACACGCGTAATGACGCGCGGACGCGAAACCTGAAACTCAAAACCCTCGCGCCGCATCGTTTCCATCAGAATCGTAAGGTGCAGCTCGCCTCTGCCCTGTACCGTCCACGTGTCCGTGGAATCAGTATCCTCCACTCTCAGCGCGACGTTGCGCTCGAGCTCCTTGTACAGGCGCTCACGGATCTGGCGCGACGTCACGAACTTTCCTTCCCGGCCGGCGAAGGGCGAGTTGTTGACGAGGAAGTCGACCGAAATAGTCGGCTCTTCCACCGAGATGCCCTCGAGCCGCTCCGGGTTTTCGAGATTTGTCACCGTCAGACCGATCTCGACGTTGTCGAGGCCGGCAAGTGCGACGATCTCACCCGCCGCCGCTGTTTCGAGCTCGACTCGCTCGAGGCCTTCATATCCAAAGAGCTTCGTGACTTTCGCCTGGTCGACTTTCATCGTCGGATCGAGCGGGAGCAGAGTCACCTGCTGGCCGACATTCACCGTTCCCCGCTCGATTCTGCCGATTCCGAGTCGTCCGAGGTACGGCGAGTAGTCGATGGTTGAGATGAGCATCTGAAACGGTCCCGCCGCGTCTGTCGGCGGAGGCGGGACGTGATCGACAATCGCCTGAAAGAGCGGCGTGAGATCGACCGGCGTCACATCCATGTCCATCGTCGCGACGCCTTCACGCGCCGATGCATAGACGACGGGCGCGTCGAGCTGAGCCTCGTCTGCCTCGAGCTCGATGAACAGGTCGAGCACCTCATCGTGCACGCGCATTGGATCCGCTCCGGGGCGGTCGATCTTGTTGATCACGACGATCGGAGTACGTCCAAGCTCGAGCGCCTTGCGAAGAACAAATCGCGTCTGCGGCATCGGGCCGTCGAACGCGTCGACGACGAGCAAAACACCATTGACCATCCGAAGCGTGCGCTCGACCTCACCACCAAAGTCCGAGTGCCCTGGTGTGTCGATGATGTTGATCTTCGTTCCGTGCCAGCGGATGGATGTGTTCTTGGCGAGAATGGTGATTCCGCGCTCACGCTCGAGAGGATTCGAGTCCATGACGCGCTCCATCACCACCTGATTTTCGCGAAAAGCTCCGGCTTGCCGGAGCATCTTGTCGACTAGTGTGGTTTTACCATGATCGACGTGCGCGATGATGGCAATATTCCGTATGTCCTGCGGTTTTTGCATAGCATCGAAAGTTAACCCTCTCCGCTATGCTATTTGTACCCTTGGCCCCTAGGCGGTGGCCAGATTCAGGTCGATGCCGCGAGTCTTGAGCATCGCCGTGAAAGACGCCTTGTCAGTGCACTTCATGTAGGCTTCCTGAGGCTCGACGAGGCCCTTGTCGACCAGATCGATCAGGACGTCACCAAGCTGAATCATTCCCAGCTTGCGCGAGGTCTGCATCACCGATGGTATCTGGAATGCCTTCCCTTCGCGGATGAGGTTCGACACGGCAGGAATCGTGAGCAGAATCTCGCGCGCAGCGATTCGGCCACCGCCGATCTTCTTGCAAAGGGTCTGCGATATCACACCCTTCAGAGAATCGGCGAGCATCACGCGAATCTGTTCCTGGCGGTCTGCCGGGAACTGATCGATCACTCGGTCGATTGTACCAACCGCAGTCGTCGTGTGAAGCGTCCCGAAAACCAGATGCCCAGTCTCGGCTGTCTCGATCGCGATGGAGATCGTCTCGAGATCGCGAAGCTCGCCGATGAGCACGACATCCGGATCCTCACGCAATGCTGCACGAAGCGCATGCTTGAACGATCCGGTGTGCAGACCGACCTGTCGCTGCGTGATGACACACTTCTTATTCACGTGGACGAACTCGATTGGATCCTCGATCGTTATCACGTGGTCGCTGCGGGAACGATTCACGAGATCAATCAATCCGCCAAGCGTCGTCGATTTGCCGGATCCCGTTGGGCCGGTCACCAGAACGAGACCTTTCGTCAGAAAACAGAGCTTCTGCACTTCCGGCGTAATCCCAAGGTCTTCGACTGTCGCGACTTTCGCGGGAATGACGCGAAACACTCCGCCCGCTCCGTGATGATCGCGGAATGCGTTGGCGCGGAATCGCGCAACGGCCTCTATCTCGTATGCGAAGTCAGTGTCGTTGGTATCGCGGAATTCGGTGAAATTTCTATCCGGCATGATCGACGCGAGCATCGCTTCGGTCATTGCCGGAAGCAGTCGCGGGCGGTTTTCGAGACGCTTCAGTTCGCCGTGTAGACGAAGCAGCGGTGGCTCACCGACGCGCAGATGCAGATCGGAGCCGCCTTCGGCAACGAGCTGCCTGAGCAGCGCGTCGATCTCTGTCCGTGCGGCCGAGTCGATGGGTGGACGCGAGGACGCAGGAGCTGCGGCGACTGGTGGTGAATGCTGAGCGGCGGCGGCGGGAGCCGGGGCCGGTGCAACAGGAGCCTCAACCGGAGCAGGGTGAGCGACTGGCTGCGACGCTGCGGGCTGACTCGCCGCGCTGGTGTGCGCGCCATTCCCTGCTTCCTTGTGCGATCCGTTCCCTTGCGCGGGCTCGGGGCTCACGATTGCCTTGAGTGTGCCGTCCTGCCGCATCACGCGGGCAATGAACCGGCCTTCGCCGTTTGCATAGACAAACTCGACAGGATCGACTCCGCCGAGTGCCGGCGCGACGTCAGCAGGAGCCATTTCCTTGAGGAGGATCAATAGCTGCCCGTCGGCAAGCGGCTGGCGGGTCAGCGGGTGCTGTGTTCCGGCCTTTACGAGGTGCGCTATGTCACCGTCGCTCAACCGCACCGAATCGGCGCGGTTCGAGACCAGGGCTGTGAGAAGCGGATCGATTCTTGGCATGTCCCCTAATGACGAGCGAGGGGACGGATAATCACGCGTGCAGGTGGGCCTCGCGGGCGCTCATCTCGCTCTGCTCCAGCTGGACGGTGATGTGGCCAATTCCGAACAGCGTCATTGCGTCGTGAATGTGCTCGAGAACGTGCTGCTGGGAGTCGGCATTCCGGCAGATCGCGTGCGCACTCATCGCCACCATTCGCGGGGTTACCGACCACACGTGAAGGTCATGAACGGCCTCGATTCCCGGGATCGCTTCGAGCTGAGTGCGGACGGCCTCGATGTCGATGTGCTTTGGGACGGCCTCCAGCAGAATGTCGACGGATTCACGCACGAGTCCCCATGCTCCACGCATGATCAGCGCGGTGGTCAGGAACGACGCAATCGGGTCGGCCAGGAGCCAGCCCGTATACCGGATCAGAATCGCGGCGACGACCGTTCCCACGGACGCCAGCAGGTCACCAAGCACGTGCAGGTACGCGCCGCGCACGTTCATGTTCGACTGCGACGTCGGATGAAGAATTCGCGCTGAGATCACATTGACGGCCAATCCCGCGATCGCGACGGCCAGCATCAGCCCGCCAGCCACCGGCTCGGGGTTTCTGAGCCTGAGCACCGACTCGACGACGATTGCCGCCGAGATCAGGAGCAGCGCAGCGCCATTTAGAAATGCGGCGAGAATTTCCCAGCGCAGATAACCGAAGCTTTTCTGTGGGGTCGCCGGCTGTCGGCTGAACCAGGCCACGAACAGCGACAGGCCAAGCGCCGCGACGTCGGTGAACATGTGACCAGCATCGGCGAGCAGAGCGATCGAGTTCGACATCAGGCCGCCGACCACCTCGACCAGCAGAAGCAGTGCGGTCAGAGCGAGGGCTATGCGCAGGCTCTTGATCGGGGCGTGGGCGGCGTGGCTGTGCAGCGCTCCATCCTCTCCCGGATGGAAATGGTCGTGCGAGTGATCGTGTCCGGCTGCGCTCACAGCTGCCAATCCCTGTAAAAACCGTCCCGCAGGGACGGATTGTGATATTTTTGAGTCGTGACAATCCGGTTGCTGGCCATTTTTGCGCTCGTCCTGCTTAACGGTTTCTTCGTTGCGGCCGAGTTCGCCCTGGTAAGGTCGAGACGGACTCGTCTTGAGGCGATGGTCCGCAGCGGGGACCGTCTGGCGCGGATTGCCCTCCGAGCCAGCTCAAATATCTCCCGCGTGCTCTCCGCGAGCCAGCTTGGAGTGACTCTCGCCAGCCTCGCCCTTGGCTGGATCGCCGAAAGTGCCCTCGCTCACATCTTCGAAGGACTCCTGAGCGGCCTGCCGCTTCCGATCGAGATGTCTGTCCGGATCACGATCGCCGGCATCATCGCGTACACCGTTCTCACGTACCTCCACGTCGTACTCGGCGAGCTCACCCCGAAGGCCGCTGCACTCAACAGCCCCGAGCGGGTTGCCAAGTTTCTCGCTCCGCCGCTGCTGTTTTTTGCGTGGGTGATGAGTCCGTTCATCTGGGTTCTGTACCGGTCCGCAAACGCGTTGCTGAAGATCCTGGGCCAGCCATCGGCAGGCCAGTATGAGAGCGTCCATTCTCCTGAAGAGCTCAGGCTCCTCGTCGAACAGGCTCAGGAAGGTGGAGCGATTCAGTCGAGCGACGCAGATCTGCTCGATGCGGTATTCGAGTTTTCGGAGAAGACCGCTCGCGAAGTGATGACGCCGCGCACCGAGATAATCGCGTTCGACGTGACTGCGTCGCTCACCGACGTTCTTCACATCGTCGAAGAGACGAACTTCTCGCGTTATCCGGTCTATGAAGAATCGATCGACAACATCATCGGTCTGATTCTCACCAAGGATCTGCTGAGGGTCCTGATCACTGCCGCTGATGGCGGATCGAAGATCGACAGAAGAGATCCCGACGCCGGCGATTCGTCATCGCGCTTCTCGCTTCGGGAGCTGATCCGAACTGTGCACGTGATTCCAGGATCGCGCGAAGTCGAGCATGTCCTTGCCGATTTCAAGCGTCTCAAGGAGCACATGGCAGTCGTTCTCGACGAGTACGGCGGAACTGCCGGCATCGTCACGATGGAAGATCTACTCGAGGAAATCGTCGGTGAGATTCTCGACGAGTACGACACGCCCGAGGACGAGGAAGAGCCGATTCAGACGCGCCCGGGAGAGACTCTCATCTCAGGCAGCACGAACATCGGCGAGCTCAACGACAGGTTTGGTCTCGAGATTCCTGACGTAGACGCCACGACAATCGGCGGATTCGTATTTGGAATTCTCGGACGAGTGCCTCAGCCGGGAGACCGGGTGATCGCGGGCGGAGCGATCTTTACCGTTCGTTCGATGGAAGGGCGGAGGATCGATACCCTTGCTGTGGATCTTCATTCGCTTGGTGATCGCCGGGAGACCGAGCGAGAGCAGCAAGACGCCGGCAGAGAAGCAGCGCCTCTATAAAGCTCGACGGATCGGCGACACCTTTTCCGGCGATGTCGAGCGCGGTGCCATGGTCGGGTGAAGTTCGCGGGAACGGAAGTCCGAGCGTGATGTTCACGGCACCGCCGAAAGACGCGACCTTGATAGCAGTCATCCCGACATCGTGATACGGTGCGATTACGGCGTCGAACGCGCCTCGCATCGCCTTCACGAAAACTGTATCTGCCGGAAACGGTCCGTCGATTCCCGCCTTTTTCGCAGCAGGCGCGAGAAGCTCGTCGTCTTCATTTCCAAACCTGCCGCCGTCGCCCGCGTGAGGATTCAATGCGCAGAGCGCGATTCTCGGGTGACTGATTCCGAACCACTTCGAGAGGTATTCGCGCGTAATGCTCGCCGCGTCGAGAATCGATTCCTCGGTGAGCGCGTCCGTCACATCGCGAAGTGGAAGGTGGGTCGTCGCGAGCACGACCCGAAGTGGATTCGGCGCTCCTTCACCGCCGCCACGAACTGCCGCGAGCATCATCGCGACTTTCGAACCGGTCAACGCGGCAAGCATCTCGGTGTGGCCAGGGAAATCGTAGCCGCCTGCGAGGAGCGCTGACTTATCGATGGGCGCGGTGACGATTCCATCGACCTCGCCTCTCATCGCCATCGCCGCGGCGCGCTCGATTGCGAGTCCGGCCAATCGGCCAGCAAGGGCAGCGTCGCCATCTTTTGTCCAGACGCCGATTGCGACATCGACGTCGACTCCGCAGCCAGTGGGACCGACGACCACCAAATCAGAGCGCCCGCCGACCCTTGGGTCTGCGAGCGCCTTGACGATTATCTCGGGTCCGATGCCGCGAGGATCACCTGCGGTTACGGCAATGCGCTGGCTCACACCTATAATCTAAGCGCCACGTAGGTCTGCTTGCGAAGCGTGTCGAGAAGTGTGCGTGTCGCCTTTTCCGCGACCAGCTGTTCGCGAATCCTCGCTTTGACTTCAGCTTCGTTGAACTGACCTGCTTCGTTGACGGAGACCAGCTGCAATACCGCCCACTTGGAAGCGCCGCGTGGGTTCGGAAGCTCGAAGGGCCCTGCAACATCGTTCGCCTTCTTCCCCGTCACCGCAGCCTGATATGCGGCCGGAAGCGAGTCACGCACGAACGGCTGAAGAATTCCCTTCTCTTCCGCTGGATCGTGGTATCGCGCGACGAGCGAGTCGAACGGCACTCCCTGTTTCATCAGCTGAGAAACTGTGTCGGCAACGAGCCGTGCCGTTGCGACGTCAGACGAATCGATCGTCGGAGCGATGAGAATGTGACGTGCCTTCACTTCGGCGGCCTGCACTCTGTCGACTCGAATGATGTGATATCCAAACGGAGTTTCGACGACCGGGCTGATCTGTCCCGGCTGAAGCGCGAACATGACGCGATCGAATTCGGGCACCATCGCACCGCGCCGGTTCCATCCCAGATCTCCACCCTGCGCCTTCGAGCCCGGGTCCATCGACTCGCGCTTTGCGATGAGCTCGAAATCTCCACCGTGCCTGATCTCTTCGAGCAGCGAGTCGGCCTTTGCTTTGGCAATCTTCTTTGCCGCTTCTGTCGCCTTTGGCGCAACCACGATCTGCCGGAACGTCACAGTTGCCGGAGCTGCCTGAAGCTGCGTCTTGTTCTTGTCGAAGGCGTCCTGCACTTCCTCGTCGCTGACGTTGCGTCCGACGGCGGTCTTCTTCAGCTCCTCGAACGCGCGCTGCTGAAGCGCACGACGATAGAACTGCTCGTACAGAGTCCGGCGATACTCATCAGGCGTGCCGAAGCCCGCAGTTTTCAATTCGTTCTTGTACTCGTCGTCAGTCTGAAATTGCGACCGCACGCGCTTGATCTGATCGTCGACGCTGCGATTGACCTCATCCGGAGTGACATCGAGCTTCAACAGATGTGCTTTCTGAACGAGGATTTCCTCGTCGACGAGCGCGTTCAGCGCGTCCCTTGCGAGCGCTGCCTGGGCAGCTGAATCCTTGGGCAGCTCCAGACCGGCAGCGCGCTGCTGATTGATCGAGTTGACGACGTCACTCCAGAGAATGACTTCGTTTCCCACGACGGCGACAACTCGATCCACCGGAATCGCCGCAGATGCGGCAGCGACAGGCTTTGCGGCTGAAGGTGCGGTGACCTGCGCGTGTGCCGCCGCAGGAAGCGCCGCAATCAATGAAACCAGAAATACTCTACGCATCCTTACTGTTACCCCTCAGCCGCGTCCGTGATTCCTACTTCTTCTTCGCTGTGTCTGTGTTAGGCAGCGGAACCACCGAGTTGGGTTGCCCCGCCTTTGCGGTTGAGTCTGATGCAAGACGAATCTTTGCTGCTTCGACGAGCACCTTGTCGAGCGCGGCTGCGTTGATCGTGTTGTCGTACTTGTCGCGAAGCACGTTCTGCACCGGCTCCGTCACGTCGACGTACTGTGCCTGCTGCGCCATGAGCTTGTTGACGTAATCCTCGACCCGCTGGGCGGCGAGCTTTGCGCGATCGCCCTTCGACTTTGCTGCGGCTTCGAGGTTCTTCGGATCGAGATTGAGCTGAGTCCACGCGCTGGTGAGCGACGAGATGAACATCTTTCTGATCTGGTCGAGCTGAGCGGCGTCGGGACCGATCTTCGCGCTGTCGGCACTGTGAAGTACGAGCTCGTTACGAACGAAGTTCTTCACGAACACTGGCAGGAGCGAATCCGGCGCTGACTTCACGCGCTCGGCGATTCCAGCCTGCGGAGGAAAGGTCTCCATCCACTTCGCGAGATTGCCAGCGGTGAACTTTCCAATCGACGAGGTCGCGAGGACAGTGCCATCACTCTTGTGCCCGGCAGGATCTGCGACGACTGCGCGAACGGTTGCGGCGATTCCGGGCTTGACTTCCATGTTGGATGAATGCTCCAGTCCGGCGAGATAAGTGCTCTCGGCGGCCTGCAATCCACCCTGCTGCATTGCTGCGATGAAGTCACCCTTCACTTCGCTGAACAGCGGGCGGCGGATGATGTGATATCCAAACTGCGTCTTGATCACAGGCGAGATCTCACCAGGCTTGAGCGCGGCGGCTGCCTTGTCGAATTCCGGGACCATTGCGCCACGCGGGAAGACGCCGAGCGATCCGCCCTTTGCGGCAGATTGTGGATCCTGGCTGTTCTTCTTTGCGAGGTCGGCGAAGTTTGCGCCGGTGACCTGCATGCGAAGCGCGTCGGCCTTGGCCTTGACCTTGGCCTTACCTGCCGGGGTCGTGTCCTGCGTGAGCAGAAGGATGTGGCTCGCGGCCAGCATCTTTTCATCGTTGTAAGCGGCCAGGGCAGCAGAGCTGTCCGGCGTTTTCCATGTCTTCGAGACGAGGTCATACCACTTCTTGGCCTTCACGTTCGCGATCACGGCCCACATCGCATCATCGATCTTCTTGGGATCGTTGAGCGAATCGTTGTTGACCGCTGCCTCGCCGGCGAGCTGGTAGTTGACCCAGGCATCGACGACGGCATTTGCGACGTCCTTGCGGAGTGGTGCCTTCGAATTTCCCATGAGCGTCGCGAGACGCGTGATGGTCAGTTCCTGGTCGGCCGCCTTTGCGACGGTGTCGACATGAGCTGACATCGCGTCCTTCAGCGAGCTGCAGCCAGTGATTACGAGCGCCGCGCCTACGGCGGCAATGACGAGTTTTTTCATGTTTGTGTGAGTCGGTTTTAGCCGGGGCTCCTGCCCAGGCTGCGTAACGTCGCGAGCGCGCGAATCAGGCCGCCAAGCAGCTCTGCGCCGCCGAGCCGGGTCAATTTGAGCGAAAGCGGATGTGCTCTTCGCACCTCCGCCTGGAACTGTACCTCGTGAAACGCCGCCGAGATCCCCTTCATACGAGGTACGGCATGCTCACGAAAGGTAATACGTGCCTCGTTGCCCCGCAGCAGCATTGACTCGATCTCTGCTGCCCCGCCAAGCACGCGGAGGCGCGCGACGGACATGAAAGTCTCCGCCGGGGCCGGCAGCGGGCCGAACCTGTCGCGCACTTCCTGGCGGAGCGATTCGATCTCCGCCGGGTCAGTCATATGAGTAAGGCGGCGGTAGATGTCGAGCTTCGCGTCCTGGCTCGTGACGTAGTCATCCGGCAGGTACGAAGGCAGATCGACCGTCACGTCAGACGGCGCGAGACGAGGCGCTGTGTCTCCGCGAAGGACGCGGTTCACGGTCTCGTCGAGCATGCGGAGGTACATGTCGAACCCGACAGCCGTCACGAACCCGGATTGCTCGGGTCCGAGAAGATTCCCCGCGCCGCGAAGCTCGAGATCCTTCAGAGCGATTCGATAACCCGCGCCAAGCTCCGTGTGATGCTCCAGGATCTTGAGGCGCCGATTCGCGTCTTCATCGATGTCGCTGTCCGGGACGAGCAGATAGCAATTGGCGCGTCGGTGCGAGCGTCCCACGCGGCCGCGCAACTGATAGAGCTGAGCCAGACCGAAATGATCGGCGCGATCGACGAACATCGTGTTTGCGTTTGGAACGTCGAGTCCCGACTCGACGATCATCGTCGATACGAGCACGTCGGTTTCGCCGTCAACGAAGCGACGCATCACTTCCTCGAGGTCGCGCTCGCGCATCTGTCCGTGCCCGACCCCGATTCTCGCGCGAGGAACGATCTTCGCAATTCGCTCCGCGATCGAATCGATTGTCTCGACACGGTTGTGAACGAAGAACACCTGTCCGCCACGGTCGAGCTCCCGGCTGATTCCCTCTTCGATCAGCCCCTGATCCCACGGCTCGACGAACGTCAGCACGGGCGATCTGTCGCGCGGCGGCGTCTGCATCAGTGTCATGTCGCGCATACCGGCGAGCGACAGATGCAGCGTGCGCGGAATCGGAGTCGCGGTGAGAGTGAGAACGTCCGTGTCGAGCTTGAGGTGCTTGAGACGCTCCTTGTGCTTCACTCCGAATCGATGTTCCTCGTCGACAATGATCAGTCCGAGATTCCTGAACTTCACGTCCTTGCTGAGCAGACGATGAGTTCCGATCACGATGTCGATCTTTCCATCCGCGAGGTCGGCGACAATTTCAACCTGCTGTTTCGTTGTCTCGAATCGGCTCAACGTTTTGATGGACACCGGAAAATCCGCGAGACGATCGCCGAACGTTCTCGCGTGCTGCTCGGCGAGAATCGTCGTCGGGACGAGAACGGCGACCTGACGTCCCGATTGAACCGCCTTGAATGCGGCCCGCACAGCGATCTCGGTTTTTCCGTAACCGACGTCGCCGACGAGAAGACGGTCCATCGGGCGCGACTTTTCCATGTCGCCTTTTACATCGGCAGTCGCGGTCCGCTGATCAGGCGTATCCTCGAACAGGAACGATGACTCGAGCTGCCTCTGCCAGGGCGTATCCGGCACGTGCGGAGCGCGTGTGGCGACGCGACGGCGAGCATACAGATCCAGCAGCTCGACAGTCATCTCCTGAATCGCCGCGCGAGTGCGGTCGCGCTGCTGTCCCCATCGCTTTCCACCCAGAGTGTGAAGACGCGGTGGAGGATTGTCGGCGGAGATGTCCGCGGCAGACCGGAATCGCTCGATCTGATCGATGCGATAGAGCGGAACATTGAGACGCGATCCACCCTCGTACTCGATCACCGCGACTTCGACGGTACTCTCCCGGAAGAAAACCTTTTCCATTCCGCGATAGATCCCGACGCCGTGTTCCAGATGTACGACGTAGTCGCCGGGAGTGAGCGCCGTAAGCGACTCGATCGAAGTGCCCGTCGTGTATTTTCGCGCGCGCCGGATCCTGCGCTCGCGCCGGAAGATCTCGTGGTCGGTGAGAACGCGAAGCCCGCTGAACTGATATCCCCACGGCGGAACGATGAATCCGCCGTGAAGCACGCCGATCGCGAGCGTAGCGCGAACACCCCCTTCGCCGAGCAGCTCGTCGAGTCGCTCTGCCTGTCCTGCGTTGTCGCAAAGGATGATGGTCGGAATTTCGTCCGACACCACTTCGCGGAGACGCTTCATGTCGCGCGCGATTGCTTCAGGCGAAACAATCGGGAACACGAACAGAGCGGGCTCGACACCATCCTGATTCAGCTCATCGCGAGCCGAGTCGGCAGGACCGGCGAAGATCTCGATGATGCCATGCGCGCAGATCGCAGACAGCGTCGCTTCCGGACTCGTGAAGAGCTCGTTCCGGTTCGGAGCGTCTTCACCGCGGCGTCGCGCGAGGTCGATGTGGTGCTGCGCTTCTTCCCACGTGCGGCGAAGCTCCGGAGCGATACGACTGTCGTCGGGAACGACTACGACCGTGTCCGGCGGAAACAGAGCGGCGATCGAGACTCTCTCGCTGTCCTCGGCCGCTCCGCCAATTTGTCCGTCAACCGGGAGAATCAGCGCGAGAGCCGCATCGCGTGTCGATCGCTGCGAGACGAGATCGAAGTGCCGCAGCTCGGAGATCTCGTCACCCCAGAACTCGAGTCTAACGGGCTCGGCCATTCCGAAGCTGTAGATGTCGAAGATTCCGCCGCGCATGCTGAACTGTGCGACGTCGTCGACCATCTGCACGCGCTCGAATCCGATCGATTCGAGGTGAGCCGCAAGATCCTCCGGCCGGCGGCTGTCACCCTTTCTCAGCTCGAGACGTGTCTGGGCAAGCGCGCGCGGAAGCTGGGTCTTTTCGAGAAGTGCCCGGGCAGTGGTGAGAAGCACGGAAACGTCTCCTCGGCCAATGCGCTCGAGCGTCTCCACCCGCTCGCCGGCGACTTCCGCGTGCGGCTCCACTTCTCCGAAGCCTTCGCGCGGCGGATAGAACGCAACGAAACCTGCGTCGCCGAGCGATTCGAGGTCCGCGAGCCATCGTTCCGAACCGGCAACGCTTTCCGCGATAACCACGAATAACCTGCCGGGGCTGGCATGCGCGAGCGCGGCGACAACGACTGCGTCGCTGGAACCGGGAAGGCCGGATGCGTGTAACCGGCTATTTAACGGAGGAAGTGCCGAGACAAGCTGCCCGAATTCGGGAACTGCCTGGATCGCCTCTAGAAGTGCTGGCAATGACACTGCGCGCAAGGTATAGTACTTGTATGGCGCGGGGTAGTTACCCGCGTAACAC
>JADGQR010000022.1 GCA_017881685.1 Gemmatimonadaceae bacterium
CGGATAAGCGGAGCCTGTGCCTCCGGGCAACACGACGCTTGCAGGAGGCGAAGCTGCGGCGCCTCCCGACGATTCTACTGGATTGGCTGCAACGACTGAGTCTCCAGACCGATGCGTGCTGTCCTTGGGCGACGCGGTATCGATGACCAGAGCCGCGTCGCCCGCCCGGGCGAGAGTGACGGACGTACTGCTCTCTGGTTTCGTCGTGTAGATCAGCGAAATGCAGAAGGCGCCGAGAAACGTTGCGCCCCACGCGCGCCAGTTGGCGCTAATACTTCATGCCCCCGGCAGCCGCGAATTCCTTCATCATCCGCTCCTGCTCTTCGCTCAACTTCTCGGGCGCTTCGATCTTCACTTCGACAATAAGGTCGCCGCTTTGACTTCCCTTGTGCATCCCCTGATTGCGCACGCGGAATCTCTTTCCTGACGGAGTTCCCTGCGGAATCTTGATCAATACTTTCTTCCCGTCGAGCGTTGTCACGCTCACCTTCGATCCGAGTGTCGCCTGCGCAATGTTGATGGGAATCGTCGCGATCACATCGAGACCTTCACGCCGGTAGAACTTGTCCGGAAGAACGGTGAACGTGATGAGAAGATCGCCTGCAGGACCATTGCTCGAGCCTTTCCCTCCCTGACCTTTGAGCCTGATTCTCGAACCACTATCGACGCCCGGTGGAACGGTGATCAGCACCTTCTTGCGTGTGCGAACCTCACCGGCGCCGTTGCACGTCGGACATGGCTGCGACGGAACCTGGCCTCGTCCGAGACACATCGGGCACGGACGATTTACGGCGAAGCCACCCTGACCGAACGAAACGACGCCGCGGCCCGAGCACTCCGGACAGACCTTCATCGTTGCGCCAGGAGCAGCACCGCTGCCGTGACACGTGCCACATTCTTCGTTCACTTCCAGATCGACGGGAACTTTCCCGCCGCGAGCGGCGGTTCTGAATGGAATCTCGAGGCTCGTCTCGATGTTCTGTCCGCGCTGCGGGCCCGATGGACGCGCCTGCGATCTGCCCTGACCTCCGAATATCGAGCCAAAAAGATCGCCCAGACCTCCAAGACCTCCGATGTCGAAGTCCTGGAAGTTGACGTTGCCGCCGGCGCCAGCGCCCGGTGACGATCTCTGCGAGTACCCGCCGCGCGGCGAAGCTCCCCCGCCAAATCCGCCGCTCCCGAATCCGCTGAAAGCTCCCAAGCGGCGCATCTCGTCGTACTGCTTCCGCTTCTCGACATCGCCGAGAACGTTGTTGGCCTCCGAGATTTCCTTGAATCTCTCGGCGGCCTTGGGATCGTTCGCGTTAGCGTCGGGGTGGGTCTTCTTGGCGAGCTTGCGGTATGCCTTCTTTATCTCGTCCTGCGTCGCGGTGGAAGGCACTCCCAGCACCGCATAGAAGTCCTTGGTCTGAGCCATGAACTGGTTTGCTTGTTCTAGTCGTGATGCTGGCGGACGACGACGCGGGCGGGCCGCAGAAGTTGTCCCTTGAACGTGTAGCCGAGCTGATAGACTCGCGACACGGTCCCATCCAGATCGGGGCTGTCGGCGGTTTCAGTTGCCACCGCTTCGTGCAGCGCCGGGTCGAACGGCTGGTCGATTGGGTTTACGGGCTCGAGTCCGACGCTCCGCAGCGCCTTGTCCAGCTTCTTCTCGACCATCTCCACACCCTCGACCACCGTCTTCGCTTCAGTGACGTCGGGGTCCACGTGCGCGAACCGTGCGATGTCGTCAAGGGGATCGAGAATCATTCGCACGAGCTCGGACTGGCCGCGTGATTCGGCCTCCGTTTTTTCCTTCAGATTTCGGCGGCGAAAGTTGTCGAACTCCGCAGCGAGCCGCAGATGTTTGTCACGCTCAGCGGTCAACTCCCGCTGAAGCGACGAAATCTGGTCATCGGCGTCGGCCTGACTGGAAGTCTCGTCTGCCTGGTCGAGACCGTCGTTGGCATCGTCTGAAATGTCCGCAGTCGCCTCGGCCATTACTGACCTGACGCGATCTGTGACCTCTGAATCGCTCATTCGTTCCCTGCTCCTTTTCATCCTTTCAATTTAACCCGTTTCGAGAGACCGCCGAACCATGTCGAGTGCCGCCTGAGCCGCTCTCTGGCGAACCTCGTTCCGCGTTCCGAACAAACGCAGGCATCGGGCCTGAGTACCGATCCCGTCCAGCGCGACCCAGACCATTCCAACCGGCTTTGCGGCCGTTCCGCCGCCCGGGCCGGCAACGCCCGTGATGCCGATACCGATGTCGGTCTTCGTCTTCTCGCGGACCGACTTCGCCATCGTCGTGGCTACTTCCTCACTGACGGCACCGTGGTCTTCGAGATCCTTGTCTGTTACACCAAGCCACCCGCGCTTGATCGAATTATCGTAGGCAATCACGCCACCCATGAAGACGTCGCTCGATCCTGGAATGGCAGTGAGCCGGGCTCCCAGGAGGCCACCAGTGCAGCTCTCGGCGACCGAGAGTTTGACACCGCGTCTCCTGCATGCATCAAGGACTGTCTCGGCCAGATCGGCCCCGTCCTCGCCATACACATACCGTCCGGCGGCCCCGCGAAGTTTCAAAACTCCGGCGGCGAGCGCGGCATCGGCTGCGTCGGACGTCAGCCCGCGAGACGTGAGGCGGAGGTCGACACTTTCTGTTGACGGAAGAAATGCGAGAGCAAGTCCGTCAACGCCGCGAGCGAGATCGCCCAGCTGATCGGCCAGTGCAGACTCGGCGATCCCTGTCGTGCGAAGAGTGCGCGATCGCACAACGGTTGGAGTTTCTCCGGCGCGCTTCACTCGCTCGACAATTCGCGGAAGCAACTCGTCGGCGAGCATCCCTTTCATCTCGCGTGGAACACCGGGAAGCATCGCGACCCAGCGGCCGCCGGAGTCCTCGAGCCAGATTCCCGGAGCGCTGCCGTGCTGATTCGGAATTATCGTCGCGCCCTCGGGGATCATCGCCTGCGCGACGTTCGATTCGGGAAACGGTCCAAGTCGTCGATACCGCGCCCAGCGCGCTTTCAATGCTTCAAGGATCACTTCGTCACGGATCATCTTGCGTCCGAACAGCGCTGCGATCGACGGCTTCGTCAGGTCATCACTCGTCGGGCCAAGTCCGCCAGTCGTAATCACTGCGCCCGTTCGCCCGATCGCTGTCTTCACCGCGTCAGCAATGTCGCCAGCATCGTCGCCGACAGTTGTCCGGTGCACGATCTCGACGCCAACCGCAGCCAGCTCGCGCGCGAGATGAGCGGCATTCGTGTCGATGGTGAAGCCGAGCAGCAGTTCGTCGCCGATTGTGACAATCTCGATCCGCATGAATCAGTCGGCGAAGACGCGCCTGTATCTCTGCATGTAGAGACCGAGCGAATAGATGGTCAAGAAGACTGCGGCGGTCATTGTCACGCTGCCCACGATTCCGTTGAAGTACGCGAACGATCTCCAGGCAGCGTTGTCCCATCCCTTGACTGCTGCGAGGGTCCCGGCGAAGAACCAGAAATATGCCGCGCCAACCCACACGGATTGAAAGCCGGTCTTCCATTTGGCGGGACCAATCGCCGAGATCACGACTCCGCGGCGCGCTGCGAGATGACGGAACACCGTCATGAACAGCTCGCGTCCAAGCACGATTGCCATCACCCACCACGGCAGTCCGATGGGGCCAAGCGGCGTCAGGAACCGGAACGTGTGCGCGGCACCGAATGATGCAGTCGTTGCGGCGACCGGATCCGTCGGCGGTGACATCAGCACGAACATTGGAATGAGCGTCGCGAAGAGAAGAAGCTTGTCGGCGAGCGGATCGAGCAGACTGCCGAGGTCCGTGATGAGGTTGCGTGTTCGCGCGAGCATTCCGTCGTAGTAATCGGACACTGCCGCGATCACGTAGATCAGGAAGGCAGCGAGACGCGCGAACGGCGAGTTAATGAAGGGGAGCGCCGCGATGAGGGGCGCGATGAGGATTCTGCCGACCGTGATTGCGTTCGGGAGGTTCACGCGCGAACCCCGCGTCAGGCGAGCGCCTTCAACACCAGCTTACTGACAGCCTTGAGCGTATCGAACACGCCTTCGCCGGTTATCGCGACTGCCTCGAAGTATGGAACGCGCTCGACCCATTGTCCCGTGGAGATCTGGTCGACCAGGTTTTGGCCGGCGTGATAGGGGTCGGGCGTGACACGCGCCTTCGTTGCCTCTGCAGGTTCCCAGCCCGGATTGAGCGCGGCCTGCAGCTCGGGAATCGGCGCTGCGTTCGGCAGGTCGCGCTTGTTGTACTGGATGACGAACGGCATGCGCGTGAGATCGTAGCCGTACTCAGCCATGTTGTCGTACAGGTTCTGCATCGACTCGAGATTCGCTTCCATTCGCTCTACCTGCGAGTCGGCTACGAATACGATGCCATCGACGTTCTTGAGGATGAGCTTGCGGCTCGCGTTGTAATAGACCTGTCCCGGAACCGTGTAGAGATGGAATCGTGTGTTGAACCCGCGAATTGTGCCGAGATCGACCGGAAGAAAATCGAAAAAGAGTGTTCGCTCGGTTTCGGTTGCCAGCGAAATGAGCTTTCCTCTCGTGTCCGGCTTCACCTTGCCGTAGATGTGCTCGAGATTCGTCGTCTTGCCGCCCAGTCCCGGGCCGTAATAGACGATCTTACAGTTGATCTCTCGCGCCGCGTAGTTGATCATCGACATCGCAGTTCTATCTCCTTACCAGTTGAACAGCTCGTCGATCTCTTCGCCGGCGCCGGCGAGGATGTTCGGCTGCGTGGTACCGCTCTCGCGCGCGCGTGAATACGCGCGGTCGAGGTGCGCAGTCAGCTCTTCAACCACCGGTTTCATCTTCAGCCGAACGAGCCCGATGGGTGTTTGATTGTCGAAGAGAGTGACGAGGATGAGTCGTCGCGCGACATCGGCGACGTACATCGATTCCTTTTCACCCTGGTGGAACAGCGTGGTGAAGTCAGTTTCGCCGATGAGACGCGCCAGCTGATCGTTGGCGCTGAAATCCGCGGCTGTCAGAGTCGCAAAGACCATTGGATCGAACGAGAGCGGTCTGCCGACCGTCGCGACGAGTTGTCCCGCGCGATCAGCGATCAGCGCCGAATGCGCGCCTGTCTCGCTCAGAAACCGAGAGACCGCTCGCGTGAGCGCGTTCAGGTCCTCTTCGTCGAAAGACCAGCTTGCGGCGCCCGGATTAGTCACAGATCAGGAAAGCCGCGATTCAACGTGGCGCATCAGAGACACGCCGCGTTGGCGGAGCAATGGCTTCTGCTCCCACGCGATGTATTCGCGAAGAAGTCTCACCGTTCCGACTGACGGTCGCGTGCGCAGATAGCTGAGCGCGGCAAAACGCCGAAGGGGATGGCGGCTGAACAGATCGCGCCGGTACTGCCGCTGGAGATGACTCCACGCAAGCGCCCCGCACGCCGCTCCACCGAGAAATCCAAGTGCCGCCAGCTGGTGATTTCTTCCGTTACTCACATCGACCGCCGTGCCGAAAGTGCCTGCGCAATCGTAACTCCGTCCGCGTATTCGAGATCTCCGCCCACCGGCAGACCGCGCGCGATTCGAGTCACGGTCAGCTGGTACGGCGACAGCTTGCGCTGAACGTACAGCGCCGTGGCCTCTCCCTCAATGCTTGGATTAGTCGCGAGTATCACCTCGTGCACGTTGCCGCTCGCGATGCGACGCTCCAGAGCGGGAATCGTGAGGTCATCGGGACCGATTCCGTCGAGCGGCGACAGCCGGCCGCCGAGCACGTGATACACTCCGCGGAATTCACCCGCGCGCTCGATCGCACTGATGTCCGACGCTTCCTCGACGGCGCAGATGAGTCCCGCGTCACGCCGTGGATCACGGCAGATCGAACATACTTCCTCTTCGGTGAGATTGAAGCATGTAGCGCACGGGCGAACGTTGTCGGCCAATGCGACCAGTGCGTCGGCCAGGCGCTTGCTCTGCTCGGCAGGCTGCTTGAGCAGGTGATACGTGAGACGCATCGCGGTCTTCCTGCCGATCCCCGGCAGGCGTGAAAGCTCGGTCGCGAGCGTGTCTATCGCGGACACCTTAGAACGGAAGCTTGAATGGCAGTCCCATGCCGCCCGTGAGCTTCCCCATCTCCTGCTTCGCCAAATCTGTTGACTTCTGCTGGGCATCACGGAGCGCTACCAGAAGGAGATCCTCGAGCATCTCGACATCAGATGCGTTTACTATAGACGGATCAACCCTCACCTTCGTAATCTGCCCTTTTCCGTCGGCCTCGACGGTGACCATGCCGCCACCCGAGCTGCCGCTGACGGACATGTTCGCAAGCTCTCCCTGTATTTTCTCCAGCTGGCCCTGCATCTGCTGAGCTTGCTGAAGGATCTTCGTAAAGTCAGCCATTCGTCTCTGTGTTGGGTTTCAACTAAAGCTAGTCCAGTAGATCGAGATCGAGCTCTCTTACCGCCGCGTCGAGCACGGGGTCCTGCGCCCGCAGCCTCGACAACCGCTCTTCTCTCACCGCTTCGGTCGTCAGCCGTGATTTCCCGGGGTCCTTCGCGGTCTGGTCGAATTCGGCTTTCCAGTCGGGAGGATTGATTGCCGGGGCTGGTCTCGCCGGCGTCGCCTGAAGCGGTGTCGGCGGCGTCGGGGTTGGCGGCACTGAAGCCGACCGCCTTTGATCGACCGAAGCCTCAGCCGCGGGACGCGCGAATGTCTGGGGCGGACGCGCTCGAACTGCAGGACGCTCGGTCGCTGCAGTGCGGGACGGAATCGAGCCAGCGGAACTTCCGCCAAGGCCCTGAAGAACTTCTTCGAGCGAGATCGAGCGATCGAGAAGCGCGAATCGCACGAGCAGCATCTCGATCAGCAGCTGCTGCTGAGTGCTGCGCCTGAACTGAATCTCGATTCCGCTGATGATCGACAGCATGCGCAGCAGATCGGCCGGCGAAAAATCATCGCGGTGGGATTCGAGCGCGGACAGAGCCGCCGGTGTCACGCCATCCGCGCGGCCATTGAGAACCACTGCCAGCTGCGCGCGAAGCATGTCAGCCAGGCCAGAAAGAAAGACTCCGAAGTCCACTCCGCTGTCAGCCAGTCGTCCCACCGCGGAGAAAATCTCGCCGGCATTCTTCTCTGCGATCATGTCAATGACGGCGAGGTACTCATCTTCGGCTACGAGCCCGAGTGCTTCCCGAACACGATTCGTGGTAATCGCGCCACCGCCAATCGATATGACCTGATCCGTGAGGCTGAGCGCGTCGCGCATCGATCCGTCGGCGGCTCTCGCGATCATGGAGAGGGCTTCGGGTTCTGCCGTTAGCTGTTCTGACTCGATCACGGTCTCGAGGCGTCGAATTATCTCGGATGCGCCAATGCGTTTGAGATCGAAGCGCTGGAGTCGGCTCAATACGGGTGCCGCGGCCTGGGCGATCTTCTGTGGCTCCGTCGTCGCGAAGACGAACACGACGCGCGGGGGTGGCTCCTCGAGAATTTTGAGAAGTGCGTTCCACGCCTCGCGCGTCAGCATGTGGGCTTCGTCGACGATGTAGACCTTGTATCTGTCGTCGCCTGAGGGAGCGTACATGGCTCGCTCGCGAAGGTCTCTGGCGTCGTCTACACCGCGATTCGACGCGGCATCGATCTCGACGACATCCATGCTCGAGCTTCCGCTCCAGATGCGCATGCATGACGTGCATTCACCGCATGGCTCGCCGTCAGTTCCCTTGTTCTCGCAGTTGAGTGCCATCGCGAGCACACGAGCCAGAGTTGTCTTGCCGGTACCCCGGGGACCGCAAAGCAGATAGCCGTGCGCTACCCGTCCGCGCGCTATGGCGCCGCGGAGAGTGTCGGAAACGTGGGATTGCACCGCCACGCCGGCGAAGTTCTTAGGGCGGTATTTCCGGGCGAGTGCGAGCGACATTTGGTAGGAAAAAAAATACCCCAGGCCTGACGGAGCAACGTAAGACACCGCATGCCGCTGCTACCTTCGGGGTCCTGACGGAGTTAGCGGGCTTTCGCCCTCCGGGACCTGGGGCACCCGAAATATAACTACACTGCGGATTCAGGACTAACAGCCATCGACGAGTGCGAACTAATTGCGAATTGCGGACTTACCCCCACAAAAAAACCCGCTGTCACGTTAACGACAGCGGGTTCATTTTGCGAGGTGAAGACTACCTCTTGATTTCGACCTTCGGAACCTTGATGGTCGCTGAATCCTTCTTCACTTCGACCTTCGGAACAGAAACCGTCGCCGAGTCGGTTGTCACGCTGACGCTGGGTACGTTCAGCGTATCAGTTACCGTCCCGACCACAGGCTTTTGTACTTCGAGATCTCCGCCTGCAGTCTTCTTGCACGCGGTGATCGATACGGCCAGAATGGCCACTGCCAATAGCTTACGCACGAGCGCCTCCCAGGATGAAAAAAAATGCGCCGCTCTCTACGGCGCGTGGTTCACCAGTGCAACTTCTTTGCCGCAAAGCTCTAATCCTCGAACGCTTCGCGCTGAAGCCGTCTAACTCTGCGCAGTTCATAGACTTGAGCCACTTCGCCACCGAGTATGAAAATCATCGCGGCGTAGTAGAGCCAGATGACCAGGATCACGAGCGCAGCCAGTGTTCCGGTATACAGCGAGCCCG
>JADGQR010000152.1 GCA_017881685.1 Gemmatimonadaceae bacterium
CGGTACGACCTGCGCGTTCGGCCAACGAGAATCAAGCCGTTCGCCGACTCCATGGCTCTCTTTCGCTTCGGCCGCTCGGCACGCGGGAGCAAGATGATCCTTCCGACTGCGCCCGTGCTGGCCACGCCGGATCCAACTCCGCCGGTCGCTCGCGAGCGCGTAACGTCGTGACGATGAAGGCAGTAAGAGGGGCATTGATGGCGCTTTTCCTCCTCGCACCGACATACGGCGTCGCTGCGTCGCGGCCTGCACCAGCGGAGAACGTTCAGCTGCTATCTCGCATGGCCCTCCCGGACGACGAGGCAAGCGTTCCATTCGGGACCGGCGAAAAGAGCCTCTTCGAAGTCAAGTTCGGAGCTATTCATGTCGGCAACGGATCGCTCGAAGTCCTCGGTGTAGAGTCTGTCCGTGGACGCAACACCTGGCACACGTCGTTCACCGTGCAGGGAGGGACGTTCTTCTACCGCGTGAACGACATTTACGAAAGCTGGATCGACACGCACACGCTCAACTCCCTTCTCTTCATTCGCCAGATCGAAGAGGGCTCACGTGAGCGCGCACAGAATTTCGAGATCATCCCTGAAAAGGGCGTCTACATCGAACGAACGCGAGAGGCGGACAAGACGCTGCGAACAGTGGCTCAGCCTCTCGACGAAGGCGCGTTTCTCTATTTCGTGAGAACCGTACCGCTCAAGGTTGGCGAGACCTACGACTTCAATCGCTACTTCATTCCCGATCGCAACCCGGTTCGTGTAACGGTTCTGAGAAAGGAGCGCGTAACAGTTCCGGCAGGAACTTTCAACGCCATCGTCCTCAAGCCAGTGATCAAGACGAAAGGAATTTTCTCGGAAAAGGGTCAGGCGGAGGTCTGGATATCGGATGACTCAACGCGCATGCTTCTGCAGGTGAAGTCCAAGCTGTCGTTCGGCTCTCTCAACCTCTATCTAACATCGTACACTCCGGCGAAAACTCGGAACTAGAGAAGCAGCCGCTTGCGGCCTCTTCGGACACCGTATCCGAAGCCGACCTCTCGAAGGTTCGCACGGTTCCGATAGAGCGGCGTCCCAATAAGGTCCGCACCGAAGAATTCGCTTCGCCTCCGGGCGACGATCGTTCTTTCTCGGCGTTCATCGACGGCCTCCCCGATGTACTCGTCGCCGCCGACTTCCGCAAAGTTGTTGCGGCAATCGTGTCCGCTCATCTCACTGGGAAAGCCGTCGTTGTAATGCTCGGCGGACACATCGTGAAGACGGGCGTCGCTCCGGTTCTGATCGACTTGATGAACCGTGGAATAATCACGCACGTCGCGATGAACGGGTCAGGCGCGATTCACGACTACGAGATTGCGCGCTTCGGCGCGACTTCCGAGGACGTCGCGCGCGGACTCGTTGACGGAACGTTCGGCATGGCCGACGAGACCGGTCGGGGAATGAACGAAGCGTTCACCAACGGCATGCGAAACCGCTGGGGCATGGGCGAAGCGCTGGCGAAATCACTTCGCGACGAGAAGGATCTGGCTCACCCCGAGATGTCACTTCTTCTCGCGGCCGACAAACTTGGAATTCCCTGCACCGTTCACGCAGCGATTGGCGCGGAAATCATTCATCAGCATCCTGCGGCAGATGGCGCGGCGATCGGCGACACGAGCCACCGGGATTTTCGTCGTCTCGCCGCATCACTGCCGGCCCTTCAGGACGGCGGAGTGGTTCTCAATCTCGGAAGCGCCGTGATCATGCCGGAAGTGTTTCTCAAGGCCCTCACGATCGCACGAAATCTGAACGACAAGCGGCCGGTGAATTTCACCACATGCAATCTCGATATGCAGCAGCACTACCGGCCGCGCATGAATGTCGTCATGCGTCCAACGGCCGGACACGGAAAAGGGTACGAAATAACAGGGCACCATGAAATCATGGTGCCCTTGTTGACCTGGGCGGTCATCGACCGCCTCGAGCGCTCACGCGGTTCAGCTTCCCGCCTTTAAGTTTCGAGAGCCGGCCTAGTACCGGTCGATACTCGTCCCCGACCAGCGCTCACGCAGCTTGCGCGCCGTGTCGGGACTCACAATCCGAATCGCGAAGTAGGCGACTGCTCCAACTATCAGAGCCTTGACGGCAAAAACAAGCAGAATGAAAGTCAGACCGATCAGACTGCCGAATATCGAAAAGACGAAGCCGAGCGCGAAGATGCCAAGCATCACGAGAACGCCGGTCATCAGTAATGTCTTGAGCATGGAAGCTTTCTCCGGAACAGGGGATGTCTGCACTACGATGTATCCGATTGACGGGTTTCAGAGTTGAACACAACCGCTGACACGGTCGTCGTCGGAACTGGCGTCATCGGTCTCTGCTCGGCTGCGGCGATCGCTGCGACGGGCATGAGTGTGATTCTGGTTGGTGAGCACCGCGATGGCGAGGCTTCACCTGCCGCGGCCGGAATGCTGGCTCCGTCAGTCGAGAAATCGGTTGGACCGGCCCACAATTTCGCGGTAGCGGCGCGTGCGGTATATCCGGCCTACCTCGAGGAGATCGCCGACGCCATCGGAATACGGGTTCCGCTCAACCGACTCGGCATTCTCCAGGTGGCCCTAAGCGACAAAGGCGTGAAGGGACTCCAGAAGGAGCCGGCGGCAGGAAGCACGTGGATCGACAGAAACGAGCTCGCGCTCCTCGAGCCGACGCTTGGGCACGCGCTTGGTGCGATTATGAACCCGGAAGACGGCGCAGTGGACAACGTCGTGCTGATCGCGGCACTCAATGAGCTTGTCGACTCACTACCCCGGATATCGCGACAGACTGGAAGTGCTGCGAGCGTTTCGTCGAATACCGGGTCTGTGTCCGTCGAGCTCGCCAGTGGCACTCGCTTGTCGGCGTCGAAGGTGGTGCTCGCTCCAGGGGCCTGGGCAGGGTCGATCTTCGGCGCACCCGGGCTCAAGTTCATCACGCCATGCCGGGGCCAGATGGTCGCTTACTCCGGCATTGGGCTTCGCCACGTCATCTATGGCCCGCGCGGTTACGTGGTTCCCCGCTCTGCCAGTTCCACAGTCGTCGGCAGCACGATGGAAGACGTCGGTTTCGATGCGACGACCAGTCCGGAAGGCCTTAACCGGGTCACTTCCGCCGCGGCGGAGATTGCCCCGGCGCTTGGCGTCCTCGCTCCGACGTCAACATGGGCGGGCCTCAGGCCAGTCACCCCCGACATGCTGCCACTGATTGGCACCGATCCGGGACTCCCTGAAATCGTCTACGCGTGCGGGCATTCGAGGAATGGAATTCTCCTTGCTCCACTCACGGGGAAAACGGTCGCGGAGCTCGTTGCAGGAAAGTCTCCTACCTTCGACCTGTCTCAATTTCGCCCAGACCGCTTTTAGGA
>JADGQR010000153.1 GCA_017881685.1 Gemmatimonadaceae bacterium
TCGCTCGATCGACCGCTCGAGAAGAGCAGCTTTCCCGGCAGCCGTGAGAGAGTCCAGAATTGAAGTCTCGTGGTCGCGCATAGTGGCAACCTGTTTCACAAATCCGCTATCATCAAGCGCGATGATACCCAGAACACATTTCGATGCCGGTTACTACCGGCGCTACTACGAGGATCGCGAGACGGCGGTCGTCGACACCGACATGAAACGGAACGAGGTCAGGTTCGTGATCGCTTTCTGCAATCATGTCGGTCTGAAGATTCGGAGATTCGCAGACGTTGGCGCCGGGACCGGATGGTGGGCCGAGGAGTTTGCGAGATACTACCGCGGATGCGACGCGATCGAGACGTACGATGCGAGCGAGGCAGCTTGCGAGGTATACGGTCACAGGCGCGTCCCTGTTGAGAAGCTCGCCGGACCAGCCGCCGATCTCGTTGTCTGCCGTGATGTGCTTCGGTACGTGTCAGATGCGAACATCGACCGGGCGATCAAGCGGCTCGAGCGGAAGTGCAGAGGAGTGCTGTATCTCCATGTGATAACGAGCGACGACGATATCGATGAAGACGCGAGCGACATGAAAGGCTGGTTCCGAACAGCGGCGTTTTACAGACGACGCCTCAAAGCCGCCGGCTTCCGCGACTGCGGAATGGGACTGTTCGTGTCAGCGCGCCTGAAGAGTTTTGTGCCGTTCGCTATCGAGGCGCGTTGAGTTACTGACTCGCGGCAAAGTCGACGTAGCCGCGCACCGGATCGGTTGAGAGAAGGCGGACTCTCGTCTTTTCGCCGACGTCGAGCCCATGCTCACCCTGCGTGACTCGACCTTCGACGGGCGGATGAATGAGACGAACGAAGGTTCCGTTCTTGTTGACACCGGTGACGATCGCATCGAACGACTCGCCGACGTGATCCGCCATCGAAACAGCCGCTGCAACTTTTCTCACCTGACGCTCGACTTTGCGCGCCGCATCTTCGCGCTCGGTGCAATGCCTGGCGATGGCGTCGAGCTCATCGTTCGAGTATGGAGATGGCTTGCCAGTAAGCACGGCTTTCACCAGCCGCTGCGTGACGAGATCCGCAAAGCGCCTGTTGGGCGCGGTCGAGTGAGTGTAGTCGTGCGTCGCGAGCCCAAAATGCCCGGCGTCCGCGCCGCCCTGGACGTGAAGCGCGTACTCGCCCGGTCCGATCAGCTTGACGACCGAGAGTGAGAGATCCGCAAAGTGGTCGGGATCGACTTTCCGTCGCTTCGCGAGAAACGCTTCCAGTGCCGCCGAATCAGGCACAGCCGGAAGTGTCTCGCCAAGCCCGGCGGCGAGCTCCACGATTCTGTTCCACCGCTCGGGAGTTCGAACAATTCGCCTGATGCTCGGCGATTGATGCTTGTCGAGAAATTCGGCCATCGCGACGTTCGCCGCGATCATGAAATCTTCGATGAGGTGTGAAGCGCGTGTTTTTTCGACGAGCTCGATGGAGACGCTTTCATCTGAGTGAACGATGGACTGAGCTTCAATCGTCTCGAGATCGAGGGCGCCGCATTTTGCACGAAGAGCTCGGAGTGATTGCGCGACGCTTTCCTGAAGGCGAATCTGGTCCTGAATCAATTTCGTCCCCGCGGGCGGCAGCACGGCTCGGCCGTCGAGCCATGCACCGACGCTTCCGTACGCGAGCTTCGCGTAGTTGTGAACCTGGCCGAGGTAGATGGAGCTCGACGCGATGGTGCCGTCGCTCGCAGCGACGAACTCGATGATCACTGCTTCTCGATCAACTCCTTCCCGGAGCGAAGTCAGATCGGTCGACAGGCGTTCCGGCAGCATCGGATACGTCGCGATGCCCGTGTACACTGAAGTTGAATTCGCTGACGCGAGCTTGTCGGTCTCTGATCCGCGAGGAACCAGCGCGTCAACGTCGGCAATGGCAATCCGCACACGTATGTCGCCGCTGACGTGCTCGGCTACCTCCACCTGATCGAGATCTCGCGAGCTGTCGTTGTCGATCGACGACCACGGAAGCTTCCGGAGATCCGATGCACCGTTCGCGAGACTTCCCGGGTTGTCAGTCATTTTCGCGATTTCGGCCTGGACCGCCGGTGGCACATCTGCGATGAAGCCGTTGTCGATCAATGCCTGGCGCGACGAAGCGCGCAGATCTCCGATATGTGACATCGTCTGGATTCTTTTGTCTGGGTTATCTCGGAAAAACTAGCCGACGGCGCGAGAGAGCGCTCTATCGACGGTGCCGCAGGAGAAACTCCGCGATCGTCTCTGAGGCCGGGAGCTCATGCATTGGTGCCTCATCGCCCTGATCCTGGTGGTCGTGTGGCGTCGCGTCCGGCCATCCGTGAGTGCCGCCAGCAATCGTATAAAGCTCGACCTGGCTCCCACGACAGCCGATGAAATCAATTCGCTGGACATGGGCCGAGAGCGGCGCCGCCCGCTCGGCGGTGCATCCCTCGATAGACGACCAGTATTTCACTGACGGTGTGGCGTTCTCCGCCCATGACAGGTTCGGAACGTCGAGACTGTCCGGTACGTCATCGTCAAACGGGACCTCGTCGTCGGAGGTGCCCTGAATCGCCAGCAACGAAACTGGCAACACCGGACGACAGTGTCCGAGCGCGATACTGCCCGAAACGACTGCGATCGCCGACACGCGGTCGGACAGCTCACATCCAGCGCGAAAAGCAAGCTCAGCGCCTGAGGAGAACCCCGCGATGTAAATCCGGCGCTGGTTGACTATTCCCCTGGCAGCCAGGTCGCCGATTATGGCGCGAAGAAACGCAATGTCGTTGATGTGCTGTCGCGACGCATAGCCGCAGCATTCGCCGGAATTCCAGTCCGCGGAGATCTTGCCGAGTATGCTGCGGGTTCCATTGGGGTAGGCGACCATCATGTGATGGAGCTCCGAGACGCTGTCCATCTGCGTCATGTCCTCGATGAGCTTCCCATCTTCGCCGCTTCCGTGAAGCAGAATCAACAGCGGATACCGCTCGGGAATGAGAAACCGTCGCGGCGCCGAGCGAGGAACGTGCACGAGATAACGCCTGAAGCCGTCGGGCGTGCGGACTGACCTCTCGCTGGTGCCGACAGGAGGCGGCGCTAACGAGATGTTCTGGCTGGCATGTCGCTCGAACAGAGCGCAGGAGCTGCCGAAAACCAACAAGGCGCATGCAAGCGCCGGGAATCGCGACTTCATCGAATTTGAATCTTTGCAGAAAGCGCGCCTGATCAAATCGGTGCGGTCCAGCGTTCCACGGCGTCGTGGCGAACAAGGGAGAGTGCAGCGATCGAAGCTGTGAGTCGGCGCATGTATGTGGTAAACGTCATGGCCGAAGAAAGGTCCTCGGTTTTTCCGGAATGTTCGCCCAGGTAACGCTGGAACGATTCGTCGGTATTCGAGGCCGTCATGCCGGTGGTGCGACGGGCGTCGAGAATCGACCGGCCGGCCGCTTCGCTTCGATCATGGAAATTCTGAATCACCGTCTGCAGATAGGCCTTGTTCGCGCGAAGTGATTCCGCCATATGGCCAGGCAGCCGGCTCGCCTCAGGACCAGGCTCAATCGGTCTTCGCCAAACTTGCACCGAAACTACATGAGGTCTAAAGTGGGGGCGCGTCATTAACCCGAGGAGGACAAGCTGGCAGAGATGATCGGCCCCAAATCACCGAGTGCCCCGTTCGCATCGGGCGGATTGTCCACAGGCGCGCGGCCAATTCCCAAGGACCTTCTCAGGGAAGCGTCCCAGCGTCTGGGAATCATCGCACTTCTGGCAGGCGTTCTGTGGATTGTCGCGACCGTCGCCGGGCACATCGCGATGCGGGCAATGAGAATGTCGGACCAGATATGGACGTGGCTTGGGACGCCGGACCTGATCGCTGCCGCAGCTGCTGCGATTTCCTTCGGCCTCTTCGTGTATGCGCGGAAGACCAAACGTGATCCGAATTTCATATTGAATCTCGGCCTCGTGTACATGGTTTCCATTGCTGCGGCAGTCGGGTTTCTTAGTCATTGGAATCCGGGTCACTTCGTTCCTGCCGTGGTGCCGCAGATAAGCTGGATAGGTGTGATCGTACTGATCTTTGCCGCGATCGTGCCGACATCTCCCCGGAAAACCGTACTTGCCGGTTTGATCGCCGTGTCGATGAATCCTCTCAGCATGTTCATCTCACAAGCGCGAGGCACGTGGGACTTTGGTGCGCCCATCGTCGCGCTGTTAATGCATTATCCAGACTTCCTGCTTGTTGGTGTCGCGGTTGTTATCTCGAGAGTGGTGACGCGGCTCGGACAGCAAATCGGCAAAGCGCGCGAGATGGGCAGCTACCAGCTCGGCGAGCTGATCAAGCGTGGCGGAATGGGCGAGGTGTACCGAGCGAAGCATCGAATGCTCGCCCGTCCCGCCGCCATAAAACTGATCCGTCCGGAGATGCTCGCGACGAATGGCGAGGAATCCACAATCGCCGTGAAGCGGTTCTACCGTGAAGCGGAAGCGGCCGCGACTCTGAGGTCGCCGCACACCGTTGAGCTTTTCGATTTTGGCGTCACCGATGATGAAACGCTCTACTTCGTGATGGAGCTTCTCGACGGTCTCGATCTCGAGACGCTGGTTCGACAGCACGGCGTTCTTTCAGCGCCGCGCGTCGTACACGTCTTGCGACAGATCTGCGATTCCCTGGAGGAGGCGCACGTGCGTGGTCTCGTTCACAGGGATATCAAGCCCGCCAACATTCATCTCGGTCGCGTCGGCCTTCGCGATGACTTCGTCAAGGTGCTCGATTTTGGACTGGTGAAGGCGGTTGCAGGAGGAAACACCGAACACTCGCTGGGCACGGAGATCGGCCGAATTCCCGGAACCCCAGCCTACATGGCGCCTGAAATGGCGCTCGGCGAAGCGGTTGACGGGCGTGCAGACATTTACGCGCTGGGATGTGTCGCCTATTTCCTCCTTTCGGGCCGGCTGGTGTTCGACGCGGAAAACTCATTTCAGATGCTGGCGAATCACCTGAAAAGCGATCCCGTTCCTCCATCGTTGAAGAGCGGCGTCGCAGTTCCGGATGAGCTGGAGAGACTCGTGCTTTCGTGTCTTGCGAAAAAGCCGGATGGACGACCGCGGTCCGCAGCGGATCTCAGTCGTTCGCTTGGAAGTCTTCGCTTGCCGCAGTGGACCGAAGCGCAGGCTAGTGAGTGGTGGGCTTCGCGTCGCGCGGCCGAATCACCGAGCGGAATTTCCCCCAATCCTCAGGCGCCAGCTCTGAGTCAATGATTACGTCCACCTTCACGCGGTTGTCGAGAAACTCGTCGATGTAGGCTCGCAATCGTTCGACGTCCTCCGCAGATGAGTCACGAAGCGGCGCGACTCGAATGGCCAGAATGTCGGGCGCCGGCTGCGACACCTGAGTTTGTCGCACCCAGGGTGCGGCAAACGCAACCGCCTCCTCGATCTTGGCGTTATGAGTCAGCAGCCCGTCGGGCAGCTCGAAATAGTTCGCCACGCGTCCCTGGATGTTCGTAATAGTC
Organism: Gemmatimonadaceae bacterium; assembly: GCA_017881685.1. Classification (GTDB taxonomy): domain Bacteria; phylum Gemmatimonadota; class Gemmatimonadetes; order Gemmatimonadales; family Gemmatimonadaceae; genus UBA4720. Next base: position 5,507 of record JADGQR010000153.1, read on the forward strand.
GAAAGCGATACGCCACATTCGCATTGAGTGTTTCCGGCAGTCACGAGGTCGCCGAGGGGATACCTGATGAGAGGCGACGCGAACGAGTGGAGAGCAGTACAAACCGGCTGGCCGACCTCGCCCGGCTGGACGACCCGATTGCCATCGAGGATCTCGAACGCAACTGTCTCATCTGCAACGTGGTATGCGCCGGTCGCAGGGCATTCGGATGCGATCAGATTGAACTCGACTGAGGAGTACATGTCGAGAACCCTTGCTCTGAAGACCTGGCTCAAATGGGAGCGAACGCTGCTCGTGAGTCTTTCTCCGCCAAGGACGATGAGCCGGGGCCAGGGAGCGTTCGCGACGTAATCCAGATCGCTCTCGGACCATCGGCTGGCAACGTAACTCAGGCGCCCGGGCATGTCGCCAAGGATTTCCGGAGCGAGCTCCTTCAACGCACTCAGTATTTGCGCGGGGTTCTCTGCGATCAGGTCAGCCGTCGGGTAGACTTTAAGCTTGTTCGCGACCCGTCGCAGGAATTTCTCCGGCTCAGCTGCTGATCCCGGGCGCTTCAATCTGACGCCTGCAGCCAGCTCGCGAGGTCGAACGCCAATGGATCGGAAAGCCTGGAAGTAGTACATCCGAAGAAGCCGTGATTCAGACGGGGTTCGTCTTATTGTGAGCGGCTCGCCACTCGTGCCGCTCGTGCGCCGAGCGTGCAACCGCGAGATGTCCACACGGCGTGCGACCGAGTCTTCGATTGGAGTTCGCTGCAAATCCTGTTTCGTTATTGTCGGCAGCATCGGAAGATCTCCCATGCCCCGCACCTTCGACGGCGTTACGCCGTGCTCATCGTACAGCCTGTGGTAGAAAGGCACATTCGCATAAGCGTGAGCGACGATCTCACGAACCTGTCGATCGCGGAAGTTTTCGATGTCGGATCGCGATCGGCGTCCCAATGCTCCGAACGTTCGGCGCATGAGGCCGACTTGCTGGTAGTCGCGTATCAAAGCGCCGTCTCCGCCGGAATCAGGGGACGAATCTGTACTCGTGCGATCCTGTCGGAAATCTCGAGTCCGTCAGTGTCGCGGTGAATTTCTTTTCCTCGCCTGCGACCAGCCTGCAGTCGGGAATCTCCGCGGCCGTGATCGGCCCGTCGATGAGCTGAAGCGACATGCCGCACGCGTGTCCCCAGTTCGTTCCCTGGAGGCGCCCCGTGCCGATCGTCATGGTCTTTCCGTTCGGGTTGCTGATTGGAGACGGGATGACGATCCCATCGACCGAATAGAGATTCAGCGTTACCGCGACTGCGGGGCCGAGCGAGTTATTGCATGACGCGTTCGAGACGCCGACGAGCATCAGGAACGACGCTGCAAGCGCACGGCGGATCGATCTGAAAGGGGTCTGGCAATCGGGCATGACCAAAAATGCAGACTTGCGCGGGTCTGCCAAGGCCCGCGCCGGAATATTTACTGGCCTTTCGGCTTTCTCGCCCGGTCGCCGTGACGACGCTCAGTCACCTCCCGGTCACGCATCCGTCTTTCGCCCGCATTGTCAACGAGCGCGAGAACAGCCTGAATCAATCCGTATGCTGTGACACCGAAGGCAACGAGCGAGATCGCGGCGAGCAGACCTTCGATTCCGATCGAAAAATCGTTCTTGATGACAGTCATCGTCGAAGCCACTGCGATAACAGCGCCAACGAATGCGATTGTCAGGGCGACGGGCATCGATGGCCCCCTGCTTTTGGAGGCGCCCACCGCAACGTTCTCCTGCGTGTCGTACGGAGTGTGTGTCATACGGACTTGCCGGCCTTGCCTGAGTCAGTGCGGTGCATTTTTCCCTTTGACGATATCATGCTTCGTGCCGCAACCGATTTGTATTCATTGAAGATACCGTGTCGGCAGCCTTTTGGAGCCGGCAAGTCTGCTACGTCGAATTACGTATTTGACCCGGGCGGCCAATTACCGACCTTTGCTGTCGTGAGACTGAAGTTTTCAGGCAAATAGAGCCAATAGATCGAGCCGTTGGCCTCCAGGAGACCAAATGGACACGCAATCCGATTTTGAGCGGGCGATGACTGCCCGAATGGAGCAGATGGAGTCTGCCTTTGCGGCTCTGTCAAGAAAAGTGGACGACCTCTCTGCCGCGCCCAGCGCCAGACCTTCGAACAATGGCTGGGCGAGCGGGACGCAAGCCGAGCGAGTACCGCTGCCGAGGCCGAGCCCCATGCCGCACCGTCCAGCCGCGGTTCCCGATAATGACCGGCGCGGCGCAGACTGGTGGCTGGCGAGAGCTGGTGCGGCCCTCACGGTCTTCGCGGTAATTCTTCTCTATCAGTATGCAGTCGCGAGAGGCTGGATTACGCCGACCGTTCGAGTATTGACGGGTGTGGCTATTGGAGCAGCCCTGATGTACTGGGGCCGCAGAATGGCGCCCGCCGGCTCCGACGAATCAGCGCCCGTCGCGCTGAGGGAATTGATGATGGGCTCGGCCCTCGCTGCCTGGTATATCTCGGCGTTCGTCGCTTCAATGACCTACCATCTGATTCCAGTATCGACGTCACGAATTCTATTTCTGGTCCTGAGTATCGTCGGCGCAATCATCAGCCTGAACGAACGCCGATCGGTTATCGCGATCATCGCCATTGTGGGTGGATTCCTTGGACCGGTCATGCTTTCCTCCTCCACGCCGTCCATCCCGGCCTTCGCATTCTATCTCGCTGTCCTCGGCGCGCTTGCAGTCGTTCTCTATTTGATGCGCGGTTGGCAGTCGGTGCTCTGGCTCTCGTTCGCCGCGATTTGCTCCGACATTGCCGGTATGATCTCGATAATGACGTACGGGTCTCGGTATCCGCGCGTCTCAGCCGCATCGTTGTCATTGTTCGACATGGGTCGAATTTCGGTGACCCTGCTCACGGTGGCGGTGGCGATTGTCTTCGCGAGAGTGCCTGCACTCAGAAGGCACCTCGTCGCCACAGGCTCGGACAAATATCCGGAACCGATAAGGTCGAGGCTCGCGACCAACTGGCTGACCAACACTGGAAAATTCCTGAAGGTCTTCAGTCCGTCTGCGGGAGCACTCGATTCGCTGTCATTGTGGGTGATCACGCTTGCTGCGCCGCTCGCGGGTGTTGGACTCCTGTCGAACGCGTGGCCGCTGGTAAGCGACAGCGTCTGGGGGCTGATCGACATCGCGATTGCAGTTGTCGCATTCCGGATGTGCCAGTCGGCGCAGAATGAAGGTGACGAGATCACACACTTGAAGGGCGTCGCTGCACTCGTCTGGGGAACGTTCGGCACGGTCGGCCTCGCTCGTTCGTTCGCTCTCCCGGGATTGGACGCGGATGTGATTACACTTGGCGTCATCGCGATATTCGCTGCGTCGGCGATAGTCTTTCTCGTGTCGCCGCGGTTTGTCGCCGTCGCCGCTGTTGCGAGAGCGATGGCAGGCATCGGAGTGCTCGCGGCATTGTTCAGCGAAGCGGCAGCGCTGAACTCACCGGGCGTGCAAAGCCCGTATCATGTAAGAATCGCAATGTCGGTGGCTGAACTGATGGCCATCGGCGCCGGAATGATTGCGTGGCGCGACATGAAACAGCGCAAGAACATGGGAGACGCAGCCAATGTGCTCGCGGTGATGAGCTACGTGGCGTTCCTGATGCTCGACGCGCGCGTGCTTGGTCATATCTGGACGCCGCTTGTCAGTGCGAGCTTTGCGCTGGCTGGAGCCGCCCTTCTGATCATGAGCAGAGGAAGCGACAACAAGCTTCAGCGGCTGGCTGGTGGCGCGACGATAGCGATCGTGATCATCAGGCTCCTGTTTGTGGATCTCGTCGGCGTCGACACAATCTGGAGAGTGCTTCTGTTCCTGGGCTGCGGCGCACTGTTCCTTTACACCAGCCGCCGGCTTCAGGCCGATCGGGACCAGACTCCTTCGCACACTACATGACGTCGAACAGGAAAGCCTTCAGTTACGATTCGATCGCCGACACTTACGCCACCCAGATCGACGAAGCGCCGTACAATGCTCTCTACGAACGGCCGGCAATGTTCGGAATGATGCCGGCCGTGGATGGCGCGAGAATTCTCGACGCGGGGTGTGGTAACGGCTGGTATGCGGAGCAGCTGCTCGAGCGTGGCGCGCGTGTCGATGCAATCGACGCGAGCGCATCAATGATCGAGCACGCGCGGAAAAGACTCGCGTCAAAGTTGAGCGAGGAAGGCAAGGACCTGCTTTCATTGCAGCACACTGACCTGGTAAATCCTCTGCCGTTCGACGACAATCGCTTCGACGGCATCGTGAGTCCGCTTGTAATGCACTACATCGCCGACTGGCGTCCAACTCTCCGCGAGATGCACCGCGTGTTGAAGCCCGAAGGATGGCTGCTTTTCTCGACTCATCATCCCGCGACGGAGATGGTGAGGTTCGCACCGGCCAACTACTTCAAGGTCGAGCACGTTGTCGACACATGGAAGTGGCTCGGCGAGGTGGAATTCTACCGACGGCCGCTGACGGAGATATCGAGCGCGCTTTCAGACGCGGGATTTGTCATTGAGCGACTCGTCGAGCCAGTTCCGACGGGAGAATTGCGCCGCGCAAAGCCTGATTCCTACGCGGACCTCATGAGGCAGCCCGAGTTTCTGTTGGTTCTTGCCCGGCCACGCTCAGCGGTCAGCTAACCGTTACTGCCTGCAGGGAGCGAACGGGTCGGGTTTCGGCTTGTCGACGCGAACCCGATCGTTTCTGTTGGCCAGAGAAAGGGCCACATCGTGCACGAAGCCGGCGACATTGGCGAGTCCATCGTAACTGATGTACTGCGGCTCGTCGGTCACCTGGTGGTAGTCCTGATGATAACCGCGTGACATGTAAGCTATGGGAATGCCCGTGCGAGCGTACATGTAATGATCGCTTCTGCAATACCTGTTGAGAGGATGCCGCGGAGCGTCGAACTGGTAGTCAATCAGATACGGGACCTTTCGCGTCGTGTTCACGGAATCGACAACGTTTCCAAGATCGGTCGACAGTCTTCGTGATCCGATAACCTCGAGATGCCGCGGACCACCAATGGGCAGATCAGCAAGAGTGCCTCGACCAACCATGTCCATGTTCAGCTGCGCGGTGATCGAATCGTGTGGAACTGTTGTGTGCATTGTGAACCACGCCGATCCGAGCAGTCCTGCCTCTTCCGCAGTATGCCAGACGAGAAGAATCGATCTCCGTGGCCGCGCGCCAGATGCGAGAGATTCCGCGATCTCGAGGAGTGCCACAGATCCCGAGCCGTCATCATCGGCGCCATTGTATACCGAATCCATCCGCGGCGGACGAATTCGTCGAAGGCTGTCGCGAATCGATCGAATCGCGGTCCATTGCGCGGCTGTTGGCGCACCTGAGCGCGTTTGAGCGCCTTCGGGCCTCATGATTCTGTTGTACGCCTTCAGCGAGTCGTGATCGACCGGCGTCGCGAGCATTCCGAGGTGATCGCTGTGTGCGCCGATTGCGACGTACTCATTTCGAAGCGCGGGATCTGATCCCCGCACGATCGCGACAACGTTACGCGCGGGAAATGCAACCGGCTGTTCGATGAATCTGACGTTCACGTCGACGCTTCGGCCCCTCGTCCCGGTGCGCAGCGATGAAAGCGGAGCGCCCGTCATCATCTCGGCGGCACTTTGAGAAATCACGAGTGCCAGAGGCGGCGCGCCAACGATGTTGCCCGACAAACCCGCTCCGCGCCGAAGTCCATTCGCCGTCGCGGGCGTAATCAGATCGAGAGCAGCAACGGCAACTGCTGCAGCCTTCGGGAGCCGCGCCACCGATAGCGCGAGGGGCGTTGCATACACGCCTGTCGGAGATCCGCTCGCACCAAGGGGTGCATCGAGAACGACAATCTTGCCAGCGGCGTCAGCCGGATCGAGCAGATTCAATGAATCACCGGCGCGTCCGCCGTAGATGACCGGAATCGCCTTTCCATCAAGCACAGTACTCGTTCGCAGCGTTTCCGATGGGCGGAGCGGCGAGAATTCGCTGAACAGCTCGAGTGATCGACCGTCAACGGAAAGCGTGGACGTCGAGTCGACGATCCGCCGAACCATCGGGATGGTCTGGAACCAGGTTCCGTTCTCCCCCGCGGGCTCGAGGCCAAGCCGCGACATCTCGTGCGCGATGTAGTTGGTCATCATGAAGTTGCCGATGCCGCCTGCTTCGCGGCCTTTCATTGAATCATCGGCGATCGCATAGATGCGAGCTCGTGCATCGGCGGCCGTTATTGCGGGCGTCGTGTGCGACGGCTGGAGCTGGTTGGTCGGTGCGCAGGCTGCGGCGACAAAGGCGAACGCAAACTGCGAAGTACGCACAAGGCTGATCTTCATTTTGTCTGGAGAAAAACGGTACACTTGAAATATGGCGCAGGGCCGTGCTTCGCATCGACCCGGATCGCTTGACCGACTCAGCCTGCCCGCCTATTCTGCGCCGATGAGCGACTCCACTGCCGCCCGCGGAATTTCCAACTCCTCCATGAATATCTGGAAGAGCCTCCGTGGCCTCCCGCGCGATATCTGGATCCTCGCCCTCGCTTCATTGATCAATCGAACGGGCACGATGGTGCTGCCATTCCTCGTCCTCTATCTGACGCAGGATGTCGGCTTCAGTCCCGCAAGGGCTGGTCTGGCGCTCGGTGTATACGGCCTCGGCTCGATCATCATCTCGCCGCTCGCTGGAAAGTTCAGCGACATAACCGGACCGCTGCCGATCATGCGCGCGTCGCTGATCGGGACAGGGATTCTGCTCTTTGCCTTTCCCTACGTCCGGACCTTTTCGGGTGTCATTGCAATCACGCTTGCGTGGGCGCTGGTCAGCGAATGTTTTCGGCCGGCGACGCTATCGCTCGTCGCCTCGATCGTCACTCCAGCGCAACGTAAACCGGCGTACGCCCTCGTTCGCCTTGCGATCAATCTTGGAATGAGCGTCGGACCTGCGGCTGCAGGGTTTCTGGCTGCGCGGTCATTTCACTGGATATTCATCGTCGACGCAGGGACGACCATCGCGGCTGGCATCGTTCTCATCGCAGTTCCCTTTGCGATAACGAAGAAGTTCGCCTCGGAGAAGGAATATCACGCGGCCGAGCGGTCGTCGTCTGACACATCGCTGTTCGGGGACCGGCGAATGCTGTTCTTTCTTGGAGCGCTCTTCCTGACTGGAGCAGTGTTCTTCCAGCATGAAGGACCGATGTCGCTCTTTCTCGTGCATGACCTCGGCCTGTCTCCGGCTTTCTATGGCGGACTGTTCACGATCAACACGCTGATGATCGTGTTCATGGAAGTACCGCTCAACTCCGCAACGTCGCACTGGCCCCACCAGCGGGCGCTGGCACTCGGATCGTTTCTCTTTGCGCTCGGTTCCGGCGTGTTTGCGTTTGCGGGAGGTCCGGGAATGATCATCATGGGCATGGTGATCTGGACCTTCGGCGAGATGATGCTGTTTCCCCAGGCAGCCGCGTATGTGGCGGAGATCGCGCCGGCCAGCCGGCGTGGCGAGTACATGGGAGCGTATTCGCTCGCGTTCAACATCTCGTTTGCACTGGCTCCATGGGCTGGAACCGTGATGTTCGACCGCTTCGGAGCTCGCGCGCTCTGGCTTTCAGTCTTCTGTGTCGGCGTGATCTCGGCCGCGATGATGACGCAGGTCGAAGCCGGAGTTGTCGAGGCGGAAGCGACCACGGCCTAACCGTGCGACGTTATAATTACCGCGTGAAATCGTCGAACGTTTTGAGACTCAAAACCTGGCTTGCCGTCGGTGCCGTTGTCGCGCTCGCGGCGACGGCTGCGTGCGGACACGAGCCGACCGATCCGTCGTCGACCGACCTGACTGGCCTGTGGAAGTCGACCGATCAGGATCTCTACATAAGGAATATCCGATTGATGCTCGTTCAACCCGCACCGGGGATCATTACTGGCAAGTGGGTTGCCGACGGCCGCACCGACAATGTTTGCGCTCCGAATGTCCCGTGCGGCGATTCGAGTATCGTCACCGGACGGAATGAAGTCGCGCAGGTCGTTCTCGAGCTGCTCGGCGCTGGCATGTTCGTTGGAGAGCTCGCAAAGAAGGACACCCTCAAGGGAATCATCCGTTCTCAGGGCACGAACTACCACGTCACTTTCGGGAGATGACTCCCGGGATCATGGCGAGGAACCTTGAAGTGGCTCGCAGACGGTCTCGACGTTTCCAGGGCTGCTCGTCGCTTCCCGGCTTCTACGTCATGTCACGTATGGGCCCGCCCTCATCCTGGGATGATCTTGGCAGCGTTGCTCACGCTGATAGCCAAGGGAGGGACTTTGAAAAGAATCAAAGGATTGAGCGCAGCTCTGATTGTCCTGGCGATCTCTATGCTCGCCTCGACCAACCTTGCCGGACAGGCAACCGAGAGACAGCGCGAGGAGCTGTCTCGCGTTGACTCGTCGAGAGTCCTTGCGATCACAACCAATGACGGCTCGACTTTTGTTGGAAGAGTAGTCGCCGTCCACGCGGAATCGATCGAACTTCAAACGGTCGCGGGCAAGGTGACGATCCCGTTTGCCACGATGAAGCCACTGGTATCGCTTGGCGGTGCTGGCCGGGAGGGTTGGTTTGAAAATCCGAACAAGACGCGCTTGTTTTTTGCGCCAACCGGGCAGATGCTAAAGAAAGGCGAAGGATACTTTTCCGACTATGAGGTTCTGTTTCCCGGGGTTGCCTACGGGGTTACCGACAACATTTCGATTGGTGGCGGCGTGTCACTCATTCCATCGAGCATCGACAACCAGCTTTTTTACATCACGCCAAAAGTCGGATTCAGCATGTCGCCCAGGCTGCACGTTGCCGTCGGGGCGATCGCGGCGACGGTTCCGGGCAATGACCCATTCGGAGCAGTGTACGGTGTAGGAACAGCAGGAGATGGAAACCAAAGCGTCACAGGAGGTATCGCTTACGGCTTTGCTGGAGCAGACTTCAGCTCGCAGTTCGCTCTTCTTCTGGGCGGTGAAAAGAGAGTCTCGAAGTCGATCGCGCTCGTAACGGAGAACTATTTCGTGCCGAGCAAGGTGGGGCACCCGCTCGTCTCGGGTGGTGTGCGTTTCATGGGCGAGAAGCTCACAGTCGATCTCGCGCTGTTCAATCTTGTTGGTGACGCAGTGTTTCCCGGTCTTCCCTTTGTAAGCTTCGTATACAAATTCTGACCTGAGAGTGTCCGCATGCGGCGTTTTCGCGCTGTATGGATCATCGTCCTGCTGTTCCTGCTGTTCACCGGCATTCCCGGAGCGGTTGGGTACTACACCGACTGGCTCTGGTTTCGTGAGGTAGGATTTCAGTCCGTCTTTGCGACGGAGCTGCTCGCAAAGATCGGTCTCTTCGTCGTCGCGGCCCTCGTCGCGTACTTCTTCATCACGTTCAACGGGAAGTACGCGGCCAGCGGAGTTTCGAAGGCGCCTGTCCTTTGGCGCGTGAGCCCCGAGCTTCCGCCTGTAGACGTCGCTCACAATCTCGCCAAGATCGTGACGCCGATCGGAATCGTGCTCGCTCTGTTCTTCGGCACGATCGCGGCGAGCAGCTGGATGGAAATACTCCAGATGCTGAATCACGCCGCGTTCCACGTTTCCGATCCGGTGTTCGGCCGCGACATCGGGTGGTACGTGTTCGTTCTGCCGGCGCTCTCGACAATCATTGGATTGGCACGCGGACTCGTGATAATCTCGCTGATTCTGTCGCTGTTCATGCATCTCCTGCGGGGAAGAGTCACGCTTCCACCGCAGCGGGTTGGACTTCAGTCTCCCGCCGACCACCACATCGCGGCGCTACTCGTCGGATTTCTGCTTCTGACGGCGATTCAGATCTGGCTCGTTCGTCTTCCCGAGCTCCTGTACAGCACAACCGGACCGCTCGTCGGGGCGAGCTATACAGACCTCCACGCGAATTATCCCGCGCTTCACATCATCGCGTTCACTGCGTTAATCGGCGCGGTGCTCGTGATCTATGGAATGCTCAGACAGAAGATCGTGTGGTTCACGTTCCTGTCGTTCATCGGTTACGTGGCTGTTTCGATCGTCGTCGGCGGATTGTTCCCGTGGGCGATGCAGCGGTTCATCGTTGCGCCGACGGAGCTGACGCGTGAGGCGCCGCAGCTCAAGAGTCACATCGTGGCGACTCGTGCAGCATGGGGACTCGACAAGGTCGAGATGCGTGACCTCACTGGAGACGCAAAGCTGACGATCGATGACATACGCGCGAACTCAGCGACAGTTCAGAACGTTCGACTCTGGGATCGCGATCCGCTGCTCCAGACATTCGGGCAGCTCCAGGAGATCAGGACGTACTACGACTTCAAGTCAATCGATGACGACCGTTACATGGTCAACGGCCGCTATCGCCAGGTGCTTCTCTCGCCGAGAGAGCTGAATTCGGAATCACTCCCGCAACTCACATTCATCAATCAGCATCTCACCTTCACCCACGGCATGGGTCTCACGCTCGGTCCGGTGAACGAGGTGACATCGGAAGGCCTTCCGGTTTTGTTCATCAAGGATCTGCCTCCCGTGTCCAATGTGTCTCTCAAGGTCACGCGACCGCAGATCTATTTCGGCGAGCTCACGAAAGAGTACGTTTTCGTGAACACTCACCAGGCGGAGTTCGACTATCCGTCCGGCGAACAGAACGTCACCGCGCACTACACCGGCACGGGTGGGGTGCGTGTGGGGTCTTTCCTCAGGCGCGCGATGTTCGCGATTCGGTTTGGCGCTCTAAACGTCCTGCTTTCGGGCGACATCACCAGCGATAGCCGGGTTCTCTATAACCGAGAGATCGAGGAGCGCGTGAAGATGGCGCTTCCGTTTCTGTCGTTTGATGAAGACCCGTACATGATCGTGGCCGGTAACGGCGAGCTCAAGTGGATGCTGGACGGGTACACGACGACTGACAGATACCCGTACTCACAGCGACTCACTGATGGCACGAGCTACATGCGGAACAGTGTAAAGGTCATAATCGACGCGTACACCGGATCCATTGACGCCTACATTCTCGATCCGTCTGATCCAATCGTTGAGACGTACAGCAAGATATTTCCCGGAATCTTCAAGCCGATTTCCGCCATGCCGGCGGACGTTCGCGCGCACATGCGGTATCCCACGGATCTGTTCGCCATTCAGTCGACCCTTTTTGCGACGTACCACATGGATGCGCCCGAGAGCTTCTACCATCGCGAGGACCAGTGGCAAACACCCGCCACCGGCGATCAGGCAGACACCGAGCAGCGATTCATGCGCCACATAGTCATGAAGCTGCCTGAAGAGAAGAATGCTGAATACATCTTCATGGCACCCTTCACGCCGAAGGGAAAGGACAACCTCGCGTCGTGGATGATCGCTCGAAATGACGGAGCCAATTACGGAAAGCTGAGCGTGTACCGGTTCCCGAAGCAAAGCCTCGTGTACGGTCCACGTCAGATCAAATCGCGTATCAACCAGGATACCGATATCTCTCGAGAGCTGACGTTGTGGGATCAGCGCGGCTCGGAAGTCATTCGCGGCGAGCTGCTCGTCATCCCAATCGAGGAAGCTCTCATCTACGTGCAGCCCATCTATCTGCGTGCTCAGGGCGGAAAAATTCCCGAGCTCAAGCGGGTCGTCGTCGCATACCAGAATCAGGTAGTGATGGCCGAGACGCTCGAGGCTGGCCTCGCGAGGCTGTTTGGTGGAAACGTTCCGCAGACGGCGGACTCGGTCGTTACAGTGGCCGGTGCAAAGCCCGATACGACGAAGCGCTTAGTTGTGCCGGCAATCTCGCCATCGTCGGCTATTTCTGAGGCACAGGATCACTACGATCGCGCTATGGAAGCTCAGCGTGCCGGAGATTGGGCTGCTTATGGACGCGAGATCAAGGCGCTGGGAGAGGTTCTGTCGCGGCTCCGGAATAGCCGATAACGGCGGGGTCGCCATTTAACTGAGAGGATTGAGGTGCGTCGTACGCGCGGCTTTTATGGAAGTATTGCCATATAGCCAACCTTTTTCGTCGCCGCACCACCCGGAATGGCAATACTTCCATAGGAGCCTCGCCTACGACGCACCTCAATCCTTCTAGACCTTAAGGAATATCTTCCGCCGATAAAGAACTGCGAGGATTGCAAACCAGAAGAGAACCGTGACGAACGCCATCGCGAGCGACGCATTCTTCGGCTCCATGAACGGTTCAAACACCGAGGAGTAGATAACCGTCTCCATCACCGTCGGCTTGCCCTGGTACGGCACCTTCCAAAGCGTATAGATGATCCTCGCAAGGACACCCGATCCAACGAATGCCACGATTGGATTCATGCCGTAGATCGCGAACGGCTTCGTCCACCAGCGCACTCCGCGATCTTCCACGATCCACATTATCGTCGCGATCGATGTGCAAGCCATTCCGGCTGTGAAAATCACGTAAGAGCTGGTCCAGAGATTCTTGTTGATCGGAAACGACCAGTTCCACATCAGGCCAGCGACCATCGCGAGGCAACCGGCAGCGAAAAGACCGGCAATGCGCTCGATCAATGGCTTGGGCTGCAAGATCCACCTGCCGGCAATTACGCCCAGCATGGCGGTACCGATGGCGGGGATCGTCGAGAATGGACCTTCCGGATCGAACGTCAGGCTACCCGACCAGATGTGATTCACCCCAAGTATCGCCCGGTCGAGATGCGCGGCCAGCGTCTCGCTCGGCGAATTCAGCAGCTGGTAACCGAGGTATCTGCCCGGTACTCCGTTGAGCGTGCCGTTGAGCGGGATCAAGGTCATCGCGAACCAGTATCCAAATAGTAGTGTGGCGATGATCGCCACCTGCTGCTTGAGGGTGGTCTTAAGCGTGAGCAAAGCCGCGAAGATGTAAACAAAGGCGATTCGCGGTAACACACCCATGATCCGGACGTGCTCTGCCCGGTAGATGATCTTCTCGAGCAGCGTCGCGTTGACTCCCGCCGCGTCCCCGTATTGATAGAACGGGAAAGCA
>JADGQR010000154.1 GCA_017881685.1 Gemmatimonadaceae bacterium
CTCCCCCTGCTCTGGATTCTTGATTTGGGGGTTAACTACGGAACGTCGCTGTGGTCTCTTGTCAATTAGCAGGTTCAGCCAACGATTCCAGCCACGATTACGGCCAACTGACGGCCGGTATCGCCTGCCCGGTGGGAGAAGAACCGGTCGTTGTCGCACCTGGTGCAGTCGGAGCTGACGGAAATATCCGTTACTCCGGACTCCGCGGCGTGCTCCGCTATCAATGAGCGGATGTCCACGTTGCCCGGACGATTCGCCTCCTGACCGGTGAGCTGGGCCCGAACGTCTGCACTGACCTCATAACAACGGCCGCAGATCGCTGGCCCGAGATGGACCTTCAGCTCATCCGGCGGGATTCCGAGTCTCGCGTAGGCGCGAAAGCCGGAATCGATGATTCTCGCGACGGTGCCGCGCCAGCCGGAATGAAGCACCGAGACCAGGCCAGACGGGTGCGCGATGAAGATCGGCACGCAGTCGGCGATCGATACCGCGAGAGCAATTCCCCGCTCCGCGGCGAGATGCCCGTCGGCCTCACCCGTTCGGAGAAGTCCTTCCCAGCCGCCGCGGTGCGTGAGTACGTGCGAGCCGTGAACCTGTCGTCCGAAGACGAGGCGCTTCGCATGTTGTGACAGGGCGTCCTGAAGCGACGTCCAACGTGCCATCACTTCGCCAGTTGGATCCGCTCCTGAAAGACTGAATGTGCCGGCGTCCCGTGTCGTCGTGAACGCGCGAATCCCAAAGGAGGCGAAGCCGGGCACGTCCTCCTTTGGAAGCTCATCGAGCGATGATGTCATTTACGCCGGTCTGCTACTCGCTCGACGTTTGCGCCAAGGGCGCGGAGACGATCGTCGATCCTCTCGTAGCCGCGCTCGATCTGACCCACGTTGTTGATGATGCTCTTCCCCTCGGCGCAAAGTGCGGCGATCAGGAGCGCCATGCCCGCTCGAATGTCGGGGGAGTCGAGCACCGCTCCACGAAGCTTCGACGGGCCGGCGACGATTGCGCGATGCGGATCACATAGAACGATCTTCGCTCCCATGCCGATGAGCTTGTCGACGAAAAACAGGCGCGACTCGAACATCTTCTCGTGCATCATGATCATGCCTTCGCACTGCGTCGCCGTGACGATGGCAATCGACATGGTATCAGCAGGGAACGCCGGCCAGGGCTGATCTTCGAGCTTGGGAACGTGATCTCCGAGATCGGACTGAATGCGCAGAGTCTGCTTTGCTGGGACGATGAGGTCATCACCTTCCACCTCGCAGACGATTCCAAGGCGCTCAAAACCCATTCGCGTCGAGCGCAGGTGCTCGATGCCAGCGTCCTGAATTCGAAGCTCGGATTTCGTGACAGCGGCCAGGCCGATGAACGAGCCGACTTCGATGTGATCGGGTCCGATCGTGTGGCTGACCTCGGATTTCCCGAGCGGTCGACCGCCCTCGATCGTAATAGAGTTGGTCCCAAGACCGTGGATTTCAGCGCCCATCGCCTGGAGAAACATTCCGAGATCCTGCACGTGCGGCTCGCTTGCAGCGTTCCGGAGAATCGTGCGTCCCTGCGCAGTTGCTGCGGCGACAAGAGCATTCTCGGTAGCAGTGACGCTCGGCTCGTCGAGAAAGACGTCGGCTCCGCGGAACTTGTTGACGGTCATTTTCAGGAGTCCGCCCTCGGGAGTCAGCTTTGCTCCAAGCTGCTCGAGCGCAAGAAAGTGAGTGTCGAGTCTCCGCCGTCCAATGACGTCTCCGCCGGGAGGAGGCAATCGGATCTCGCCGCACCTTGCGAGCAGCGGGGCCGCGAGAAGAATCGACGCTCTGATCTTTGCGCAGAGATTAGCGTCGAGATCGCTCGCTACGATATCGTGTGCCTCGATTCGAAGCGAGTTCTGTCCCGTCCACTCGACGACCGCGCCAACCGAGTGCAGCAGCTCGATCAGGGTTTCGATGTCCCGGATGTGCGGGACGTTGTCGAGATGAACGGTACTCTCGGATATGAGCGCCGCCGCAACTATCGGCAGCGCCGCGTTCTTGTTTCCGGATGGGCGAATGGTGCCGCTGAGCTTGCGACCCCCCTCGACTATGTATTGGACTGCGGGCATTTCTCTCATGTTGCGGGGAGCCAGGGAATTCCTTGCGCGGCGCGTCGTTACAGGACACCGTCGCGGTTGCGCTAATATATTGAGCGTAGCACTCTTTGTACCGTTCTCCCGCCTCGATTTGGAGATGGCCTTACCCTTGCACATAACGCGCGCATGACCGTATGGCTGACAACGGGGGCGCACTGGCTGCAGCAGGCTGCGGCTGCCTTCCCCGACACGATCGTCACCAGGCAGGTTCAGCCCGAAGCGTCGACCTTCGAAAAGATCACCACCTACGCAAGTGGGCTCGCGTCGATCGCGCTCTTGATCCTCGCGGTGGCACTGGTTCCCGCAGCGTGGAATTTTCGAAAGAGCTACGCAAAGGTGAGCGACATGCTCGACCGCATTTACGGAGACATCAACCCGATAATGCGTCACGCGAGCACGATCGCGGACAACGTGAACTACATCTCGACCTCGGTTCGCGTTGACGTGCAGCAGGTGAGCCAGATGATTGCCGCGACCAACCAGAAGCTCGCCGCGTCACTCGAGCTGGCCGAGGAACGAATCAAGGAAATGAACGCTCTGATGGCAGTGGTGCAGGAAGAGGCCGAGGGGGTGTTCGTGACTACCGCTTCCACCTTGCGTGGAGTGCGCACCGGAATTCATGAAGCATTTGATAAGGAGGAGGAGCTGGATGACAGATACATTGAAAGCGGCACCGAGTGGGAGAAGCCGCGCCCACGCGTCCGTCCGCGAGACGAACATGGGCGAGGAGCGTGAGCAGCAGTTCGACCTTCTGACGGCAGCGCTTCTTGGCGCAGCGGTTGGTGCGGTTGTAACGCTGATGTTCCGGTCCGGTCCAAGCGGCCGTCGTCCGATATCGCCGCTTCTCTCGGCAACAGGCAAAGGCGCCAAATGGGCGGCTCTCGCCGGACTCGAAGGAGCCCGCTGGGCCGGTGATCGCGCGACACCCGCAGCACGCTGGGCTGGCGAGCGGTCGGCAAAGGGATACCGCGTCGCGCGCGACCGCGGCGAAGAGCTGATCGATTCTCTCCCCGTCGACGATGTCGCCGAGTCGGTTCGCGAATACGTCGATGGAGCCCGCGAAGCGATCAACGATGTGGTCCGCGCGGAGATGAGCGATCTCCGGAAAGCCGTCCGCCGTCAGCGGAAGCGGATCGGTATCTAGATTGCGCCGGCTGTCGGTCAGACAGCCCGCAGTTTTTGTGCTGTGCGTCGTCGGCGTCGCGATCATCGCGCTCGCCGTCACGCCGGCCGCAGCGTACGCGTGGACACCGGGCACCCACATTTTCCTCGGAGAAGCGATCATGCGATCGCTGTCGCTCCTCCCAGGCTCGGTGTCCGAGCTGATCTCGGCTTTTCCGTATGATTTCCTTTACGGAAGCATCGCCGCCGACACGAGCATCGCAAAGAAATACGCAGCAGCCGGACGGCACTGCCATTCATGGAACATCGGAATGGAGATTTATGAACGCGCCGGCCCCGAGCCCATGCAGGCGTTCGGACTTGGTTATCTCGCTCACCTCGCCGCCGATACCGTAGCTCACAACTACTTCGTTCCGCACCAGCTCGCGATCACGTCGACGACGTCAGCACTTGGCCATAGCTACTGGGAAAGCCGCATCGACACTCACGTCGGCGAAAGATTCAGCCGGCGTGCGCGCGAAGTGATCCTGCTCGATCATTCGTCGTCCGACGGACATCTCGACAGAATCCTCAGCCCGACAATTTTCAGCACTCCGACGAACCGCCGGATCTTTCGCGGGATGGTGTACGTGACGGACACTGAATCGTGGCAGCGAATCTTC
This sequence comes from Gemmatimonadaceae bacterium, assembly GCA_017881685.1. Classification (GTDB taxonomy): domain Bacteria; phylum Gemmatimonadota; class Gemmatimonadetes; order Gemmatimonadales; family Gemmatimonadaceae; genus UBA4720. The sequence goes on from JADGQR010000154.1 coordinate 3,907, forward strand.
CAGATGGTCTCTGAAAAAAGCAGGTGGGACCTTCAGGAATATGACGTGTCGGCTTACATGACGCGGTCGTACGAATACATCGTCGACCTCTTCAACCGGTTTGATTCGGCGGAGCCGTTTGCGCTCGATCCAGCGGGAACGACTGCTCTCCGTGAGGCGAAGAGAGTGCGACGCGCAGCGCTGCGGATCGGCGACGAAACAATCGTGGCCGACAAGGCGAAGGCTTACTTCGGATTGCCGGCCACGTCACTCAGGTATGCTGCTTCACTTCCCGAGCCCGTCTACCCCGCTCCGGCTCGCGACGTCAACAACTGATTGACTTTCTTCGGGTCGGCTTTTCCCGAAGACTTCTTCATCACGAATCCAATGAGCACTCCCTGGAGTTTCTTCTCGCCGGCGAAGAATCTCTTTGCTTCGTCCGGATGTTCGGTCAGGACTTCATCGATCCAGCCGGTAAGCGCTGAGTCGTCTCCGACCTGAAGGAGTCCGGAATCGTGCGCGATCTGCGCGGCCGGCTTTCCTGTCTCGACCATCATCGCGAAGACCTGCTTTCCGGCGGCGTGACTCAGAAGGCCCTCGTTGACGAGCTTGATGAGCTGCGCGAGATCCGCCGGCCGCACAGCGAATGACGCCAGAGGAACTCCAGACGCATTGACCGCCGCCTGCACTTCACCCATTACCCAATTCGCAGCGGCCTTGGGATTCTGTGAGTCTCTCGCAACCGACTCGAAGTAATCCGAGACAGCCGGAGTCGCAGTGAGCTTCTCGATGTCCTCGGCGCCAAGCTTGTACTCGTCCTTGAATCGTTTCTTTCGATCGGCTGGCAGCTCGGGAACCGATGCCTTGATTCCGCCCAGCCATGCAGGGTCAAGAACGAGCGGAAGGAGATCGGGCTCCGGAAAATACCGGTAGTCGTGACTTCCCTCTTTCGTCCGGCTGACGCGTGCCTCACCCTTTGCCGCGTCCCACAACAAAGTCTGCGGCGAGACTTTCTCGCCTCTGTCGAGCATTCCGCACTGCCGGTTGAACTCGTACTCGAGCGCGCGCTCGACGCCGGAGAACGAGTTCATGTTCTTCACTTCGGTCTTTGTGCCGAGCTCTTTCTGTCCGACGGGCCGCGCGCTGACGTTGGCATCGACCCTCAGACTTCCCTCTTCCATACTCACATCGCTGACGCCGAGGTATTGGAGGATCTGTCGAAGAGTCCTGAGGTACGCGCCCGCTTCCTTCGACGAGCGCATGTCGGGCTCGCTGACGATCTCGATCAGCGGAACACCTGCTCGATTGAGATCGATGGCAGTTGCGCCCGGATAACGGTCGTGCAGCGACTTTCCAGCGTCCTCTTCCATGTGGACGCGCGTCACGCCGATCGATTTCTCGCCTTCCCCCACATCGATCTTCACGCTTCCGTCGGTCGCCAGCGGCTGATCGAACTGCGATATCTGATAGCCCTTTGGAAGGTCGGGATAGAAGTAATTCTTTCGCGCAAAGATCGAGACGGGATGAATCGTGCACCCGAGCGCCAGGGCTGCGCGCGCCGCGAGCTCCACCGCTTTCTCGTTGAGAACCGGAAGCGATCCCGGAAGTGCAAGGCAAATCGGACACGTGTTGGTATTGGGCGCGTCGCCGAAGCTTGTCGAACAGCCACAGAACGCCTTGCTGCGCGTCTTCAACTGAACGTGTACCTCGAGACCGACGACCATTTCAAATTTTGCGTCGGTCACTGGTGCGCCTCCCCGCCAAGCGCGGCTTCGAGTGCGTACGCGACGCGAAACATTGTCGCTTCGCCGAAATGGCTCGCGATGATCTGGCCGCCGACTGGAAGTCCCGCAACACGTCCGATCGGAAGCGACATGGCAGGAACGCCGGCGAGATTCGACGTCGCGGTAAAGATGTCGCTCAGATACATCTCGTATGGATCGCTCACTGAGCCGATCGCAAACGCCGTGGTCGGCGTCGTCGGTGTGAACAGCGCATCGATTCCGCGCCCGAAGACATCCCTGAAGTCCTGCGTAATCAGCGAGCGAACCGCCTGGGCTTTCTTATAGTAGGCGTCGTAGTAGCCGGCCGATAACACATATGTGCCGAGGAGAATGCGACGTGTCACTTCAGGACCGAAGCCCTTCGATCTCGTCTCCGCGTACATGTCACGGAGTGCCGCGCTTTCAGCCCGCATGCCGTACCGCACTCCGTCGAAACGCGCAAGGTTCGATGAAGCCTCAGCCGGCGCGACGATGTAGTAGACCGGAATCGCAAGTGATGTATGCGGCAGCTCGACATCGATGACTTTTGCGCCGAGAGATTTCAAGGTGTCGATCGACCGCTCGCAGAGCGCGCGAATCCCCTGATCCAGATTCTCGGGGAAATATTCCTTCGGAACGCCGATCGTCATTCCGTCGAGCGGCATTGGCGACGAGGCAAGCGAAAGGTACTGATCGCGATACGAGCCGACTTCGTGCGCAGAGCTCGTCGAGTCTTTCGGATCTAGTCCCGCAATTATCTCCATCGCGAGTGCAGCGTCATCGACGCTCCTCGCAAACGTGCCGATCTGGTCGAGCGAAGACGCAAACGCAACGAGGCCGAACCGGCTGACGCGTCCATAGGTCGGCTTCACTCCGACGATGCCGCAGAACGCCGCAGGCTGTCTGACCGAGCCGCCTGTTTCGGATCCCAGCGCGACCGGGACGATTCCTGCTGCGACCGCGCCAGCCGAGCCACCGGACGAACCGCCGGTGACACGTCGAAGGTCGATCGGATTTCGCGCGGGACCGTACGCACTGTTCTCGGTCGACGAACCCATCGCGAACTCGTCCATGTTCGTCTTCGCGATGACGATCGCGCCTTCTTCGCGAAGTCGCGTGATTGCGGTCGCTTCGTAGGGACTCACGTAACCGGCGAGAATCTTCGACGCGCACGTGGTCGGCAATCCAAGAGTCGCAATGTTGTCCTTGACCGCGATCGGAACTCCGGCGAGGCGTCCGCCATTGCCCGCCTTTCCCATTCCCTCTGTCAACGCAGCCGCATCGCGTCGAGCAAGATCGTTGTCAGTCCAGAGCAGAAGATTGAGGCCGTCGCGTCCAGCTGCTGCTTCCTTTGCGCGGGCAATGCTTGCATCCACCGCCTCCAGCGGCGACACATTGCCGCCGTCGATCTTCGCGGCGAGAGCTGTTGCCGAAAGGCGCGAGAAGTCCGGAATCGTCATGGCGCTGAGTCGCTCGCGTCTTCATGGGTCGCGAGCCTCGGCACAATGAACAGCCCGTCTTTCATCGAGGGTGCGAACGATTCGCGCGAAGTGAGCATCGGCAGCGGACCACTCGAGTCTGATCTGAGCGGAGTGCCTTCTGCAGGCTGAGCAACAGCCGACGCGCTTTCAACCGCCGTAGTATCGACCTGCGAAAGCACGTCCATGTGACCAAGGATGCCGTTGAGCTCGGTCACAAGACTATCGAGACGCGTCTCATCGATACCGAGGCGCGCAAGCTCAGCAACGTGGCGCACATCATCCTGCGTAACGGCCATCAGCCCTGTCCTCGTTCGAGAGTCGTGTAAGCGAGCTTGATCGTCTTCGTACCTACCGCGGCATCATCGAACTCGATGACAGCCTTGGTGTCGCTTCCCTTGCCTGTCACTTCGGCAATTCTGCCACCGCCAAACAGCTTGTGTCGAATTCTCTCGCCCGGCATGTACGCCTGCTGCGCCATGCTCACGTCCATCTCCGCCCTGCTGGTTCCGGATCGCCATGACGGAACTTCGTGCTGCGTTCGCGGAGGACTCGAGCGCCACGTGGCCTGCCCGAAAGTATCGCGCGAAAGCGCGTCTCTCGAGAACGCGGATCTCCCGCTGGACCTCACTTTGATCGTCTTCTTTTCGTCGAGCAGGAGGCCGGGAATGTCGTTCAGAAATCTCGATCGCAACGACTGCATCATCTGACCGTTACGTCTGCGGCTTTCGGCGAACGACAAATAGAGCTTTCGCTCCGCGCGAGTAATGCCAACGTAGAACAGGCGGCGTTCTTCCTCGAGGCGATCGGGGTCGTCGATCGAGTTGATGCCCGGAAACAGTCCATCCTCGAGTCCCGTGACGAACACAACCGGGTACTCGAGACCCTTGGCGTTGTGCAGTGTCATCAGACTTACAGCGTCTGCATTGGGATCGAGCGCATCGATCTGCGCAACGAGCATCGCCTTCTGGAGAAAATGGTCAAGAGGGGTCAGACCCACTTCCCCACCGTCATCGACAACCGTCTCGGCCGCGCCGTCGATAAGAGCGGCTACGTTCTCGCTTCTGTCACGCGCTGTCTCCGGTGAATCGGCCCGCAGATAATCGCCATAGCGCACCGAATCGACGATCTCACGAAGAAGCTCGTCGACGCTCGATTCTTTCGCGCGCTCGCGGAGCCGGCTGATCAGCGCAGCGAATTCCTGGAGTCCCGCGCGAGTGCCGCCCCGCATGCCGGCGAGAAGATCTTCGCGTCCCGCAGCTTCGAGCAATGGAACGCCGGCTTTCCGCGCAATGTCTGCGAGAGAATCAATGGTCGTTTCGCCGAGCTTGCGACGCGGGACGGAGACAGCGCGGCGGAACGCTTCGTTGTCCGAAGGATTCGCGATCAGCTTCAGATAGCCCATCAAGTCGCGGATTTCCTTGCGATCGTAGAAGCGCACACCGCCGACGAGACGATATGGAATTGCGTTCTTCCGCAGCGCGTCCTCTATCGCGCGGCTTTGTGCGTTCGTCCGATAGAGAATCGCGAAGTCGCGGAGACCCAGATCCTTCTTCGACTGCCATGCCTTCATCTCGTCGACGACCATGTCGGCTTCGTCGCGCTCGTCGAGTGTCGAATAAAGCGTGACTTTCTCGCCGGCAGGCTGCGTTGCTCGAAGCGTCTTTCCGCGACGACCAACGTTCGCGCTGATTGCCGCATTTGCAACGTCGAGAATCGACGGAGTCGATCGGTAGTTCTCCTCGAGCTTCACGACACGAGCTGACGCGAACTCCTTCTCGAAGTCGAGGATGTTCCGGATGTCCGCACCGCGCCAGCCATAGATCGACTGATCGTCGTCTCCAACGACGGCGACGTTTCCGTGTCCAGATCCAAGAAGCTTGATGAACTGGAACTGCGCGCGATTCGTGTCCTGGTATTCGTCGACGAGTATGAACTGGAACTTCGATCTGTACTTCTCGAGAATCACAGGATTCTCTCTGAATATCTGGACCGGAAGAACGAGCAGATCGTCGAACGTCACGGCGTTGGCAGCGCGCAGCGCAGGCTCGAGCTCCATGTACACCGCTGCTGCAGCTTTCGTGAGCGGATCCATTGCCGCCGCCTGCAGCTCGGCCGGCGTCACGAGTCCATTCTTCGCGTCGGAGATCAGCGAAAGAACGGATTTAGGCGTCCACTGTTTTGGCGAAACGCCGACGCGCTCCATCACCCGCTTCACGGCGCCGAGCGTGTCGTCTTCGTCGTAGATCGTGAAGTTGGCGGTGCGTCCGACTGCAGCCGCGTGCGCACGAAGCATTCGCGCGCCGACGGCGTGGAACGTCCCACACCACATCGTCTTGAGGTCGCCGTCTACCAGGCGCGCGATTCTCTCGCGCATTTCGCCTGCGGCCTTGTTGGTGAACGTCACGGAAAGAATTCGCGACGGGTCGACGCCGTGATGCTGAATCAGGCGGGCGATGCGTGTAGTGAGCACTCTCGTCTTGCCGGAGCCTGCTCCGGCAATGACGAGAAGAGGACCTTCGTAGTGAAGAACGGCTTCGCGCTGAGCAGGGTTGAGCCGCGCGAGGGGCTCTGCGTCACCGGGGGAAGCGGAAGACCCGGCGGCATCCATCATTTCATTCATCAACTCAAGATAATATCGAAGGTCGCTCCGCGTTCTGATGGAACCAGCACCAATTCGCCTCCGTGATTTTCCTTGACGATTCGACGGGCGAGCGGCAGGCCGATTCCCCACCCGTGCTCCTTCGTGCTGAATCCGGCTTCGAAGATCCTGTTTCCCAGCTCGCGAGGAATTCCAGGCCCGTTGTCGCTCACGCGAACGCGCACATGGCCTTCAGGAAGCGCCGTCGCCGACATGTCCACTCTGCCGTCTCGTCCGGCCAGAGCGTCGATCGCGTTCTTGGCGAGCGACTCGATGGCCCACTCGAGAAGCACAGGGTCGCCGTTAACGATGAGCGGCTCTTCGTCGTGCGACGAGTTGACCGTCACGCGCTGGGCCAGCGTTGGGACGCGGGCTCTGAAATAAGTGGCCACGCGCTCGACGAGCTCGCCGATGTCGACCTTTTCCAGGCGCGGGGGCCGACCGATGCGCTCGAATCGGTTGGCGACCCGCTTCAATCGCTCGAGATCGCCGTCCATATGAGCGAGGGCGCTTTCTGTCATCGGGTCGCCGCCGGCCTCGCGGAGCAGCTCGATCCACCCGCTCATGCTGGAAATGGGTGTTCCGAGCTGATGCGCGGACTCGCGCGCCATGCCCGCCCAGATCTGCTCCCGATCAGCTCGGCCGCGTGTCTTGATCGCGTAGGCGCCGGCAAGGAGGAACATGCCAATCAGCAGCGACTGAAGGAGCGGGATGATTCTCAGTCCCTTAACGAGCGGTGTGTTGCCGAAATGGACGGTTCCCACGTCTCCTTCAGAGATCGGCGGGTTCTGCCGGTCGAGCTCGCGAATGAATTCGCGGATGTCAGGAGAATTGAGAGGCAGCTCACGCGGAAGATTCGCTGCCGCAGTGGGATGTCCCTTTGAATCGGTGATGATGAGCGGTACGCCCGACTCGGTGATGTGTCGGGAAAGATCGAGGAGTGCTGCGTTTGCGGCGTCGGGTCCCGGATCATTCAAGCCATCGTAGACCCGGGCGTACATGATTCCGACGCGCGATGCTTCATGCCTCAGCTCGCGGACAACACTCTGCGTGTAGATGACATACCATACGAGCAGCGCCGCAACACAAACGGACGTGATGGTGACCGGAGCCAGCCGGCGCACCGGTCAGCCCAGCCGGTCGGTGCCAAGATACGGACGCAAAACCTCGGGCACAGTCACCGAGCCGTCCGCATTCTGGTAGTGCTCGAGAATCGCTGCGATGATGCGTGGGAAAGCCAGCCCGGAGCCGTTCAGCGTGTGAACGAAACGAGGCTTCCCTCCCTCGGCAGGCCGATAGCGGATACCAGCCCGCCTCGCCTGGAAATCACTGAACACACTGCACGACGAGACCTCGAGCCAGACTCCAGCGCCCGGCGCGAACACTTCGAGATCATAGGTCTTCGCGCTGCCAAAGCCGGTATCACCGGCCGCAAGAAGTACAACCCGATACGGCAATCCCAGGAGCTGGAGAACTTTCTCGGCGTGGCCGGTGAGAAGCTCCAGCTGCTCGCTCGACGATTCGGGAGTCGAATACCTCACCAGCTCGACCTTGTCGAACTCGTGGACCCTGATCAGGCCGCGCGTGTCCTTTCCGTGCGCACCAGCCTCTTTCCGAAAGCATGGCGTGTACGCCGTCATGCCTTTCGGCAGGTCGGCCGCGGCCAGAATCTCGTTTGCATAGAGATTGGTGACTGGCACTTCCGCCGTAGGAATAAGGAACAATTCCTCGTCGCGGATCGCGTACATGTCGTCTTCGAATTTTGGCAGCTGAGTCGTGCCGGTCATCGACGCGCGATTCACGACGATCGGAACCCACGCCTCTTCATAGCCGTGCTCGGTGGTGTGCAGGTCGAGCATGAAGTTCATGAGCGATCTGACGAGACGTGCTCCCTTGCCGCGAAAAACGATGAACCCCGAGCCGCTGATCTTCGCGCCACGCTCGAAGTCGACCAGACCGAGAGAAACGCCAATCTCCCAGTGCGGCTTGACGCTCTGCGCTTCGCGAGGAGTGCCCCACGACCTGATCTGCCTGTTGGCTTCTTCTCCGCCGGCAGGGACTTCCTCGAGGGTGACATTCGGAATCTCGAGCATGTTGAGCTGAAGCTCAGCCTCGAGCTCCCCCAACTCTGATTCGAGCTTCGAGATTTCCTCGCCAAGGTCGCGCGACTGAAAGAGAAGATCGTCCGCGTTCTCGCCGGCGCGTTTCTTTTTGGCGACTTCCTGGCTGATTGCGTTGCGGGAGGCTTTTCTTTCCTCTACCGCCTGGATCATCGTCCGCCGCTCGGCGTCTACTTCAGCAGCGCGATCGATGAATGGAGCAAGCGAATCAAGTTTCCCGCGACGGCGCATGCCATCGCGGAGAACATCGATCTGCTCCCTGATCATGCGCAGATCGTGCATTGCCTATTTGTTGGGTAATCCCGACGCGAATGACCTGAAGCCGCAATTGGGGTCGACGACGGCATCGACGTATATCGCGCGCGTTGACAGAGCGACCGAATCGACCACCAGCTTCGAGTAGATGTATGGCGAGATGTCGAACTGGCACGCATCGCCCGTTCCGTTTCGCAGTGACTGGAGGACGACCACTCCGCCCTTTCCCAGAACGACGGTGCTGTCGGTGTACGCCCCCGTGGGGGCGATCGTCACACTGTCGAACGAGCCGGCAACTTTTCGAAGCGCTACCTGGCGAGTCGAGGAAACCGACGAAACGACTTTCTGGACCGGAAAGACCAGGACGTTGCCGGAATTGTCGAGATCGAACGCCACGTCGAAGTTCGCGTTGCCATCGACGCGAACTGCCGACCGCACGTACGTGTTGATTCCGCTGGGAAGCGAAGCCGGTGTTCCGGTCAGGGCGTACACCGTGTATGCGTCCTGAACGGTGGGCAGCTGTGCGATGATCCCCTGCGGATTTCCACATGCCGTCAGAACTAGCGCGCTTGCGACTATCGCAAGAGCAAATTTGCGAGGGCTCATAACCTGCTTTTAAGGAAGTGGGACGACAGTGTCGTCCCGGTTTTCGATAATACCCTGTAACTCATGGCAGTTCAAGCGAATATGCTTGACTAGATTTCTGGCCATGTCTAGCTTCGCACCACTTTTCATGGAGCACTGATGCCGACCATTCGCGACCTCACTGTCGCCATCCGTCAACGGCCTGGCATCGAGGCGGTCGTCGTTCTTGGCCGCGACGGTCTGTTGATCGACAGCCAATCCACGATAGATCTCGACGCAGAAGGTTTGGCAGCACGTGTGCCCGGAATCGTTGCCTCGGCCGACGAAATAGGCGCCACCACCGGGCACGGCTCGATGCGCATCGCGCTGATCGAGCAGGAAAACGGGTATGCTGTCGTCTCCTCCGTAGGCGACGACGCAGTCCTTTGCGTACTCACGACCCCCTCTGCGGACCTCGGCAGCCTTCTCTATGACGTCCGCCGGCACCGCGAATCGATCGCCAGGCTTTTCTAGGCACCGAATGACCCAGACTGAAACAGCCGAAAAGCACATCCTCGTTGCCGACGACGAAGCTCACATCGGCAGAATCATCAAGATCAAGATGGAACAGGGTCCATTCAGGGTGACCCTTGCGTTCGACGGACAAGAGGCCGTGGATGTCCTGGAGCAGGAGGAGAACCTTGACCTCGTCGTTCTCGACTTAATGATGCCCAGGTTGAGCGGTCTCGACGTGCTCGACCGGATCCGATCGAGTGACAAATGGAAGGACCTGCCCTGCATCATACTTACAGCCGCCGGCCAGGAAGACTATGAACGAGACGCGAGAGCAGGCGGCGCCACCGACTTCATCACGAAGCCGTTCAGCCCGAAGAAGCTGTATTCGCTCATCGCGAAGCTGACGGGCGTCGCGAGCGACGACGCCGCATCTGAAGCAGACGCCGCCAATGACTAGGTGGGCCGTGGTACTGGCCGGAGGCGTTGGATCGCGCTTCTGGCCGCTGAGCACGCCTGAGCGTCCCAAGCAATTGCTTCCGCTTGTGAACAGCAACCCGTTGCTCGTTAACACGCTGCGCCGTCTCGAGCCGATCGTTCCGCCTGAGCGCACGCTGATTCTGACAAATGCTTCCCTCACCGACGCAATCGCCGCAATCGCGCCGAATGTACCGCGAGAGAACATCATCGCCGAGCCGAAGCCCGCGGGAACTGCGGGAGCTCTGACGTGGGCGGCACTCGAGATCGAGCGGCGTGAGGGACCCGATGCGGCAATGCTTTGCGTCCACGCGGACTGGGCGATCGGCGACGACGAAGGCTTCAGGAAAGTGCTGCTTGCGGCGGAGAACGTCGCACGCGAGGAAGACGCGCTCGTGACGGTTGGTGTCGTCCCGACCCGTCCGGATCCTGGCTTCGGCTACATCGAGCCCGGTGAATCGACGAGCAGCGGCGCGCGGGTCGTCACGCGGTTCGTCGAGAAACCCGATCGCGAAAAAGCAGAGATGATGATGCACAAGGGTTATCTCTGGAACTCGGGAATCTTCGTCTGGACAGCCGGCAATTTTCTTCGCGAGGTAAGGGCGCACACGCCCGAAGTTGCGAGCGCACTTGCTGCGGCGGGATCAGGACTCGAATCGTTTTTCGCAGCGGTAAAGCCGATCTCCGTCGATGTCGGAGTGATGGAGCGAAGCGACCGTGTGCGAGTCCTTTCCGGTGACTTCGGCTGGGATGACGTCGGAACGTGGGGCGCACTTCGCAGAGTCAAGCCGGCAGATGCGGAAGGCAACGTAAGCAGTGGCGTCGTACACGCGCTCGATGCGCGCAGCAACGTCGTACACGCCGAGGGCAACGCTGTCGTCCTGTACGGAGTGTCAGATCTCGTCGTAGTTACTCGCGACGGACTCACTCTCGTTACGACAACCGACAAGTCCTCCGATCTCAAAGCGTTGTTCGCTGCGCTTCCGCCGGAGATACTCGAGAGCAAGTGAAGCGACTCTACCTCTTCGACGATGCGCGAGCACGGCAATTCGAGCCGTTTTCTTTGACGCGACCCGTCTCGGAGCTCCGCGCTGGCGCTGAGATAATCAGGAAGCGCTGGGAGAACATCGCGGGCACCAAGGCATACGGATTTATCGCCGCGTCCCATCTCGCTGATTTCGACGAAGCCGGAGCCCCTCCTGCCGTCGCGGCCGAGGAGACGATACCAAGCGGGTCGGTCATCGCGAACTCGCGCTTCGTTCCTTCGCTTTCAGGTGTCATCGACGATACGAGCGTGTCGTACGGCTGCGATGGAGCAGTGTGCGCGGTGCGGATTCGCCAGTCGATTGACATGTCCGCCCTGGCGAGAGGCGACATCGCGCTCGAACAGCTCGCGAGCGAAGGACTCGGTCCCACTCCCCTTGCCGGACGCTGGCTGGGCGAAGTGTGGGATCTCGTCGGACAACTCGGTGAACAGCTGTCAGAGGACATTCCTGTGATGGGCTCGTCGCTTTCCGGCGGAGCGATCGAGAAAGCGACAATTCTCGGGAATCACAAGGTCTACCTCGAAACGGGCGCGAGCATCGAGCCGTTCGTAATCATCGACGCCTCTGAAGGTCCTGTGCTCATTCGCCGGGGCGCCTCGGTCGCGGCGTTCACGCGAATTGTCGGTCCGTGCTACATCGGCGAGAACACTATCATTGTGGGCGACGCCATCCGCGCGTGCTCAATCGGCGACGTGTGCAAAGTGCGTGGCGAGATAAGCGGTTCGATCATGCTCGGTCATTCCAACAAGGGTCACACCGGGTTCGTCGGAAGCTCGTACATCGGCAGGTGGGTGAACCTGGGCGCCGGCACAACCACGAGCAATCTCAAGAACACCTACGGCAACGTGCAGCTCTGGACGCCTGCCGGTCTGCGGGACAGCGGATTGCAGTTTCTCGGGAGCCTGATGGGCGATCACGCGAAGACCGGCATTGGAACGATGCTGACGACGGGATGCGTCGTTGGAACTGGCGCCAACGTCTACGGCGCGACGACGACACCGAAACGGATTCCGCCATTCGCGTGGGGAGATGGCGAGCCCTACGACCGCTACGACCTGAAGAAGTTTCTCGAGGTTGCTGAAAGAATGATGAAGCGACGCCACGTGTCGTTGACTGACGCGTCGCGTCGCCAGCTTCAGGCAGCGTACGACATGAGCCGCACGGCCGAATGAAGCTTTGCGTTCTTGGCAGCGGCAGCAAAGGAAACGCTGTGTTGATGCAGTCCGGCACCACGCGCGTGCTCATCGACGCCGGCTTTTCGACGCGTGCGATGTCGAAACGACTCGCAGCGATTGGTGTCGATCCGCGCTCGATCGAGGCCGTCATCATTACGCACGAGCATGTGGACCACGTGAAAGGCGCGGTCTCGTGCGCGAAGAAATGGGGCTGGCAGATCTACGCCACCGAAGGAACCAGGGGCGCGAGTGTCGGGCTCGACGAAGCCGATACGCGGTCTGTCGCGTCGAACGGATCGATCGACATTGGCGACATCGAGATTCGAACTGTTGCGACATCGCACGATGCGGAAGAGCCCATTGCAATCGTCGCGACAGGAAAGCCGTGCGGCGTTCGCGCTGCGATTGTGTATGACCTCGGCGTCGTGACAGGGACGATTTCGAAAGCGATAGAGAGGGTGGAGATTCTGATTCTCGAGTCGAATCATGATGGAGAGATGCTTAGGAACGGTCCGTATCCGGCAATGCTTCAACGTCGCATCGCAGGACGCGAAGGTCATCTCAGCAATCGCTCGGCTGCGATTGCCGCCGCGGCAAGCGCGCACCGCGGACTCTCCCACGTGGTTCTCGCTCACCTCAGCGAGGTGAACAACACTCCACGCGTCGCGTACGAAACCATGGAGCGCGGCCTGAAGCGAACCGTTTTCCACGGGCAGATCACGCCTGCCCCTCAGGACGTTCCATCCCGAACCTTTTCGGCTGACAAGGGCCGCGAGTTCTCTGCAGCCCAGCTTTCGCTTGGAATTTGATTCCGCTTCAGCAAACTGCTGCCTCGCGGCGTTGAACCAGTTGCGATAATTTATGGCCATGCGCGTCTCCGCTATCATCACGACTTACAACCAGCCGGAGCAGCTGGAAAAAGTCATGTGGGGCTACGCCTGCCAGAAGAACGCCGACTTCGAGCTCATCATCGCTGATGACGGCTCCGGCCC
>JADGQR010000155.1 GCA_017881685.1 Gemmatimonadaceae bacterium
GAAGCACGTGCTGTTACCGTTCGAAGACCACCTATTCCGAACCCCTGGAGACAGCCCTTGCAAGAGCACGTCGCGAAGGTGTCGAACACAAGTGAATTCGCTACTCCCCGCCGCCGCGCCTACGATGTTCCCGTCGATACACCAACAGAAAGAGTCCGCATCACACTTCGCGCTGAGGTCGAGTCCAGCCTGCGCGATGTCTGCGGCAACTGGCCAACAGGTGAATTCGATCGGATAGTCGCAGACGTCACATCGACCGCGATGAAATACCACGGACGCGAAAGACGACGGCAGAACAACGCAATTCAGAAGGCCACTTCGAAGCTCCCCGGCGCAAGCATGATCATCGGCATGCTGGGGGCAGCAGTGCAGTCGATCCAGAAATTCCTCCAGCTCGAGACGCTGAACCTCAGCTAGACTGCGATCGCCGGGTTGAAAGCGAAAGATTTCTGGTGGAACAGCCACTCTAACGGCTATATACTGGCTTTCCCAAACCCGCCGATATTCCAGCTACCCCCATTCTCCGATTCACAGCGGCCGAGCGACGGCTGATCGACCGCCTGCGCACGCCGGCTGCTGTTCAGCGCTGGCTCAATGCGCTCCCATACAACAACGAGAAAGACGGCGACACGATGCGGACTTTCCGCGGAGTCGTTCGCACGGGCACCGTTCATTGTCTCGAAGCCGCGCTCGCTGCCGCAGTCATTCTCGAGCAGCACGGTTATCCGCCGCTCATCCTTGGCTTCGAGTCGATCGACCTGCTCGATCACGTTCTCTTCATATACAAGACGCCGACTGGATGGGGATCGGTTGCGCGATCACGAGACCCGGGACTTCACGGTCGCAAGCCTCTGTTCGTCTCTCCCCGCGCACTCGCGCTGAGCTACGTCGAAGGCTACATCGACTACACCGGCCGCATCACGGGATACGAAGTGTTCGATCTGCGTATCCTCGAACCATATAATTGGCGACTCGCGTCCGGTAATGTCTGGAAAGTCGAGCGTCTCCTGCTCGAGTCGCCGCACCACCCGATCGTCTCATCGGACAAGCGAATCGACGCCCTTCGCCGCCGGTACAGGGCCTTCCGCGAAAAACACGACTACAAGCCGTGGAAGTACTTTACGGGCCAGGACCGCTGGACTCCCCTACCACTGGAGTATCGCCGCCGCGGATGACTGAAGCCATCACGTCAATGATTGCCGAAGAGGAAGTGCGTGACGCTCTCGCGCCCCACTATATCCTCGAGAAAGAGCTTGGCCGCGGAGGAATGGGTGCGGTCTACCTCGCGCGAGACGTGCAGCTCGACCGTCCTGTCGCGATAAAGTTTCTTCCGCCCGATCTCGCCGCTCGCCCGGATCTCCGCGCACGGTTTCTCCAGGAGACACGCACCGCCGCCTCGTTCTCGCATCCGAATATCGTCCCGGTGCATGCTGTCGAAGAGCACGACAAGATCCTCTGCTTCGTCATGGGCTACGTGGACGGCGAGACGCTAGGCAAACGGGTCCAGCGAAGCGGTCCCCTTCCCGTCGGCGAGGCAGTGCGTCTCCTTCAGGAAGCTGCGTGGGCTCTTTCGTACGCACATGGACGAGGAATCGTTCACCGCGATGTGAAGCCCGACAACATTCTCATCGACCGCGGCTCTGGCCGGGCGATGATCACGGACTTCGGCATCTCACGGTCGCAGGACACGACCGCGGGACTGACGATGGTCGGCGAAGTCGTCGGAACCCCACAGTTCATGAGTCCCGAGCAGGCAACGGGTGAGCACGTCGATGGCCGCAGTGACCTGTATTCACTGGGAGTCGTGGCATTCTACGCGCTGACGGGACGATTTCCCTTTACCGCTTCATCGACGCAAGGATATCTCGCCGCTCACATAACGAAGCCCGCGCCTCCGATCGCTTCGCTTCGTCCCGATCTCCCGCCTTCACTCTCGACGGCTGTCGACAAACTGCTCGAGAAAGATCCAGCCCGTCGCTTTCAGACCGGTGAAGAGCTGGCCGAGCAGCTCGATGCGTTGCGCGCGTCGCGTCGGGAGATTTCTCCGGCAATTCGCCTTTTCACGGTAAAGTCGAACCAGATCATTCGCAATTCGCTGATGCTGTTGCTGCTTGCGCCGACAATGATGAACAGTGTTCACGGAAGCGCTGACCGCATGGTCATTCTGACGATAATCCTTGCCGCCGTTGGAGCGCTCTCGTTTCAGGTGATCAGTGGCCTGCGCGAGCTTGCTGGTCAGGGTTACACGCACGAAGATCTGAAAAACGGGCTCACTGCAATCGGTGATGAGCAGAACGAGGCGCGCGCTCTCTCCCGGGCCGCCTCTGACTGGGAAGGCGCACAACGCCGGCGGCGCAGATTCATCATTGGCGGGTTGCTCACCGGCGCGATTCTGATCTACCTCAGCTTCAAATTGCGCGTACCCGTTCCGCAGGGTGGTTATCGCACGGGATGGTTTGGTCTCATCTCAGCCACGGTCGGCGTTGCCACGCTTGTGAGCACCTGGATATACGCGATTGCAAGCGGCAACGGTTCGGCCCGCATCGATGGATGGCTCAGGAGTCTCTGGACGGGCGGCTTTGGCCGTCGTTTGTACAATTTCATCGCCAGTCGCATCCGAACGCGACCAGCGGCACGAGCCGTTTCTGTCGAACTTGGGCCGATGACTGTCTTCGAGGGGTTGTCAAAGGGCCTCCGCCGCGACCTCGGCGACGTGAATCGAGTCATCGCTTCGCTCATTGGGGCCCAGAACGAGCTCGCTCTGCGCGAGTCAAAACTCGAGAGCTCGCAGGAAGAGGCGAGTCGCGGCACTGCCGGAGTGGCGACCGATACCCTCGAGCGCGTCGTGACCGAGCTCAACCAGGCGAGGCTTGCCGTGGCGAAGAGACGCGAAGACATCGCTGCTGAGCTGGAGCGTCTGCGGCTCGAGCTGATTCGTCTCCGAAGCGGGGTTGGAACACCGGCCGAAGTGCGGACGGAATCGCAGAGGGCGAAGGCGTTGCTGGATGCGGCTCAGTAAGAAGCTTCTTCCGTTTGGCCCAAAGCACGCCAGGCCCACTAAGCCCAGGCTCCGGGCCCTCTGTTGTGAGTGAGTAGTGGGTCAGTTTGAGAGGGAGCCAGTCATTCATCGATTGCCGATCGAGGACCCTTACGGACTCAGAACCAACTGCCATCGACGATCGACGACTAAGTGCGGATCGAGGACTGGGCGGGAAAACCATTGTTGCGAGAAGACTTCGGTAACATCGGACAGCGGCCAGCGATAAGGTTTTTGGGAAGATCGCCATCGAGATCGCTCTCGGATCGGTGCGTGAAAGCATGAGCTGGTACAGATCTTCTGAACCCGTTCTTGGCGAATCGGTGGTGAAGGACCGGCGCGACCGCCTTGAGGAAATGCGTCGGCTCCTTCTCGCGATTATCCCGTGCGAGCGTGGCCGCGCGATGGGGGGTAGCAAAAATACAGGATAGCGAGAATTCCTCGCGTGTCGCCCCGCTCATCCTCAGTCCGCACTTAGTCGTCGATCGTTGATGGCAGTTGGTCCTGAGTCCGTAAGGGTTCTCGATGCCGACCCCTCAGGACATCAAAGTGACCCACCACTTGTGAGTGGGTTGGCTGGTGACCGCTGGCCCGGGCCCTGCTACGTTATAGTCTGTCGCCCGCAACCACCATGAAATTGAAAAACCCTCTGGCTCCGATCACGAAGCGCGTATCGCCCGCCCGCCGCGGACAAATCGAAAAAGCGGTGAAGATCACCGCCGGTGCCGCTGCGGCAATGTGGATGGTTTTGCGCCTGAAACGCGAGCTGTACGGTCCCGGCGGGACGAAGCTGTCGCGGTATGAGCGAAGCGTCGACAAAATCTGGAAACGGGACTAGCAGGGTATTAGTAGCAACTAGATACTAATTATCGGGCTCGGGTCCCGTCCGGAGCCCGTTCGCATTAAGCAGGCTCTATTCCGCCAGCCGGTACGCCCTTTTCATACATTATCCGGCTGCACGCGCGTCTTTCCGGGCCGCTTCAAGCATGCTTGTTGCCCGAATTGACGCGCATGACCGCTCACCAGCCAAGAGGTGTGAACGAATGAGTGTTCCCGCTCAGGAATATCCCGACCGTATCGGATTCAAGCCCGACGGAAAACCGCCCTTCACGCCTTACATCGCTCCGGAGACAAACCTCCGTGAGCTGACGATCCTTCCGGTGATCGTTGGAGCGATCCTCGGACTGATCTTCGGAGCATCGTCGCTCTACCTGGTCCTCAAGGTCGGACTGACGGTCAGCGCATCGATTCCTGTCGCGGTCATCTCGATTACGCTGTTCCGTCTTCTCTCGCGGCTGGGCGCACGCGATGCGACCATTCTCGAGCACAACATCGTACAGACTGCCGGCTCCGCCGGTGAGTCCATTGCATTCGGCGTCGGCGTCACGATGCCTGCGATCCTCATCCTGGGCTTTGATCTCGAGATCACCCGCGTGATGCTCGTCGCGATTCTCGGCGGACTGCTCGGCATCCTGATGATGATCCCGCTGCGCCGAGCGTTGATCGTTGCGCAGCATGGCGTGCTCAAGTATCCGGAAGGAACCGCATGCGCCGAAGTGCTGAAGGCGGGCGCCTCCGCGGAGTCGAGAGCGGCGGCTTCTGAGGAAGCAAAGCGCGAACAGGCGAAGCTCGGTGAAGGCACAAGCGCCAAGACAATCTTCACGGGCTTCGGATTCGCGCTCGCGTACAAGACGGCGATGGTCGCGTTCCGTACATGGAAAGAAGTGCCAGAGAAAGTGTTCGGAGTTCCGTTCAGAAACGCTTCGCTCTCGGTCGAGATTTCTCCAGAGCTGCTTGGTGTCGGCTACATCATCGGTCCGCGCATCTCCGCGATCATGTGCGCCGGCGGTGTGCTTGCGTATCTCGTTCTGATTCCGATGATCAGTTACTTCGGCGCCGGGTTGACTACCCCGCTCGCGCCCGAAAGCACGACGTTGATCAAGGACATGGATCCGGCCGCTATCCGCAACGCATACGTCCTCTATATCGGCGCTGGTGCAGTCGCGATGGGCGGACTGGTCAGCGTCTTCCGTTCGCTGCCGACGATCTGGCATGGAATGAAGGGTGGCCTTCGCGACTTCAACGCATCGAAGGCTGACGGTGCTCCGACGACTCTTCGCACCGATCGCGATCTTCCGATGCGCACTGTGCTCATCGGAATCATCGCTCTCGTCCTCGCGATCGCATTCGCGAGCCCGCTCTACATCGGCGGCACGTCGATCATCACGCGCCTCGCTGCTGCAGTTCTCATCATCGTTTTCGGATTCCTGTTCGTTACTGTGTCGTCACGCCTCACCGGTGAGATCGGCTCGTCGTCGAATCCGATTTCGGGGATGACCGTGGCGACGCTGCTTCTCACATGTCTCACGTTCGTCGTTCTGGGCTGGACGGGCAGCAACTATTTCGTCACGGCACTTTCGATCGGCGCGATTGTGTGCATCGCTGCGTCGAATGGCGGAACGACATCGCAGGATCTCAAGACCGGATATCTCATCGGCTCGACGCCGCGCTCGCAGCAGATCGCGATTCTCGTCGGTGCGCTTGTATCGGCGATTGCTCTTGGACCGATTCTTCTCAAGCTCAACGCAGCAGGCTCGGTCTACGTTCCTGTCGGAACGACCGTCTCGGGAATTTCCGCCGGCTCCGTACAGCCCGGTGAGAAGGCTGACGTCTCGAAGCTGAGCCGCAAGGAAGGAATCGAAGGAACCCTCGCAAGCGGTCCGGCTGACAGCAAGACCTACTACGTGTGGCATCGCCAGGATCCGCAGGGTGGTAACGCCGAGAAGTATCTGGTGGATGCCAGCGGCACGCCGGTGTACTTCGTAGATCGCGGAATCAACGGATCGATTCGCAAGCTCGCGAACGGCCAGGAGATTCCGAAGTTCGACGCGCCGAAAGCGACGCTCATGTCCTACATCATCAAGGGCATACTCGGCGGCAAGCTTCCGTGGGCGCTCGTTCTGCTCGGTGCAATGATCGCGATAGTGCTGGAGCTTTCGGGAATTCCGTCTCTCGCGTTCGCGGTCGGTGTGTATCTGCCGCTGTCGTCGTCATCGCCGATTCTGCTCGGTGGAATGATCAGGTTGCTCGTCGACAAGTGGATCGCGAAGAAGCACGCCGGCAAGAATCTCACGGAGGATCAGCTCATCGCCGAAGGCGACAAGAGTCCCGGCGTACTGATGGCGTCGGGTTACATCGCCGGTGGTGCGATCGCGGGAATCATCATCGCCTTCCTTGCCGGTGTTCCATCGATGGCGAGCTTCAACAGCAGGATCGAAGCATTCGGTGAAGCGAATCCAATGCGCACGGGCGCGTCGTCTGATCTGCTGTCGATGATCCCGTTCGTGATAATGATGATCATCCTTTATCTCGTCGGGCGAGAAAAGTTGCTCGCTCCAAAGGGCAGCTAAAGCCGGTAGCAAGATCAGCAGGTAGCCGGTAGCGCGTCCGTTCGGCTTCATCCTGAGGGCGCGCTTGTTTCCGTCTTTGTCGGTGTAAGTAGGTAGTCTGCAGGCGTACGTATCTCTCAGAGGATTCTTGAATGCACTATAGGTTGACATCACTTGCAGTGATTGCGCTCGGCCTCGCCGGTTGTGCAACTGCTTCTCAGCAGGGCAC
>JADGQR010000156.1 GCA_017881685.1 Gemmatimonadaceae bacterium
GCTGGCATCGACGAGATGCTGAGTGATGGATTGGCCACACCCAATCTGATCCGCGGTCGGAACACTGATCACCGAGTCGGCCGGAATTGCTCCATCGAAGTCGACGGTCCCTGAAAGCGTGACGCCATCGGTGACCTGCTCTGGACGATACGGACTCGTCGGCGCCGAAACGACGGCAGGTCTCGGAGCGACGCTTCCCTCTTTTCGGATCGGCTTGGGCTGAGCAGCCGAGGCTTCCGTTTTATCGCCGGAACAACCACTGAGAACCGTAACTGACAGCAGAAGCGCAACGGACAGACGCTGAATCATTCGATTATTCGCTTGCATTGATGATTGTCATCGGGCAACGGACGTGCCACGATCACTTACACTTCGAAGACAGAAAATGCTCAGCGAACTTTTCCTATCGGGGAGCCTGGTAGACTGCCTTGCCTCCAATCCACGTCGACATGACCCGTGTCTTCAGGATCTCGCTCGCCGGGACCGTCATGACGTCGTGATCGAGCACGACGAAATCAGCGTATTTCCCCGGCGTTATGGAACCCATGATCTTCTCCTGAAAGCCCGCGTACGCCGGCCAGAGCGTCATCGCCTTGAGCGCTTCCTCTCGTGTCATCACCTGGTCGGGATACCAGCCGCCTTGCGGCCAGTTCGTCGCATCCTGTCGTGAAACCGCCGAGTGAAACGAGATCAGCGGATTCACTTCTTCGACGGGGAAGTCGCTTCCGTCAGGAATCACCACGCCGGTGTTGAGGAGCGACCGCCACGCGTAAGCTCCCTTGATTCTTTCCGGGCCGAGACGAGTTTCGGCCCAGCGCATGTCACTCGTCTGATGACTGGCCTGCATCGACGGAATCACGCCGAGTGCGGCGAATCGCGGGATGTCCTCAGGCGAGAGGACCTGAGAGTGTTCGATTCGGAAGCGGTGGTCGGCGGTCGGAACTGCCTTTAATGCTTTTTCGTACGCATCCAGCACCACGCGGTTGCCTCGATCACCGATCGCATGCACGCCGACCTGAAATCCGTTTCGAAGGGCCAATTCAGCCACTCTCTCTATGTCGGCCGGAGGAGTGACGAGGAGGCCGGTATTGCCCGGATCGTCGGAATAGGGCGCGAGAAGCGCGGCTCCGCGAGAACCCAGTGCTCCGTCCGCATAAAGTTTGATTGCGCGAACCCAGATTCGTCCGTCGTAGAGATCACTGCGGGGACCAAGGGTCACGTAGTGTTGAAAGTCGAGCTCTCCATTGGCAGAGTGACGGCTGTCGCCCGAAACAAGTACGTAGTTCCGAAGATTGTACTTCCCCTGCTTCGCCAGAGACTCATAGATATCGATGACACTTCGCGGCTCGCCGGCGTCGTGAATTCCGATCAGTCCCCACTTGTTCGCTTCTGCAATCGCAGCGAGAATGGCCTTCGTCGTCTGCTCGCGCGTCGGCGACGGCTCTGCACTGTTGATCAAGCCCTCGGCGTTATCGACAAAGACGCCGCTCGGAGAGTTGTCCTTCAGCCGCAAAACGCGCCCTCCGGTCGGGTCCGGCGTAGCTGCGGTAACCTTCGCCGCGCGCATGGCCATCGCATTCGCGAGAACTGCGTGACCGTCGATGCGCGTGAGGACAACGGGATTGTTCGGAAATGCCTGTGTCAGCGCCTCGTGAGTCGGAAACTGCTTGTCCGGCCACAGGTTCTGATCCCAACCTCTCCCGAGTATCCATTCGCCCGGTTTGACGTCGCGTGAATGAGCGACGACTCGAGAGATGACTTCATCGTAAGTGCGTGACCCGGCGAGATTGACGTTCGCGAGCGAAGTCCCGAGACCAACCAGATGAGCGTGCGCGTCGACCATTCCCGGAATTACTGTCGCTCCGCCGACATCGACGACTCTCGTCTTCGGGCCCGCGAGTGTTCGCACTTCCCTCTCGGACCCCGCGAAGAGAATGCGGCCATATCTGACCGCAAACGCTGATACCATTGGATGAGTCTCATCGACGGTGTAAATGCGACCGTTGACGACAATCATGTCAGCCTGGCCGGTGACCGATCGGCGCGCAACGGGCTGGGCCGAGGTGGCTGCCGCCTGCGATCGTCCCTGCGAAGGAATGACGGCAACGAGTGCGGCGACGACGAATCGGGAGAAGAGTGACTTGGTCATGTGGAGAGTTTGCGCTGCGAGACGTGATATTGCCAGATGACGCGGCGTGAAATCGTGCCTTACTTTCAGCCACGATGAATTTCCTTCGCCTGATGGGACTCACCTCGATTGCCGCTGTCTCCGCAGGATTGGTCGGCTGCGGTCGGCTGCCCGGAGGCGGGCCTCCGCCGGCAACCGTGTGGCTGCTGCCGTCTGCCGATCAGCCGAAGTCGTCGCAATCTCAGTCGTTACCGAGTGAGATCGCAGCGTTCGAGGGCGCTCTCGTGGTCATCGACACGTCGACACTCAGACCTGTCTACGATTCATCGCTCGCTGCCGCCCCGCCGGGATCGTCCCGCATTGCGTACATAACGACCTATCAGGGAAGCCGGTATCATCCCGAAACAATTCGCGCGCTCACCGAGGATGAATCCGCGGCAGCAACTTTTGCCAGCAGGGTGGCTGCCGCTGCCGCGCGGAACGGAAATGGGATGTTCATCGATTTTCAGGCCGCGACACCCGACGAGATGACGGCGAATGCCTCGATGCTGAGAGCGATCACGGACTCGGCTCGTTCGAGA
Source organism: Gemmatimonadaceae bacterium (assembly GCA_017881685.1). Lineage (GTDB taxonomy): Bacteria > Gemmatimonadota > Gemmatimonadetes > Gemmatimonadales > Gemmatimonadaceae > UBA4720. Next base: position 2,710 of record JADGQR010000156.1, read on the forward strand.
AATATCTCGCCGATTGGCGTAATCGTTCCTCCCGGCGACACGATCTCGTACCCGACGGCAGTGCTCGCACGGACGTTCGATTTTATAGTTGCTCGCCTTGATGGAGAGCATCGCCCCGGCACCGGACCGGGTCCTCTCGTCTCACCTGAGTGGATGTCTCGCCAGATCGGAATGAGATCATCCGAAATTGGCGTCAACAGACTCGTGGCAGAGCTGCCGTTGTTTGGCTACAAGTGGGATCGTAGCGGTTCGGCTACACGAATCACCTTCGCCCAGGCCCAGTCTCTCGTCAGATCGGAAGCGGGGTCGTTTCGAAGAGATCCGGCGACCGGATCGCTTACCGCTTCATCGTCCCGCAACGGGTGGACGATCTGGATCGAAGATGCCGCGACACTCGAAAAGCTCATCTCTGTCGCCCGGCAACTCGGCATCCGCCGATTCGCGTTGCTTGGACCCGACGGCGCCGATCCGGAAATCTGGACGAGGCTGCCGGCCGCGCTCAAACGATGAGCAATTCCTTCTGATATTCGTGCGGGGTGATGACGACGCCCGAATCGGTCACGTAGGCGTTCACTTCGCTTCGCATTCCAACGTCGCCAGCGATGTAAATGCCGGGTTCGATCGAGAATCCCACTCCCGGCACGAGCATGCGATCTTCGCGAGTTTCGAGATTGTCGATATGTGGCCCTGAGCCGTGGAGATCGCGCGAATCGATCGAGTGTCCGGTTCGGTGAAGCACCCACGCACCGAAACCTCGCGACACGATCACCTCGCGAGTGACGTCGTCGACTTCCCCGCCGCTGAGTGATTTCCCTGCGTCCAGACGCTCACGAAGGATCGCAATCGCAGCGTCACGCGCGTCGCGAACAGCTTCCCAGACTCGCTTCTTCTTGTCACCCGGTTGGCCAAGCGATGCCATCCATGTCTGGTCGGCGAAGACTCCGTTTTCCTCCTTGGCCCACAGGTCGATCAGAAGAATGTCGCCCGCGTTGATCGTCGCATCATGCTCGAGGGTCGGCTCGTAATGCGGATTCGACGCGTTTGGACCGATCGCGACGATTGGGCCGTGATCGGTTGACAGGTTCTTCGCCGCAAACTCGCCGAGGATCCATTGCTGGAGCTGGTATTCGGTGAGAGGCTGGCCAGACTTTGCTGCGTCTCCGGCTCGGTTCATCGCGTTCTTCGCGATCGATGCGACGATTTCCGAAGCGCGCTCGTGCGAAGCAACATTATCCTCGCTCCATACGGCATAGAATCGGGTGACTAGATCGGCGCTCGAGACGACCTTTGCCCCGGCGTCTCTAACCATTTCGATCACGCCAGCTGGAATTCTGTCGAGATAGGGAACCGCGTCGCCAGGTGAGTATTCCATCGCGACAGTCTTGCCGCTGACCATCTCACGAAGCTGAGATTCAAGCTCACGCCATCCGCTGTACTTGAGCTTTTCCCACTCGGCAGGCCAATCGCGCCACGGTCCCTGCTCGATCGCGTGAGTAAGCGCGACTGGAGCTCCCGAGCGAGGAATGAAGACGAAGATTCGGCGCGTCGCCATTCCGTGCAGCTCGAGCATGCCGAGCGCTACGGGATTCAGCCCGTGAAAATCGAAGATGAGCCATCCGTCCAGACCCGCTTTGTCGATCGCGGCCTGGAGCGGGACGAGTTTCTCTGCGTTCAACATTCAGGTTTCCTCAGGCCGTGTGGCCTCGCCATTCAGCGCGCCATTCGCAGGTGCCTTCTTCGCGCTGGACGCAGTGTACGTGATCGATTTGCCCGCCACCATTTATCAGCAGGCGAAGCAGCTCGCGCAAAGCCGACTCGTAAAACGTACAGCCGGCAGATTTTGGAGCGCCGTTTACCGTCACCGAGTTGGGAATGCGCAGCGCCAGAAAAGCTCCCGTGCGCTCGAGAGTGCCGCCGAAGAAATCCTGTGAGATACCGCGAAGCTGCTTGAGAGCCACGGGACGAGCGACGAAGCGCGGCATGATCTTGATGAAGCCCCGGACGGGCTTTGCGATCGAGTAGTAGATGTCGTTTGCGAGAATCTGTCCCGCGCTGACGAACAGCTTGTCAGAATCAGGGCGTCGTCCAATCAGCGTACCAAGTCCGGCAGCTTCGACGAACGGAATTTTCTGCCCGCGTTTCGTTGCTTCGGAGTAGCGCCTGATCTGAGTGTAGACCGTGTCACTCAATCCGAGTCGCTTGTTCCTCAGCTCAGGAACATATTCCGCGTCGATCTGGTCTTCGGGCGTATCTATTCGTCGTATCGCTTCGAGGAGGCTGAGTGGAATTTGCGCGTGGACAGTCGAGGGCATTTGAGCTGGTGAAACGATGAAGCCGGTTTCCTCCGGCAGGGGACTAAAGTTATTGCAATCTTCGGGCAGGTGAACGACTGACTTCGATTTTTTCCATGCCGTTCGCCTAGCGACTGGTGACTGGATCCCTTGTCGCCGCCGCGATTGTCGTCGTGGCGCGGAAGCGCGGCTCGCTCTCAACAAGCGGTGCCGCTACAGCCCTCGCGCTCGGCACCATCTGTTCAGCGGCGGGTTGGGGCTGGGCCGCGCTACTCATTGGCTTCTTTGTTTCCGGCACTTTGCTCTCGAAGTTCAAAGTCGACCGAAAGGCGGCGCGCACATCCGGAGTCGTGGCGAAGGGAGGCAATCGAGATGCGTGGCAGGTCCTGGCGAACGGCGGATTTTTTTCCACGGCAGCGGCTTTCAGTCTCATTTATCCCTCGCCGGCATGGCTGTCTATCGGAGCTGGAGCGATCGGCGCAGCAGCGGCTGATACCTGGGCGACGGAAATCGGCGTGCTCTCGAGCCACGCGCCGCGGTCGATAATCTCATGGAAACCAGTAATTACCGGACAATCAGGCGGAGTCACCCTGGCCGGCACACTTGCAGGAGTGACGGGGGCGATCGCGATGGCCGTAATCGCGTTTGTTGCGGGATGGGGCGAGACGGCCGCAATCGCTGCGATTATTGGCGGAATTAGCGGCACTACAGTCGATTCAATTCTGGGCGCAGCTCTTCAGATTCACCGCTGGTGCGATCGGTGCAATACAATGACGGAACGCAATGTCCACGACTGCGGTACGAAGACGAGAGCAGTCGGCGGACTTTCATGGCTTGATAACGACGCAGTGAACGCAGTCAGCACAGCGTTCGGCGCACTTCTGGGATTTCTTTGCACATTTGCGATTCGGTTCTGATCCCTTGAAGAAGATGAAGAAGGCTACGCCGAAAGACGGCTCGCGAGTGCTGCTCGTCAGCGCGAATCGGGAGCGACAGCCCTACCCGGTCGTTCCGAATGGACTTGCGTGCGTCGCGTCCGCTCTGGATGCCGCAGGGCACGACGTTCGCTTCGTCGACCTTTGCTTCGAGAAGGATCCCGTCGCCGCCGTGACCAAAGCGGCGCGAGAGACTTCTCCATCGATCATCGGCGTTTCCATAAGGAACATCGACAACAGCGATGCGATCGCGCTCAGGCATTACACGCCCGAAGGACGTGAAATATTCGCGGCCCTGAGAAAAGCATCGCCCTCGGCGAAGATCATCGCTGGCGGGGCCGCGTTTGGAGTCGCGCCCGAATCGCTGTTCAGGGATTTCGGAGTCGATTACGCAGTCGCCGGCGATGGCGAGCGCGCCAGCGTAGCCCTCGTAAATGCGCTGTCGCGAGGTGAGGAAGTGACTTCATTGCCCGGCGTCGTTCGGTATGTCGGCGACACCGTTCACTTCACGGCGCCGGGAGAAGACGCGAACCTCGATTCCCTCCCGTCACCGTCTCTGCATCGCTGGATCGATCTGCGCCGCTACGAGCGACACGGCGCAACAATTCCAATCCAGACGAAACGCGGCTGCGTGTACAAGTGCGTCTACTGCACCTACCGCAACGTCGAAGGCTGGGGATACCGCACGCGAAACCCGGAGCTTGTCGCAGACGAGATCGAAGAGCTCTGGCGCGAAGCAAAGACGCGCAACTTCGATTTCGTCGATTCGACGTTCAATTCTCCGCCGGGGCACGCACTCGCGGTTTGCGAAGCGATCATCCGCCGCAACATGGGCGTCCATCTCGACACGACGAACTTCACTCCTGCCACGGCTTCGCCCGAGCTCCTCGCGGCCATGCGCAAGGCTGGCTTCCGCACACTTGGTATTAGCGCAGAGAGTGCGAGCGACCCCGTACTCGAGCGTCTCGAAAAAGGATTCACCGCGAGCAAGGTCCGCGAAGTCGCAGAGCGCGTCGAGAAAGCGGGGATTCGCACACTCTGGATTTTTCTCGTCGGAGGACCCGGAGAAACTCCCGAAACGCTGGAGGAGACGCTCGAGTTTGCTGCCTGGCGCCTGAGTCGCGGCGATGCCGTCTACACGACTGTTGGCCTGCGGATTTATCCCGGAACAACTCTGCATCGCATCGCAATTGCAGAGGGCGTCGTCGACAACGAGGCGTCACTTCTCGATCCGACTTTCTATTTCTCGCCGAATCTGCAATTCGACGATGCAGTCACGCGCCTGAAGCGCTTCGCCGCAGATCATCCCCGCTTCATGTTCTCGGCCGACTCACGCTCCGTGGTGCTCCCATATCTCACCAGGCTCGCATCAGTGCTTCGGCTGCCGAAACCGCACTGGCAGTACATGGGGCTGTTTCAGCGAATCACGCGATCGATGTCGCGTCCCCACGGAGCGCTGCGGCATGCGTGACGCGCAGGTGATCATTGTCGGCGGAGGACCCGCCGGTTCGTCCAGCGCGTATTTCCTCGCAAAGGCGGGCATCGACGTTCTCGTTCTCGACCGGGCTCGCTTTCCGCGCGACAAGACCTGCTCCGAGTACATGAGCCCACAGGCATCGCGAATTCTCGAAGCGATGGATGCACTCGACGCAGTCGAGTCCTCCGGCGCCGCCCAGCTTTCGGGAATGCGTGTCCACGCACCGAACGGGTCAACCATCCACGGAGAATTCGCGTCAGATCACGGATATCACGGACATCGCGACCGCGGACTCGCTGTGAGACGCACGATTCTCGATTCGATTCTTCTCGACCGTGCTCGCTCTGCCGGGGCACGCGTCGAAGAAGGCTGCAGGGTCACGGACGTCACGAGAGATGCAGGACGAGTCAGCGGCGTCGTGACGAACGCTGGATCATCTCGCGACCTTACAGCAGATCTCGTAATCGGCGCCGACGGACTCCGCTCGGTCGTCGGACGACGCCTCGGCCTCATCCGCGCCTCGCGATGGCCTCGTCGCATTGCCCTCGTTACGCACTACTCCGGAGTCCAGGGGATCCGCGATTTCGGCGAGATGTACGTGGATCGCGGCGGATACTGCGGAATAGCCGATGTGGGCAATGGTCTGTACAACGTCGCCGTCGTCGTTCCGGTATCACGATCGGCCGAGGTCGCGGTGGACAAGACAGACTTTCTTGAAAGCTGGATCGCGGAGCGACCCGTTCTCGCAGAGAA
>JADGQR010000157.1 GCA_017881685.1 Gemmatimonadaceae bacterium
AGGCGAATCGGCATCGCGTCCTGAAGGTGCGTGCGTCCGGACTTGATCACGTCGTCGAATTCGCGCCCTTTCTGTTCGAAAGCTTCGATCAGAGCGCTGAATGCTGCGACGAGACCTGGAAGCTCTGTCACTGCGCCGAGTCGAATGGCTGTCGGAATCACGTCGTTGGTGGACTGCGCCATGTTGACGTGATCGTTCGGATGCACCGGCTTGTACTCGCCGCGCTTGCCGCCGAGCAGCTCGTTGGCGCGATTGGCGAGTACTTCGTTGATGTTCATGTTGTGCGACGTACCGGCCCCTGCCTGATACGGATCGACAACGAAATGCTCGCGATGCTGGCCGGCGAGAACCTCATCCGCCGCGGCGACAATTGCGTCCGCTAGCTTCGCGTCGAGCCGGCCCGTCTGCCTGTGAGTAATCGCAGCGGCTCGCTTGATCCGGACCGTCGCATCGACAAATGCGGGAAGCGGCTTCAGTCCGCTGATGGGGAAATTGCGAACTGCTCGAAGGGTCTGCACTCCGTAGAGCGCTTCCGATGGAACGCTCAGCTCACCAAGAGGATCCTTTTCCGTTCGTGTGGCCGTTGTCATTTCGATTTTCTCGTTCAGGCTCCGACGATTCTCGCCGTGCCGTTGATGAAAGGGTTGGAAACTTTCTCGCGTCCGATCGTGGTCGTCTCGCCGTGCCCGGAGTGGACAAGGGTGTTATCGGGGAGCGCGACAATGCGCTTCAGCGATGCAGCGAGGTGAGCGGGATTACAGAATTCGAGGTCTGTCCGCCCGATCGAGCCGGCGAACAGGCAATCGCCTACGAGTGCGTGTCCGTGGCCGTAAATCATCACGTGACCGGGCGCGTGTCCTGGGACATGAGACACCTGCAGCTCTAGGTTGCCGAGCTTAAGAGTCTGGCCTTCTTCGAGGTCGTGGTCGGGCGTCGGCGGCTCCTCGTATGGGATGCCATACATCTGCGCCTTCTTCCCTGCTGACCGATAGAGCACTTCATCCAGTGGATTCAGGTAAACCGGAACGTCCCAGCGGCGCTTGATTGCGGCAATGGCGCCGATGTGATCGACGTGCGCATGAGTGATCCAGATTGCCTCCGGCGTCTTACCCGTGCGCTCGATCGCCTCGATGATGCGATCGCCTTCGCTTCCGGGGTCGACTACCGCGAGCGAATCGCTGTCAGGATCGGAGACCAGGTAGCAGTTCTCCTGAAACGGGCCGACGGTGATCTGCTCGACGTTCAAACGGCGTATCCTCCGGAACCAGAAATCACCGGCTCGTCACTGGGCGAGCGCATTGCGGCCAGGTATTTCTCCGCGGCAATTGCTGCTGTCGTGCCGTCGCCGGCGGCTGTTGTGACCTGACGCGTCAGCTGCACCCGCACGTCACCGGCAGCGAAGAGGCCCTTGATCGACGTCTCCATGTTCATGTCCGTGCGCAGGTATCCCATCTCATCGTGGTCAGCGTGCCCCTCGATGATTCCGGTGTTGGGACGGAAGCCGATGAAGATGAAGATTCCCGTCGCCGCGAGATTTCTCGTCTCGTGCGTGTTGGCGTCGCGCAGAACGAGATTGTGAACAAGGCCTTGTGCGTCGGCCTGGACCTCATCTACGAGCGTGTTCCAGATGACTTCGATCTTCGGATTCTCGAACAGTCGCTTCTGCAGAATCTTCGACGCACGGAACTCGTCACGCCGATGGATCAGATAGACCTTCTCGGCGTATCGCGTGAGGAAATCGGCTTCCTCCACGGCGGCGTCTCCACCACCGATAACTGCGATCGTATGTCCCCGGAAGAATGCGCCATCGCATATCGCGCAGTAGCTCACGCCCTTGCCGGCGTACTCTATTTCACCAGGAACGCCGAGCTTGATCGGAGTTCCGCCTGACGTGATGATCGCAACTTTCGAGCGATATATCGTGCCGCTATCGGTCGTTGCCTGAAACGCTCCGTCAGGCATCTTCTCGAGCGTTATCACGGTTTCCTGCTGAAACTCGGCCCCGAACTTCTTCGCGTGGCTCTCGAATTTCTGTGCGAGCTCCCAGCCTTCGATGTGCTCGAAGCCCGGATAATCCTCGATGATCTCGGTGTTGAGCAGCTCACCACCGGATGCGCCTCGCTCGAGCACGACCGTCTTCAACATGGAGCGGCCGGCGTACATCGCCGCCGTCATTCCTGCCGGACCTGCGCCAACAATTATCACATCATAGTCGCGACTTTCGGACACTTTCAGACTCGGATTCGGGTAATCTTCTGATCCTGAATCTATTCCGTCTGGCAAGTGATGTCAGCGTGACACTGGTCGATTTCGGGGGCTAGCCGACGGAAAGGATGTTGATCGCCCCGTGGCAATGGGACACTGTCGCGATAACGAACCGCGACGCACGTTCGGCGGCGGTACGGGTTACCACCAGATCAGCATCCACAACGGCTGGCACTGGAATCATTCCCACGCCGAATGCCCGGTGGGTGCAATGGAACACGAGCGGACCGTCGATCGCCCGCCCTTCGCGAGATTCGGCCGCGACGTAGTCTTCCATCGCCTTCGGCATCGTCCATGTGCGCTCGCTGCGCGTGTGCGGACAGATGTCGGGCTCGATGCAGTTGATCGGACACGTCCAGGTCGCGAAGCTCACGTATTGAGTTCCGTCAGGTGCTGCGCTCTCCCATGGCGTGTCTGGCTTGCCGTCGAGCGGGACTGTTTCGACGGATCGGTGCGGCCACCGTTCGCTGGCGCGATCCCGCACCCACTCATACAAGAGGTGGGGCATCAGCGGTGAAGGCACGATCGAATCAGTTTGTCTCGCCGCGGGATCAGCGGGCCATTGTCCGAGATAGTCTCTGAAGAAGTCGGACCACTCGGCGGTGATCATGGTCGGCGCTGTCGAGCTCCCATCCGACTGGTCGAGCAAACCGTTGATGGCGACGAGACAGTCCGGATTCCGATCGACCACCAGCAATCTTTCCCATGTGATCGCACCAGCCTTGTTCGCCCTCCCGAGCTGCTTCACATAGTAGGAGCCGTAGCATCCGCCACCGACGACGACGATCGTCCCATAATCGGCCGACACTCCGGACTCGGCGACGCGTCGCGACATGTTCGAGTGATCGCTAAGTGGGCATGAAGAAGAAGTTTCTCACGTAATCCTTCGACAGCGGATTATCGCGATGGGCGAGCTGGTCGCGCTCGACATCGAAATCAGAGAAAGGTCTGAACTCACCGTTTCTCCCGAGGAACTTCGCTTCATAACGTGGTCCGAGCATCGCCGTTATGCGCGCGAATACTTCGTTGATGTTTTCGGCGTGGTGACGCTGTTCTATCTCGACGAGTAGTACCGGCCTCCAACGCGCGAACGTCTGCGCTGCACCTTCGATTGCGGGTACCTCGCGTCCTTCGACGTCCATTTTTATCACCTGCACATTGCTGAGCCCGTAGCTGTCGATCGTCCGCACGGGAACTTCCACGCGAAGGGACTCGCCCTCGTCAGGATTCAGGCTCGCAGATTCGTCGTCGACTTTTCCGTTCCTGATCGGAACGTAGAGAACTGCGGTGCCGGGAGCGTCGCTCACAGCTTCCACATGAACCGTCAATTTCCCGCGGCCGCCGCTCACGCCAAACGGAAACCCGAGGTCGTAATAGGACTTGATGAGCAAAGCGCAGCCTTCGAGCGGTTCGATCGCATGAACATCGGCTCCACGCGCGAGAAACCCATACGTGTAGATCCC
>JADGQR010000158.1 GCA_017881685.1 Gemmatimonadaceae bacterium
CTTCCCGAGCGGATGCGCAGTGCGGCCGTCCGCTCCGGCGCCGGCGTCAGCTCGTATCAGGACGCCGTGACGCGCTTCCGCCGCGAGCTGATCGAGAAATCGCTCGTGCAGGCCAACGGCAACCAGAACCGTGCCGCGGCCTCGCTGAACATGTCCCGCCAGGCGCTGGCGTATCAGATCCGCGAGCTGGGGATTCTCGTGCGGACGAGGTAGTGCGGCGTCCTAGCATCGTCGAGCATTCCGCATCGGAGATGACGGCGTCGTCTCAAAAGATGCCGATTTCGAATCGGACGATGACGAATCGTCTTAAAAGATGCCGATTTCGAATCGGACGATGACAAATCGTCTTAGAAGAATGCCGATTTCGAATCGGACGATGACAAATCGTCTTAAAAGAATGCCGATTTCGAATCGGACGATGACAAATCGTCTTAAAAGATGCCGATTTCGAATCGAGCGATGACAAATCGTCTTAAAAGATGCCGATTTCGAATCGAGCGATGACAAATCGTCAATCGCGGATGACATCGATGACATCGCTGAAGTCATCGGACTGATGATTTTTGTCACGATCAGCATCATAGACGCCGCAAAATCGGTAAAAGTTGCCTGCGTAGCGCCTCAGACAACCGGTAACCGATAACCGACAACGCGCGAAGCGCAAATCAGTGCGCCGCCTGATGCTCCGCCTGCAGCCTCTTCGCCTCGCTGATCACCTTCTCCTGCAGGCTTCGCGGCACTTCCTCGTTCATCCTACTTTCCAGCTACGCGTTTCGCCGTGATTTCGCCGCCTCCCTGGTACAGCGTCAGCGAGCTGCCGTCGGTGGCGAAGACGATGCGCGCGCGGAAGGCGAGCGGATGGAACTCGGTCGGCGAGTCCGCCGCCATCTCGAACTTCGGCTGTCCCGTGGCCTGGCTGAACAATTTGTCGCCTTCACGCGTGAACGTGATGTCGAAGCCGTGCCTGAGCTCGTATGTACCGAGGTATTTGTCGAGCGTCGCCGCGTCCGGCTTCGGCTGCGCCGGCGCTTCGAGGCGCTTCAGCCGCTCCGCGCCGTTGTCGTTTTTCGGATTGAGCTCCAGCGACTTTTTGTAATTCGCGATCGCCAGCTCGCGATCTCCATGCTCCGCGTACGCCTCGGCCAGACTGTCGTAGACGTTCCACCACTTCGGATTCTCCTCGGCGTTAAAACGGAAGACGTCGATGGCATCGGCGATGCGGCCGCGGCCCAAGAGCGTGTATCCGAGGCGATTGATTTCCGGCTCGCTGAAATCGTAGGCGTCCGGCGATTTCGCTTTCAGCTCGCGGACGCGAGCGAGCGCGGGACCGCTGTTCTTCATCACCTCGTCGACGAGTGACGCTTTCGGCGCCGGCGCCTCGACATCGCGCAGGATGTCGATGATGCCGCGCGCCGTAGCGTCGAGCTTGTCGCCGCGCGAGGTGTTGTCGAGCAGCACCACGAGGTCCTGCGTGTCGGGGATGCGGATCTCGAGCGTGTTGAATCCATTGATCCCGCCGTTGTGCCCGATCGTCGCGATCTCGGTTTTCTGATCGTCGAGCTTCAGCGGCCCCACCGTCCATCCGAACGCGTAGTTCTGCAGCATCGGCGTGAACATCGTCTTCTTCAGGTCCGCGCTCAAAAGCTTGTCGCCGTAAAGCGCGCGATCCCATTTGTACAGATCCTCGACCGTCGAGTAGAGCGAGCCAGCGGCGTAGGGGATCGACATGTCGAGGTACGGCGCGTTCACGTAGCCGTTGGGCGTGAGGGTATAGCCGCTCGCGCGCTTCGGCAGAACGGTGTCGAATCGATCGTAGCCGCTGTCCTTCATGCCGAGCGGGTCGAAGACGCGCTCCTTCACAGCATCCGCGTAGCTCTTGCCCGTGACCTTCTCGATCATCGCGCCGAGGAGGAAATAGCCGGAGTTGTCGTACGCGAACTTCGAGCCGGGCTCGAACTCGAGATCGCCGCTCGTGTACTCCTTCACGAAGGCATCGACGGCGTACGGATCGCGCGACACTTTCTGGAAGAAGCCCGGCAGACCGGTGTAGCTCGGGATGCCGGAGGTGTGGGTGAGGAGATGGCGCACCGTGACTTTGTCGCCGGTGTCTTTGCGGTAGCCGGGAAGGTAGCTCGTGATCTTCTCGTCGAGCTTGATCTTCCCTTCGCTCACGAGCTGCATGACGACCATCGACGTGAACTGCTTCGTGATTGACCCGAGGCGAAACTTCGTATCGGGCGCGTTCGGGACGTCCCATTCCATGTTCGCCAGGCCGTAGCCTTTGCGGAGGATGACCTGTCCCTTCTCCGCGACGAGCGCCGAACCGTTGAAGTAGCGCTGTTTGTGATACGCGGCGAGGAGCGCGTCGATCTTCTCCGCGTGCGTGGCGGCGAGGAGGTTCGAGGCGGCGGCGAGACAGAGCCCGAGAACGCGGACGAGCTTGGACATGGGGAAATTATAGAGCCGGCCGGCGCGACGATAGGGGGTTCAGCCTGTTCGAAGACCTGGTGCAGCGCGACGTGGAGCGGCCAGCACGGCTGGATCGCGCACCGCCTCAAACTCGCGAAGTCATGGCAGGAGAGACGGCCAGTTTTCACGCTTTCGGCGTGCAACTTTTTCACCCGTTGAGGCGGAGCTTCTTCATCGTGGGAAACGTGAAGTCCGACAACAAGTCACCAGGCAGAATCTGTAACGCCATCGAGAGTTTCAGGATGACAGTAAGGCTAGGCACATGCTCGCCGCGCTCGATGTGGCTGAGGTAACTGCTCGCGATGCCAGCGACGCCCGCGAGGGCATCCTGAGTCAGGCCGCGCTTCTCCCGCCACCGTTTCATCGCTGCGCCGAAAATCTTTGCCTCACTTGGTGAAGGTTTCATGGAACTTTTGCTCCAACGCGTTGACGCTTCGCCGTCCAACTGTTACTATTTCGCTAGTTTAATATCGCTAGTCAATTACTGACAGAAGCGGACACGCAGGAGATCATGCCATGACCGAAGCCGCCATGCACATCCGCCGCCTCTTCCTCGAGCCGAAGGATACCTACTCCGATGCTGAAGCCGCGGAGATTCTCGCCATGGAGATGCTGGACCTGAAGAGCCGGATGGAAAGTGGTGAGGTGGAAGGCGTCCGGAACTGCCGCAGCATGACCGTGTGCCGCAAAGAGTTAATCTCCTTCGCCATGGACTTCTGGCCGCAGGATGCGATCGAAGAAGCCCTCGGCGACGACCTCGCGAAGGGCATCCCGAAACTCCTCCGCCTCACCGACCTGCACGTACGCATCCCCCGTTTCGAGATCCTTGCGCTGCAGCGCCTCGCGGAACGCGACGGCAAGTCTGTCGACGCCGTCCTCGCGCGCGAGCTGCTCGACATCGTCTCCGCGGAATCGGATTTCCTCGCGACGAAGATAACCGGCTTCTCCGCCGCACTTCTCTGGCCACGCTAAGTTGCGGTACGTGTGAAGTCGAGGAACGTGACGACGCAGGGTTCAAGCCTACGCCGTCAGCGTTCCTCAAGGTAGAGCGAATTTCAGTTCCCGAGTATCGCTGACAAGCTCGCGAAGCTGTCAATTCGACCGGTGCTGTTTCGGTAACTGATCCACTGCGCACGAACTAGTCGAGGCGTGTTTGCCAGCGGCACCCGAACTACGACGGTGGTCGGCATCCTCCCGGAACTAGCCGGCACCTGCATCGAATACGTGAAGCCGCCGTCCGCCACGACAGTACCGCCGACATTGATCCCGAACTTCGCGCCGGGGAAATTGTTGCCGGTCGCGTACGGCTGCGGAATATCCAGGATGATCAAGGCTTGCGTATGACCGGCAGATGCCGCGGGTAGTAGAAACGACAGGCCTGGGATGTCGACGAACTGATTTGAATTCATTGGTGGTGCACTGCCGATTTGCGCAAAAAGAATTTGCTGCGCCCCGGCGGTCGTCGCGCCGAGAGCGGAAAGAAGGACTACGGCCGCGACGATAATCGATTCCTTTGACTTCAGAAGCCTGGCTGCTGTGTTCATCTGTTGCTCCTATTCTTCGGTTCTCTTGTTTGTTTCGTCTCGCGACAGCACTGAAGATGTGTCCAAGTAACAACGTGGATTGGGAGGCCGTGCACCACTCAAATTTGTAGTGACGGAGAGCGCCGGAGCGTTTCAACCAATCTCGGAACCCGCGCGGCGGGAACATGCGCTTAGGCTTAGGTCACCCGCGAAGCGTCACGCCTGCGCGTAGTCCGACGCCAGCGAGAGCCTAGCCTTGACTATACCGCCGGTCCGAAGCGTCGACGCTTTCCGCCAACAGCGTCCTGCGCGATCTCGTCAGCAATGGTCCAAAGCGGATGAACTCCGCGAAGTCCAGCACCTCATGCACGCATCCCCGAGCGCGAAGTCGGCGTGGCTCGCGGTGTTGCCGGCCGGCGCTGCGGTAGAGGTCTGGTCATGTTCGAAGACTCGGTGCAGCGCGATGTGGAGCGGTCAGCACGGTTGGATCGCGCACCGCGACCTCAAACCCGCGAAATCACGGCAAGAGAGCATCAGCCGCGGCTACAGGAACTCAGACGGAGAATGGGTCCCTTCGCCGCGACTCAGCCCGAACGGCCCCACCGCCCGGAGGCTCGGCGCAACGCAACGACGGAAAGTAAGTACAGCTTCTCCCGACACCAAAGCGGCACCTGCTCCCAACCACGGCGGCGTCCGGCAGTGGTGTGACGCGACTAGACGGGCCAAACGTGGAAGGCCTGACCCCGTCTCAACCGCCCCGGCGCCGCGCAGGGGCGCCGGCGGCATCCCGAGCCACGTTCGCATCGGCCGTAGCGAACGTTCATCAGCTCGAGCGAGCAATACCCGAAGTGAGGCCTTCCACTTCGATCTTCACGTTCGTCTCACGACCTCGTAGATGAACCATCTGCCAGGCAGGTGACAAGAGGTGCAGCGCATCTTCGTCGCGATGCGCCACCCTGAACAACACGCTCTGAAATTGATTTTCTGCTGATGCGAGACGGGCCGCGACCGTTCGCAGATTCTCGGAATCGAAGCTCGTGATGAAGCCGTCGAGCAGAAGAATCGTCGGCACGAAACGCGACGATGTGCGAGCGAGGGCGATCGCGACATCGACCAGGAGCCGTCCCCGTTCACCTGTGGAGAAAACGCGCAACGGCAAGTCGAGCGCGTCCCTATTGTGCGCGCGAATGCGGCGATGACCTTCGTCATCGACTTCAATGCGAGGATTCTTCGTGAACGCGTCGGAGTCTTCGCTGACCTCCTTCAGCACGTTACCAACAACGTACGAGTCGATGCCGAGCGATGATGCGATCCAATCGTCATCGTTGTCCGGCATTGGGTTGAACCGGTCGTCGCGCAACCAGATCGGCCGGAACGGGAATGGGTTGTACGCCACTCCCACGTCGTTCACTTCGAAATAGATTCGGCGCTCAGCGTCGATGCCGAGCCCGATTGACTGTTCGGCGGGGTCGAACAGTTTCAGCTCGATGCGCAATGGCGAGAAACGCTTCCCGATGCGCCATCTTTCCAGCAACTCTGGACGTTCGAATGCGGAGATCCACTCACAAAGCGCCGTGCGGCCGCTGGCGTTACCTCCGATCACGAGAGTCACTTTGGCGAGCGTCATCTGCGCCAACGGTTCGAATACGGCGCTGCGAGCCACGGTTACTCTGTCAAGCCATGCCATGCGGCGAGCGATGCCCTGCTGCTCTCGCGCGATCCGCGCCTCGTGGAGATCGCGATAGCTCATCAAGAGTGCCGCGGGGAAGTGGGCGCCTCGCTTTTCATCGACCATTTTCGCGTGCGTTCGACACAGCCAGATGCCGTTCTGAGGACGGCACAAGTCCGATTCAGTAAGTCCTCCTTGCCCGCGGGGCCCTCCTTCCGCAGCGCTCCAGATGTGGGCGGCCTCGCCCGTGATGCTTGGCTCATCCGCAGTTGCACCGGGACCGGCTGTTGCCCGATCACAATTCAGGAAAGCGCAGCGATATCCGCTTCGGGCGGCAATTTTCAACTTCGTGGACTTCTTGAATTCGATCCGCTTCGACATGTGCTGTTGATATCATTCACGCCGCTTCCAAGCGAGGGGGCCTGCAACTTGAACATCTGCAGGCGGTTGCGGTGCGCGTCGGCAAGAAGGTCACCGCCGTGCAGATCGATTGCGACAATCAGGACGGATCTTTGCCTTGTTTCTACACAATGTGGTGGCTGGATCCACCGGGGCGGGCGGCACGGCGCGACCGAAAGCGGGCGAGCAAGTGCGCAGCGTGCTCGATCGAAGCTGCGCTCCATCGCCAGGCTGCCCGAGCCGGTCACGCTGGAGCAAGGCCTCGGGCGCACGGTTAGCTGGTTGCGCTCGCGCTGATCATCTATTGCCTCGTGCAGCACAATTCGCCGGTCTTCGGATCCACCGTGCAGCAGTACTTCACGCCGTTGGTCGTCGTTTCGATCGATCCCGGCGGACACGCTTTGCTGCAGCAGAACTTCGTCGTCGTCGGCGTGACGTCGCAGCAATAAGTCACGCCGTTCACAAGACAGGCGTTTGTCCGATCGGACGCGGTGGCCATGATCTGCTTCGAAGGCGGCGTGACCTGACCGGTGCTGGTGTTGAACTGCCAGATCTCGACGAAATTCGTAGCCCCGGCAGCCGCAATCATCGTCCCGTCGGGCGAGATCTTCATCTGACCGGCGCTCGCGAGGCCGGGGCC
>JADGQR010000159.1 GCA_017881685.1 Gemmatimonadaceae bacterium
GGCGATCCAGAAGGTGAGATAAAACCAGAAAGTACAACTTCGGCAGATCACGCGATGCGGCAGCGATTTACATGTTCCTTCCCCGACTTCTTACTCCCCTGTGATCGCCTGATAAGCGTGAGGTCGGTAGTTCAACTCTACCCAGGCCCATGAACTTCAACTAATTGTCCCGCATCGGCTTACCGCTGATGCGGGATTTTGTCTATGCGACGGAGGTGTCAGTTAGCGGTGTCGGTTGATTCGGCACCGCTGCGTTGATGATACATCTCAGGACCGCTGAACGATTGGGTCCTTCTGAAAGGGCGCGCACAGCCTCGAGACATGACCTCACGCCCGATAGGCGTGAGGGCATCGTCTCGCTCTTCGAGTTTTCGGAATATAGAGGGTTCTCATGAGCAATACGTTTTACCGAGGCAACTTCCGAATTGTGATTGGCATCCTTGCGACCCTGCTGATACCCTTCCTCGGCGCTGGGATTCTGCTATATGCGATGGGATTGAATCCAGTCGGGTATGTTGTCGCCGTTATTCTAGTCGCGACGCCCATCTATATCATGTTCGCGTCTCGCCGACCAAGGTTAGAAGCTTTCCCCGCACGCTTAGTGGTCGATCCCGAGGCGTTGAAGGCGGAGAGAATACGCTACGACGGTATCCGATTCGGCCCCAATGGTCATGTGGTTGTTGAGTTTCTCTCGCGTTTGCCAGCGCTATCACAAGATCACTGGAAGTACGCGGAGAGCGTAGAAAGAGGGATGCGGCCATCATTAGCAGGCGCACTCGTAAGAATCTTTCGGAAGTCATCCAATTCGGAAAATCGGGGGCAGCCTTCCCCTCGTGATGCGGAAGCGGAGGCGGCGTTATATCAGGCACTGGCGGAGTTCAGAGAGAACGGTGGACCGAGTAGCTCACCGCAAATGCTCGACATGATAAGGGCCGCTGGATTTGCCCTTATTTACAGAGACGTTTTTTCGCCGTCACGTTTCAATCAGCTCTACGGACCGTTCGCAGCCTTAATCCCCATTGATGTTCTTACGTCCGGTTCTGAGAACGGGCGCGCGACTGTTCAGGAGTAATAAAGAACCGGCATTCCCAGTAATGAGCGAGCCGCGGAAGGTGATGGAGCGCGTAATAGGAACGTGAAATCAGTACAAACGGGTAACGAAACGGGTAACGCTATCCGCAAAGCAAAACGGCCTGGCGACGCAATCGCGTGTCAGCCCGCCAGTTATTAAGTCAAGGAGCCCGGATTTCAACCGGGGATCTCCTGCTACTGGCGCACGTGCGCTTATGCCGAGGCGACGCTTACCGGGCAGCTGAATGCGGTTCAGCAGGTGGCGGGTTAAAACGCCGGAGTCCAGATTGACATAAGCAACAACGCCACATGTGCCAGAGGCATCTATGCGTCGCTTCGTGACCGCCGCCGTATTCGTCCTCCCGTTTTCGCTTGGCGCTCAGGGACTCCCGCCGGTGGCGACTGTCGCGCGTGTCGCCGATTCGCTCGCACAGACGTTCATAGGCGAGCGGGGCGCGCCGAGCGTCGCGATCGCGCTCGTTCGCGGACGCGACACGATAACGATGCGCGCGTGGGGGAAGGCAGACCTCGAAGAAGATGTCGCCGCGACCCCGCGCTCCGTCTATCGGATCGGTTCGGTGACGAAGCAGTTCACGTCCTCGGCGGTAATGCAACTCGTCGAACAGGGCAAGGTGAAGCTCGACGACTCGATCGGCGCGTACCTCTCGACGCTCCCGATGGCATGGCGGGTTGTCACGGTGCGACAGCTCCTCAATCACACGTCTGGTATCCCGAGCTACACGGACATCGGCCCTGCGTGGCAGCGACGCTGGGGCGAGGAGATGAATCCCGACACGCTCGTCGCGCTGACTGCGAACACGCCGATGTGGTTCGCACCTGGGACCCAGTGGAGGTACGACAACTCCGGCTACGTGGTACTCGGAATGCTGATCGAGAAGATTACCGGGCACTCGTGGGGGAATGACATTGCCGAGCGATTCTCGAAGCCCCTCGGTCTTGAAGACACCCGCGACTGCCTCGCGACACCGATCGTGCCACGCCGGGCACGCGGCTATGACGCCGCCGGGAACGGGTGGACAAACACGCAGTATCTCGCCATGTCGCAACCTTATTCGGCGGGCGCGTTGTGCTCGACCGTTGGCGACCTCGCGAAATGGAATCGCGCGCTCCACACGGGCCACGTCGTCTCCGCCGCCTCGTACGCGCTGATGACGACACCAGAGGGCGCCGCAGCCGCGTCCAGGTACGGATTCGGACTTAGCCGCGACACGATCGCTGGCCGACCTATGATTACGCACGGCGGCGGGATCAACGGCTTCGCCACCGGAAATGTCTGGATTCCTTCTGCCGAGCTCTCAATCACCGTGCTCGCCAATTCCGGCTCGGCGCATTCGGACGAGTTGCTCAAGCAACTGGCCCGTGCGGCGCTTGGTGCCCCGCTCGAACAGCCCCCAAAGGTCCTCCCGCTTGCGGCGGCTAGTCGTTCGCGTTACGTGGGCGTATACGCGCTCGCGTTGCCGAACGGGCCGCGCGACCTCACGGTCGCCGAGGAGGGGGACAATCTCACAGCGCAGCTGGCGGGCCAGAGCGCCATCCCGCTTCTCTACCTAGGGAACGACACCTTTGGCGTCGGCTTTGACCGGGCACTCCGATTCATCTTCACTATGGATGGCGCACGCGCAGCGAAGATAACGTTGCTGCAGGGCGGCGGGCGCTTTGACGGGCCGCGAAAGTAGTCGGCAGCAGGCGATCGAGTACCTCACGCTCGATGAACGTGCGGTCGACTCCAGTTTACGACGACGACCTCCTGCTACTGGAGCAGGAACATACATCAACCAACAACGACATTCTGCCGGTGTTCATAGGGGAATCGGGCGTTGGTGCCGGAATTCTCCGACATTCATGCAGTACTTTGCCGGGAGAAACGGGTAAAGAAACGGGTAATCGCTACAGACCGATCTTGGGGTCGGTACGTCTGCCTTTCGCGAGCAGTGCCGACCTCACGCTTATCAGTCGAACGAAGGGAGTAACAAGTCCGGAAAGACACTGCCTTATGGGCCAGACACATAGCGCAAACCAACCACGCACAACGAACTCAAGGGCTCCGAGGTGTGAAGCTTTAGCGCCGATTCGAGGGCGCGGTGACGCGTGAGGAATCGTTGAAGTACCGCGGCGCTCTGGTGCAAGTGGTCAGCCAACCTCGTTCATCCCTCTGCGGACCACCACCACCGCCGCCACGCCACGGATACAATTGCGCGTTCAGCTCATCCCGGCTGATGACCTCGCCCGCTGCACGTCCGCCGCTCTGTCCACTACCTCCGCCACCACCACCTGATGGTGCGTTGAGATCGGCGCGCTCACGGTTGATAAACGTGGGATCTTCCGACGCGAGATACGCCAACATCGCGACGGTCGTCGCATTCCCCTTCAGATCGTCGAACACAATCTTGTCGAAGCTGTCGCGATTCGTGTGCTGCGTGTACGTGTCGTTGTCCCAGGGCCGCACCACCAGGAGGAAAAACGGCGCTCCGTAACAGGTGAACGACCGATGATCGGTGTTGCCGATGTACGGGCTGCTCACTCCCGTGTAGTTGATCTGCGTCTGGAATTCCTGCGGCAGCATTGACAGCCATTTGCTAAGGTGCGCGCCCGCATCAGGCAGTCCTGCCCCCCATGTTCTCTGGATGCGTCCCGTGCCGCCGTCCTGGTTGAATCCGGCGGCAATCGCACGCACGATCTCCGGATGGTCGTACGCGAATGCACTCGAGCCGATCTCCCCCTGCTCCTCGCCCGACCAGTGGCCGACCATGATCGTTCGCCTGGGATGCGGATAGGCGAGCTTCAGCAGCCGCATCGCTTCCATCATCATGATCGTGCCCGTCCCGTTGTCAGTCGCACCTTGTGAGCTGTCCCACGAGTCGAGGTGCGCGGAGAGCAGCACGTACTCGTTCGGCTTCTCACTCCCCTCGATGATTCCGAACGTGTTGAACGCCGGCACTGAGCCCATCAGGCGCGCATCGGCATTCACGCGCACGCGCGGCGCTTCATTGCGCTCTGTCAGTCGATACAGCAGGCCGTAGTCTTCGCAGCTCATCGCAAGTCCAGGGACGCGTGGGTTTTCGGTGCCGAAGGTAGACCACGTACCCCACGCCTCTCCGAGAGTGTTCGTCAGCATCGACGTTATGACACCCGCAGCGCCGGCCTTGTCGAGAGCGATGCCGAGGGTGCCCGTAGGCTCACCGAATCTTGCGCTGTAACCGGTCGCACGAATTCGCGCCCTCCAGTCGTTCACGAGTCGCACGATCACGGTGTCCATACGCGCTTTGGACTCCGGTGTCGCCATCGCTTTCCACTCGTCCTCGGGTCGACAGCTCGGGTATGCAGGTGACACGAGCACGAACTTGCCTTTCGCGTTTGGCAGCCA
>JADGQR010000160.1 GCA_017881685.1 Gemmatimonadaceae bacterium
CTCCTGCACGAGCAGCCTCGACCCCGCGCAGCACACATGACCCTGATTGAAGAAGATTCCATTGATCACGCCTTCAACAGCCTGATCGATCGGCGAATCCTCGAACACGATGTTCGCGGCCTTTCCGCCAAGCTCCATCGTCATCTTCTTGTCGGTGCCGGCGATCTGACGCATGATGCGCTTGCCAACCGCCGTCGATCCGGTGAACGCAACCTTCGACGCGATTGGATGTCCCATCACCGCTGCACCTGTCTCGCCAGCGCCCGTCACGATGTTCACGACACCCGGCGGCAGCTCGGCCTCATTCAACAGCTCGGCAAACTTCATCGCGGTCACCGACGTCGTCTCTGCCGGCTTCAACACGATCGTATTTCCCATTGTCAGCGCAGGCGCGAGCTTCCACGCGAGCATCAGCAGCGGGAAGTTCCACGGAATCACCTGACCGACGACGCCGAGCGGCTTGACGGTCACGCCGGGAATGGCGTACTCGATCTTGTCGGCCCAGCCGGCGTGATAAAAGAAGTGGGCTGCCGCCATAGGCACGTCGAAATCGCGTGACTCCTTGATCGGCTTGCCGCCATCGATGGTCTCGGCCACAGCGAATTCGCGCGCACGATCCTGGAGCCGCCGCGCAATTCTGTAGATGTACTTGCCACGCTCCTTGCCTGACATCTTCGACCACACATGGTCGTACGCTTTCTTCGCGGCTTCATACGCGTCATTCACGTCGTCAGCATTCGCGAGCGCGATCCGCGACACGACTTTCTCAGTCGCCGGATTGATCGAGTCGAAATACTTGCCGCTCTCCGGAGCGACGAACTTTCCACCGATGTAGAGATCGTACTGCGGCTTGATCTTCGGATCGGCCGTTTCCGGAGCGGGATCGTACTCCCACAGATCCCCAAAAATCAGAGTGGGAACGTGCGAGCGGATTCGAAGTTCGTTACCCGGTTTCCGGTTCCCGGTACCCGGTTTACCGGTTTCCGACTTTCGCACCGCAGGTTTCGCCACCGCTTTCGTGTTTGCCATCAGTAGGACTCCGCGGCTTCAGAGAAATAGTAAGGCGCCTGATACGCGCCAGTCTTTTCTTTTTCGATTTGTCTCAACAGATCGTTGAGCAGCGAGCTCGCTCCAAAGCGATACCGGCTCGAGTTCAGCCACGCGTCGCCGAGCGTTTCTTTCACCGCGACGAGATAATGGAGCGCCTGCTTCGCGTTTCGAATTCCGCCCGCGGGCTTCATTCCGATCGCAGTGCCCGTCGCGAGATAGAAATCGCGAATCGCTTCGAGCATCACCTGCGTATTTGCGAGTGTCGCCGAGCCTGATGCTTTGCCGGTGCTGGTCTTGATGAAGTCGCCTTCGCGGATCACGCGCATCGCAAGGAAGGACGCCGCGCGAATCTTGTCGTAGCTCTCGAGCTCGGCTGTTTCGAGAATGACCTTGAGCGTAGAGTCGCCGCATGCTTCGACCGCCGCGGAAATCTCGTCCTGCACCTGCTGGAATTCTCCGGCGAGCATCGCGCCACGATTAATCACCATGTCGATCTCGTCCGCGCCATCTGCAACCGCCTGGCGAACTTCTGCGAGGCGAATCTTGATCGGCGTCTGGCCGGCCGGAAATCCTGTTGCGACCGAAGCGATCTTGATCGGCGTGTCGGCGAGCAGTCGCGCAGCGTTCTTCACGAGCGCGGAGTAGATGCAGACCGCGGCAACGTGCGGGACTTCAGGATCATCGCTCGGCCGCCGGGCCTTGGCGCAAAGCGACGCGACCTTGCCGGGCGTGTCCTTGCCTTCGAGGCTCGTGAGGTCCACCATCGAGACGGCGGTGGTCAATCCCCAGAGCTTTGATTTCTTCTTTATCGAGCGCGTCTGGAACTTGGCGACACGCTCCTCGACCCCGACCTGGTCAACAGTGCCGGTCTCGTCGAACAGGCGCTTGAATGCTGCTTTTGGTGAGTTAGACATACTCTCTCAAAATATCACGATTCCCCGGGATTGGGGTTCCGTTGGGGACTAACCTTGCCGGGCAGGCGCTTCGGCCGTCTTTTCATCGTGTGTCGATCTCCTCCCAATGGGCTTCGCTCGCGTGAATGCAATGGAGTGGGCGGACCGAAATCTGAAAAAGCTGGGAGATTTCGACGCCTTCGTTTCAGGCGACTCAACCCAGCGCTCCCTCTCGGCGTCAGATAGCGCACGGCGACTCGCAACGGCCCTCCTCGAGACGGGACTCGCCCCATCAGACAGAGTCCTGTTGTGGATGCCCAACGGGCCCGATCTCGCCATTGCGTGGCGAGCCGTAATTCGAGCTGGGGGAATTACTGTAGTCGCGCACCACGATGCCCCGCCAAAGCGCATCGAGGAGATCGCCGCCGAGACCACCCCGACCGTGATCATCTCGACAAACCGCGGTGATGCGACTTTGCAGCTTTCGACGATCCGCCATCGAATTCTATCACGCGGCGATGCACCACCTCCGGGCTGGCAAAGCATGAGCGAGCTCATCGCCCGCCACGCGCCGTTGCGCGAGCCTGTCGCACGAATGGGGAGTGACGTCGCGTCAATCGTTCATACAAGCGGGACAACTGGCGAGCCGAAGGGTGTGGTGACGAGGCACGAAGCGCTGACAGCTCGCATGAAGAAGCAGCGACCACCGTTTGCGCGGTTTCGCAAAACGATCCGGCACCTGGTTGCCCTTCCCATGTCGACGGCGTTTGGGAGCTCAGCCTTTAACCAGGGACTCGCGCAAAAGTGCACGCTCTATTTTCTCGAAGAGTTCGATCCAGCTCGCGCACTGAAAACTATTGAGCGATACCGGATTCAGCAGACTTACCTCGTACCGGCGATGTGCGAGGCGATTCTCGCTCTTCCGGATATCGGCAAATACGATGTCTCCTCACTGAGAACCGTCGTCTGCAGCGGATCAGCGGTCTCGCCAGAGCTCGTAGCCCGATTTCGATCGGCGCTTGGCGTGCGACTCGAAGTCGGATACGGAATGTCCGGCATCGGAGTCGTGAGCAGAACCCGGAGTCGCTCGACCCCAGGTTCCGCCGGTCGCATGACACCCGGCATGAATGCACGTGTCGAGGATGCCAACGGCAGACCTCTTCCAGCCGGCGAGGTGGGCGAGCTCGTTCTTAGAATCGGAGACGGAGCCGCGATCGAGCTCTGGAATGGCGATTCATCGGTGACATCAGCGGCAGCGCCGGGCAGTTGGTACAAAACCGGAGACATGGTTCGATTCGATTCGCGCGGCGACCTTCATGTTGTTGGCCGGGGAGACGACCTCATCATTCAGGGCGGACACAATATTCACGGGCCCTTCGTCACGGATGTGGTTCAACGTCTCGAGGGCGTGCGTGAGTGTGCGGTGGTCGGAGTTCCCAACGATCACCTTGGGCAGGAAGCGGTCGTCTCCGTTGCGCTCGACGACAACGCACGGCTTACAGCAAGCGACATTCTTGCTCACTGCAAACTGCACCTGGACGCCGGGTCGGTACCGGCAAGCGTCTGGTTTGTCGAATCGCTCCCGCGCACCGAGCTCGGCAAAGTAAAGCTGCATGAGCTTCGTTCGACGATTCGCATTTCTCGCGGGATGATCCGCGATACCCAATTTCTTGGGCGCCTCCGCGCTGCCGATGGAACAGCAAGAGACAAGTTGCTCCGCACAAAAGTTCAGCGTTTAGCCGAAGATGTGCTTCGCACGAGCATAAGCGATGGGTCGGCAAGCTTCCGGAACATGGGACTCGATTCACTGGGGTCGGTGGAGTTCACGCATGCGCTAAGCGAAGCGGTTGGACGCCCGCTTCCCGCCACAATCACGTACACATACCCGACTATCGATGCGCTGTCCGCATTCGTGCTCGACCTCCTCGATCTCAGGCCCGGCGGCGTCGCGAAGTCCATTGGATCGCGCAAGCAGCGTGCACAAGCACCACGCTTGTGCGACTTCTTTTCATCGCGGGAGCTCGACGCGGCAAGATCGCTTGCATCCGGTACGCGCGTTACGGGCGACTCGCGCTCGATCCTTCTAACGGGAGCAAACGGTTTCCTCGGCAGGTTTCTCGTGCTGGAGATTCTCGATCGCTTCGAGCAGGACGGCGGCGAGCTTTATTGTCTCGTCCGAGCACCGGATGATTCGTCAGCACTCGAACGCATGAGGAATGCATACGGATCGGATCCGAACCTTCAAGCGAAGTTTGAATCTCTGCTCGCAAGCAGACGGCTCACGGTGCTGGCCGGAGACTTTACGAAGTCCCGACTCGGTCTGGATGATGACATCTACGACCGACTCTCGGCGCAGACTGACTGCATCGTCCATAACGGCGCGGTTGTAGACCACGTCCTCGGCTACGACGAGCTGTATGCGCCGAACGTGCTCGGAACGGTCGAAGTAATGCGGCTCGCACTCGCTGTGCGAGTGAAGCGCGTCAGCTATGTGTCAACGATCGCGGCGCGAGAGTTCAGCTCTGCAGCTTCTGTCCAGCGAGATGGTGGAATCGCAGCGGGGTATGTTGCGTGTAAATGGGCGTCCGAGCGATTGCTGAAGGAGCTGCATGATAATGCTGGAGTGCCTGTTCGCCTTTTCAGGCCGGGTCAGATCCTCGCGCATAGAGTGTATCATGGTCAGATCAATCCACGCGATACACTGACGCGCCTGGTTCAAGGCATTGTCATGACGTCTCTCGCGCCGGCGTCTTTTTACGAGCAGCATTCCATGCGCACCGGACATTTCGATGGACTTCCGGTGGACGTTGTCGCGAAATCCGTCGCGGCCGCGAGCGTATCGTGGCGCCCCGGCGATGGCGAGTATGGCGAACAGACCGTCGTGAACGATCTCGCCGGCGTAAATCTGGATATCATGACTGACTGGGTCAGATCCGCAGGCTATCGGATCGACCACGTCGATAGGTATTCTGACTGGCACAATGAGTTTGCAAACCGCCTCAGCTCGCTCAATGGTTCGCAGCGACAACATTCCCTTCTGCCGCTCGTTCATGCATGGGAGCGACCAATCCGCAGCCAGGAATCCGCCTTACGCACGAGTCGAGACCGGGACGGAACGCAAGAGGCTTCCCCTGTGAACGAGACGTTCATTCACAAATGCCTCGCCGACATGCGTGTTCTTGGCCTCATCGGACCGGTTGGATGAAAGCCGGTTGAGCAATTCCATCGAGGCGACGATTCTTGCCGAACAGGAATACGATGCTTGGGATGCTTTCGTAGCTGAGCAGGAACGGACCGGCTCCATCTACAGCACTGCGAAGTATCTGGACATCCTCTGTCACGCAGCCGGCGGTGCGTTTTCGATCGCTGCCATTCGTGATGGCGACTCGTTTCTCGCCGGCATCGGCGTCTATCGAAGTCGGGTTCACGGACACGACGTGATAACCAACCGGCTGTTGCTGTACTACAACGGCGTCGTGATGAGAGACGATCTGCTGCCACTCGAAGGCTCCTCCTCCAGGCGGGTCTCAGTGATCGATTCACTCTGCGACTTGTTGAGCAAGCAGGGCGTGGCGCAGATCACCCTTCACTGTCGCGATGGAAATCAGGATTTTCGTCCGTTCCTGAATCGCGGATGGAGCGCAACACCGCTTTATACTGCCGTTGTTCCGACTTTCAACACCACACAGCTTTGGACGAACTTCGATCACAATGCCCGGCGCCTTGTGCGTCGTGCCGAGGATGCCGGTTGCACCGTCGATGGAGACAATGATTTTGACACGCTGTTTCGCGCTCACGAGGAAATTCATCTGAGAAAGCGCGCTCCACTCTACCTGTCGAGGGGGGCATTTCAGCGGTATGCCGATGCAATTATCGCGGCCGGTCTCGGCGTGATCTTTTCTGCGCGACTCGCAGACGGTACACCTGCCGCGGCGCAACTCGTACTGCTCGGCGATCATTCCTCGAGTCACACTGTGTGTGCTGGCTCATTTGAGGACACACTCTCGTCTGGTGCGGCATACTTCCTTCGATGGCGAACGTTTGTAAATGTCGGCGAACGAGGATACACGTCGAACGATCTGACGGATGCCTCGATTGGCGGCGTGACGAGATTCAAGGAACAACTGGGCGGGCGGCTGACGATGAACATGTTGCTGAAGAGCCCGCAGCCACTGCGCTACCGGATGATCGATCGCGGCTCATCAATTGTTCGACGCGTTCGCGATCGAATGCGCTCACCCGGTAGCGCTGAATGACGTCGGCTCGCATTGCGGTTCTCGTCCATCGCGAGCACGGATTCAGGCGCCGGGGATATCTCCTTGAAGAGATTGGAATGATATGGCGCGAACAGGATATCGAGCTCAGTGTCCTCCATGGTCCGGGCGAAAGCTCCGCCGACGCGCTGATTCTGCATGTTGACCTCACGCGAGTTCCCGCGAGCTACCTGACCTTTGCCGAACGGTTTCCGGTCGTCATCAACGGCAAGGTTGCCGACATCTCCAAGCGACTCGTCAGCCGTAACATCGTTAATGAACACGATGACTGGGACGGACCGGTTATCGTAAAGACCGACTCCAATTGCGGCGGAATGACTGCCGCTCCGTCCCTCAACCGATACCCGCGCTACGCTGAAGCGATCACCAGCCGCCTCCCATCGAGATGGAGCAAACGATCAACCCTGAGAGCCTATCACATCTTCGATTCAATCAGCAGGGTACCGCGCGGTGTCTGGAACAATCCCAACCTGATCGTGGAGCGATTTCTGGCCGAACGCCGCAACGAGCAGTACTGTCTGAGGACATGGTTGTTCATGGGAGAAGAAGAACGCATTGCCATTTTCTATTCGAACAACCCCATCGTAAAGTCAGTGAATATCATTGGGCGCGATGTCATTACCGAGGTGCCGCAGGACTTGCGCGAAATGCGTCGCGAGCTGGGGTTTGATTTCGGCAAGTTCGACTTTGCCATCGTAGATGGAAAAACCGTGCTGTTCGACGCCAACCGGACTCCAACTATCGGCGCGATACCAAGGGAGCAGTATCGCCCCTGGCTGGGCAAGCTTGCTTCGGGGATCTCGGCGTTATTACCTCGAAGCGCATGACAACGACGCCCCGCGTTTTATTGCTCTACGGCGGCTGGGAAGGCCATCAGCCTGAGATCTTTGCGGAGTTTGCAAAAGCGAGTCTGCTTTCAGATGCCGCGGTCACCGTTTCTCAGGACCTGAGTCTTTTACGCACCGGCATTCTCGACGAGTATGACCTGCTGGTTCCGATCTGGACCTTCGGTGAGCTGGATGATGATCAGGTGAGCTCCTTACTCCTCGCCGTCGAGAACGGACTGGGAGTGGTCTGCTGGCACGGCGCAGCGAGCTCATTCCTCAACAGCCGCTCTCATAAGTTTCTCCTCGGAGGTCAATTCGTTGGACATCCGGGCGGAGACCGCATTCCATACACAATCAGGTTTTCGGGTAATGATCCTCTCGTAGAGGGACTCGAAGATCTGAAGGTCGTGTCTGAGCAATATTATTTGTTAATCGATCCAGCCGTGAAAGTCATTGCGTCAACTTCGATTGACGGAGCCGAGTACGGGTGGCTGTCCGGCGTGGAGATGCCGATTGCATGGAAGCGCCAATGGGGCCGCGGACGTGTGTTCTACTGCGCCGTTGGCCACACGCCCGATATTCTTGAACACGACTCGATTCTCACGTTGCTGCGAAGAGCTCTCAAATGGGCCGTCAGGAATTCTGACGAAGATCTCGGTCTTGGTCCGGCCTCGCCTCGATGATGCCGAGCGTTCCCGCGACATTGACGTTCCGTGTAACGGCGAATCCGGCGGCATGAAGCAGCGCTTCGAATTCTGAGTACGTTCGTTCGCGCGATCCATGCGCGACAAGCATCGTGAGATCGGATACGACGAGCCCGGATTGCAACGCGCCCTCGCTGCCTTCTGGAACTTGTTGCTCGATTATCAACAATCGAGCGCTGGCGTTCATTGCTTTGCCGCAGACGTTCAGAATCTCAAGCGCACGATCGTCTGTCCAATCGTGAAGAATGCTCTTCAGCACGTACACATCGCAGCCGCGCGGGACATCGATGAAGAAATCGCCTTCAATCAGCTCACATCGGCCTGCGATCCCGGAGCTCTCGAGATGCTGCGCTGCACCGGACATCGCCTGCGGGAGATCGAACAGAACTCCGGACGCGGACGGGTTCGCGCGAAGAAGCGCAACCAGAAGCTCTCCGTATCCGCCACCAATGTCAGCGATGCGCCTGGAACCAGAAAAGTCGTACGCCGTCAGAATGGCCTGCGCTGATGAACGTGACAATTCGACGGTTGCGCGATAAAACGTGTCCGCGGCAGAGAGATCGCTTAAGTGATCGAAGCCTCGAGTGGCCAGAAGAAGTGAGCGCGCGCTCTCACCTGTCCTCACACTGTGAAGAAGATTTCCCCACGCGCTCCATAGCGAACGTCCCCACCAGAGCGACCACGCATGCAGCGAATCCGGGGCATCGGAGCGAAGCAGACTGCCAAGCGGTGTCAGCTCAAAGGAATTATCAACTTCATGCGAGCACATGCCAATCGCCACCAGCGAATGAAGAAGACGATTCAAGGACGGCTCGTGACTCTCCGTAACCGCGGCAAGATTGGCAGACGTACGCGAACCCGATGCAAGGTGATCGGCAACGTTCAATTCTGCGGCGACATAGATCACCTGCGTGGTCCACGCTCCCGACAGCAGAGTCTGAAACCGCGCCGTCAGCCCGCCGGAACTATCGACACTATGCCCGGATTGAGTCATTCTGTTGTTTCACGCGTTTGAACCAGCAATGGGCCACGAAATGGAATCATGGATATCCAGGTTGTTCGAAGAACCCGATCTGCTCCGAATGGGACACAGCCAGACCCCGGAAGATTCAAATCTCGGGCTTGGCTGGCTCTACTATGCACTGGGACGGATAGTTCGGCCACGTAATGCTGTCGTCATAGGATCGCTCAGGGGTTTCGTGCCGCTCGTGATCGCAAAGGCGCTTCAGGATAACGCGGAGTGCGGGCAAGTGACATTTATCGACCCGGGTATGGTTGATTCCTTCTGGAGCGATCCCGATGAGGTGCTCCGATACTTCGAGAGTCACGGCGTCAGGAATATCAGACACTTCAGGATGACATCCCAGGATTTTGTCGCCACGCACGACTATCGTGAGTTGAGTGACGTCGGGCTTCTGTTCATTGATGGTTACCACACCGAAGAACAGGCGCAGTTCGACTACGAGTCATTCGAAGGGCTGCTGAGTCATCGCGCCTTCGCGCTGTTCCACGACAGCATGGTAGTCCGGCCCGACAAGGTGTATGGCGCAGAGAACGCTTATGAAATGCGAGTGAAGTATTTCGTCGACCGGCTCAAGAGCGATCCGGGCCTTCAGGTCATGGATTTTCCATTCGGGGTGTCGGGACTAACACTCGTCAGAAAAATCGACAGGAACGCGCCCGATCCAATGCGCGACTGGATAGAGGGTCTCCCGTAGCACACCGACCGATGCCGCCGAGAGTTGCTGTCTTCTGCATGCCCGAGCCGGGACACTTTCAGCTCCTGCGTCCGCTGATCGCCGGCCTAGTGCGGCGAGGAGTGGATGTTCGCGTTTACACCGATGGCCCCTACGGCGAGCAAGTCCGCGAAGCCGGCGCGACGTTCGAAGATATCTTCCGCAAGTATCCACTCGACGCTGCAGACCATACATCGATTCCCATTCCGTGCCGCTATGTGAGCTATGCAGGGCACTACGCGAATGAAATTGCCGACGACGCAAAAGAGTTTCGGCCGTCACTCATCATTTGCGAGACGTTTTCCTTGATTGGTCGCGTAGTCTCGGAAATACTGGACGTACCGTGGGTCAACGTTTCTCCGGGCCACAATCTCAATCCGGCGAAATATGTGAGTCACCTCGAAGCAAACCCGCTGCTGGAGGTTTCGGCAGAGTGTCATCGCGCCGTGGCCTTGCTTGAAAGCGAGGAGTGGGTAGCGAATGCGACGCCGTTTTCGTTTGTCACATCGCTGAGCCCGTTTCTGAATGTCTACTGCGAGCCCCCGTCGTTTCTCGACGAGAGTGAGCGCATGCCTTTTGAGCCGCTCGCGTTTTTCGGTTCTCTCCCAGACGATCCCCCGCGGGCAAGACCATCGCCGGCCTTCGTGAATGACGGCAGAACCAGGGTGTATGTGTCCTTTGGACGAATCATCTGGCGTTACTACAAAACTGAAGCGTTAGCTGCCCTTCGAAGCATCTCGGCATTTTTGGCGTCAAGCTCAAATCACGAGGGATTGATCAGTCTTGGATCTGCATCTCTCGAACAGAAAGAGCGCGAGTCGCTCGAGAGCGACAACGTTCGGGTAGAGACCTCTGTCGATCAGCGAGCAGTATTGGGTGTAGCCGACGTTTTCGTGACACATAACGGCATCAACTCCACTCACGAGGCGATTGTGAATCGGGTACCGATGTTGTCGTATCCATTTTTCTGGGATCAACCCTCGCTCGCGTCGAAGTGCCGGCAGATGGGGCTTGCCCTGCCCCTCAGCGGAGTCGTGCGAGGACCCTTGAGTGTCGTGGACGTGGCGAAGGCGATGCGTGAGCTGCAATCGACTGCAGTCCTGAGAAGCGAGAATCTCGATCGGGCGCGCAACGACGAGCTCGACGTCATTCGCGGTCGCAGCCGGGTATTTCAGCGAATTATCGAGCTTGCGGCACGTTGAGCGGTTGAGATTAAGTTCAAGACATGCCCCGCCCATTAGCAGTGCTATTCGACCTCGACGGAACGCTGATCGACTCGATCGGCCTTCTCCTGAAATGTGTCCGCCACACTTTCGAAGGCCGCACCTCCGCTCCAACTGACGCCGAGTGGATCGCAGGAATCGGAACTCCGCTGGGTGCCCAACTCGCGGCATACGCGAACAGCGATGAAGAGGTCGAAGAGCTCACGAGGCGCTACCGAACCTTCCAGCGCGAACAGCACGACGAGCTGACGAACGCGTTTCCCGGCGTCGTCGACACGTTGCTCGAGCTCGAGCGCCGCGGAAATCCGATGGGCGTCGTTACGAGCAAGAGCAACGAGATGATGAATCGCGGCCTTGCGTGGGTCGGCATCGACAAGCTCATGCGCACGACAATCGGCATGGACTCGTGCACAATTCACAAGCCGGAGCCGTTTCCAGTTCTGCTCGCACTCGAAGAGCTTGGCTACTCCCCGGATGAGGCAGTGTTCGTAGGCGATTCGCCGCACGACATTCTGTCGGGCAATGCCGCCGGTGTGACGTCCATCGCGGCTCTCTGGGGCCCGTTTTCCAGGGCTCAGATCGACCCGGCCCAGCCGAACGTCTACCTCGACCGCATCGAAGACCTGCTCCCGGTGCTCGACGACCTCCAGAGGAAGGAACCCCGCACCTAACCTTGTTCCCGGGTGTATAATCCCGTCTGATTCTCAACCCCGGAGCTGAACAATGGGAGTTTCTTTCCCAGCTGGAACTATCGTTCGGACTGGTGCTGAGCGTGCAACGCTCGTGCGCCGGACTTATTCGCTCGTTTTCGTCAGCATTCTCTTTACGGTCGCGGGCGCGATGTTCGCGCTTTCGCAGCCGTCGATTCTTGGTGCCGTCGCCGCGCATCCGTTCATCTCGATACTCGCGACCTTCGCGCCCCTTTTCCTGGCGTTGCGCGCACGCGACGCGTTTCCCGCGAACATCGCGCTGGTGTTGCTGTTCACTTTCGCTGAAGGCGTTTTCCTGGCGCCTCTGCTTTACGTCTACGGACAGCAGCAGCCGGGTCTGATCACGCAGGCGGCTGTGACGACTATCGGCGCGTTCGGAGTGCTGACCGGATACGCGTTTATTTCACGCCGCGATTTCTCCGCGTGGGGCAGCTTCTTCATGGTCGGCGTATGGGTCGTGATCGGCTCCATGCTGCTGAACATGTTCTTCTTCAGAAATCCTGGGTTTCAGGTAGCGATCGCCGCGGTAACGGTTCTTGTCTTCAGCGGTTTGCTGGTGTTCGATACGTGGCGCATCCGGAATGTCTACGGCCCCGACGAGTACGTCGGCGCGGCCGTTCAGATCTATCTCGATCTGTTGAACCTATTTCTCGCGATTCTCAGAATCTTTGGCGGGAGACGGAACTAGTCATCGGCGACATGCAGACGGCCTCAAAGGCCGTTTATGTGCCCTCGATCGCCCGAGCCAGATCGATATCCGCCTGAGTGATTCCGCCTGAATCGTGAGTACTCAAGGTCAAAGTCACCTTCGAGTAGCGAATATCGATGTCCGGATGATGATTCGCCGCCTCAGCCGCATCAGCGACACGATTCACGAACGCCATCGCTTCCTTGAAGTTCCGGAACTGATAGAGCCTCGTCAGAACATCCCCCCGGCGAGACCAGCCAGAGAGCGTCTGCAGCTCACGCTGAATTGCGATATCTGAAAGAAGCTCAGCCATTCTACTTCCCCTTGAGGCCCTGGTTGCGGGCGGTTGGCCGAGCGAGAAGATAATGCCCAATCTCGACTCCGGTGTGCTTTCGGTATATATTCGGGTATGGCAGGACGCAGTAAGACGGGTGCAAGAAAGCGACCCACCCGCGAACAGGGACTTTTCGGCGAAGAGTACGAGCGCAACTCGCGACTCCTCCCGCTGCTTGGCGAACAGAAGGACATTCGCTACTACTCGAAGTTCGCCGGCAGCGTTCTCAACGGTCCCGAGACGACGGGAATGGGATTCTGGTCGATCAATCCCTACGTCGGCTGCGCGTTCGGATGCGCCTACTGCTACGCGAGATACACGCACCGCTACGTGATGGAGCGCGCGTCCGACGAAGACCGCATGGAGAACGCGCTCACCGAGCGGTACGAAACAATGCCGCCGTGGCTCGCGTTCGAGCGAAACATCTTCGTGAAGCAGAACGCGCCCGACATTCTCGCGCGGACTCTGCGCCAGGGCAGCGACAAGCATCTGTCACTTCTCAAGGGCGACGCAATCGTCATCGGCACGGCTACGGATCCTTACCAACCGGCCGAGCGGAGATTTCGTGTCACGCGGCGAATTCTGGAGGTTCTCGCGGAGCATCCCGGGCTCAAAGTGGTGATCATCTCAAAGAGCCCGCTCATCACCCGCGACATCGACGTGCTGTCGCGCATCAATCGGCATTCGGACCTCAGCGTTCATATCTCCCTCATCACGTTGAATCGAGAGCTCGCGCGAAAGATCGAACCAAGATCGCCGACGCCCGAGGCGAGAGTGCGCGCGCTCGCGCGTCTGTGTGAAGCGGGCATTGACGCTGGCATCAACTGCATGCCGGTACTTCCCGGAATCACTGACAACCCGTCGGATCTCGAAGCACTCGTGAAGCGGGTCGCCGAAGCGGGCGCGACCTATGTCGGGGCGTGTGCTCTGCGACTACGCTCGACTGCAAAGCAGCGATATCTGCCGTTCATCGCGCAGGAGTTTCCTCATCTCGAGGAGCGCTATCGCAACACCTACGCATACGATTCGAACGCGGGAAAGAAATATCGCGAAGGTCTCTCGCGCTTCGTTCACCAGCTTTGCAGGAAGTATCGCATAGCCGACTGGGCCCGCGTCGATGACACGGACGACGAAGGGGACGGAGCACTCAGCGCTGAGCACTCCGTCCCCTCTGAACAGCTTTTGCTGCCGTTTCCGGCTTAGAGCAGGAGAATCATCCGCAGAGAGGTCAGGTCTTCCCTGCTGCTATGTCCGCATCACCGTAGCCGATGTTCATCGCGACCAGAACCGTAGCGGCTTTGTTCGCGACATTCAACTTCTTGGCGCAGGTTGCGATCGCCTGGCGTGTCGGCGCATCGAGCCAGCCGGTCACGTGAGTGTTGCCGCATCCGCGGTCTCTCAGCTCCTGCTGAAGAGCGAGGAACTGCGTTCCGCTGAGTCCGGCGGCGCCTTTCGACGTCGGGCACTTCATCGGGCAATCAGTTCCGGTCGACGTCGCAGCCATTTCGGTAGCTTCGGCCTTTTTCGCCTTCGTCGACGTCTTCTTCGCCGTCGGCTTCTTCGTCGACATTTTCATCGAGTCCTTCATCGCCATTGAATCTTTCGACACGTCCTGAGCGTGTCCCATCGCGGGCAGCGCAAGTAGTCCAGCTGCCACAACCAGCAGTTTGAGCTTCATCTTCATCCCCCTCGGGTGAGCAAAAAAGTCAGTACTGACGCGGTTTAGAATGCAAGCTGCAGGCCCAATTTGCAAAAACGTCAGTCTCGGTTAGCCTGCCGAAACTGACGCCAAGTACCGTCCAGCGCTAGTTACCTGACCAGCATGAACCCCAGAAGCGCCCCGACGGCCAGGATTACTATACCTCCGATGACGGCTACCGGGGTGCTCAGCTTGAACCCAGTCTGAGGCGGCTCATCGGGAACGGCTGGAAGGTCGGTCAACGAATTGAGGATGCGGCTCTGGACATGAATGGGCGTATGCCGGCGACGAAGCTGCGCCGCCTCGCTGTTGATCCTCGTCCACAGCTCGGCCGTCTCCTGTTCGTCGGCGGTCGCCAGGTGGTCGCGGCTCTCCTCGCCGTCGAGCCAGGCTTGAACCATCGGCGTCGCGGGAGGCGTCTTGCGATATGTGGGTTTATCCGGAACTGGTGCGTCCGGCTTCTCGTCTGTCATGCGTACTTCTCCTCGAGTAGTGCCTGGAGCGATTCACGCGCACGGTGAACTCGCATTTTCAATGCGCCGACGGTCGTTTCGAGCAGCACGGCCATCTCTTCATAAGATCTTCCTTCGACGTGCTTCATCACGAATGCTTCGCGAAGGGATTCGGGGAGGCGGGCGAGTGCGTACTCGAGATCCGTACGCAGCTCGTTGCGATCCATTTCTTCTTCCGGGCTCGAGAGCGAAGACGGTTGATCATCCTCTTCGTAACTGACGTGCGTTCGGCGGATATTCTTGAGCCAGTCCTTGCACGAATTCGCGACGATTCGGAAAACCCACGCGTCAAATCGTCCGCGCACTTCGCTGAGATGCTGATACGCCTTGATGAATGACGCCTGCAGGATGTCCTCGGCGACATCGGGGCTTCCAGTCATGCCGAGTGCGTGCCGGTAGAGCGGATCGCTGTAGCGCTGGATCAGAATTCCAAATGCGTCTTTGGATCCAGCGAGAACACGAGTGATGATTTCCTGATCGGCATCGGCCTGATCGACCGGCTCGACGTTGGGAGCAGATGTAGTCACGCCGCTAGTCTAATCTTCTTTCTCTTTTCTCGATAGAGAAAATGGAACTGCAAAACCCAGAATAGAGGGCCGACGGCTTGGGCTTTGTGAGCGTCGGGCCGCGGGCCTAAACGGTTTTGTTTTTTCGCGCAGCGCCCGTGGCCCGCTAAGCCCGAGCCCGGAGGCTCTCAGTTGTGGATCGGAAAAATACTCCAGCCGCGCGCCCGAACTTCGTCACCATGCTCGTCGAGCTTCGGCGGCGGAAGACGCACACTTCCGGGCACGCTCGGCGCAATTCCGGTGAGCGCTGACGCATCAACTTCAGCGAGTGATTCGAGAACGCTCTTCACAACTCCGCAGGGAACTCCGGCTTCATTGAGAAGCGTAATCCATTCTGCAGCCGATTTTTCGCGCATACGATCGGCGACTGCCGAAATAATCCGATCCCGGTGAGCGAGGCGGCCCGCATTGCTTGCGACTGATGCATCAGACGCAAGGTCGGTGAGACCAAGCGCATGCGCGCACTCTTTCCACTGAGAATCGTTGCCTACCGCGACGATCATCGCTCTGTCGGCTGCATGAAAGAGCTGGTAGGGCACGAGATTCGGATGCTGGTTGCCCCAGCGCTTCGCGTCCGCGCCCGTGACGAGCGAATTCTGCGCGACGTTGATAAGCGATGCACGCGCACTGTGAGCCAACGAGATGTGGATATGGCGATCCGATACAGGGACCGGATCACGCGATCTAAAGCGCCGGACGAGCCCCGCAAGAATCGAAATCGCTGCGTCTTTTCCCGCGATTATGTCGGCGAGTGCAACACCAACGCGCATCGGATCGCCAGCCGGCTCGCCGGTGATCGCCATCCACCCGCTCTCCGCTTGAACTACCAGATCGTAACCGACGCGGGTGCTTTCTTCACCAAACCCGGTCACCGTACACCATAAGAGGTTACGGTTCTCCTCGAGCAGCCTGGCCGGCACAATTCCTCGGCTCTCGAGAGTGCCGGGCTTGAAATTGTCGACGACGACGTCGGCTCCGGCGGCAAGCTCGCGGATCAGCTCGGCGTCCTGCGACTTGTTGAGGTCCAGAGCCGCGCCTTTCTTGTTGCGGTTGACCGACAGGTAATAGGCGCTTTCGCCGCGCTGGTCGAAGGGTGGTCCCCACGATCTGGTGTCGTCTCCTGCGCCCGGACGCTCGATTTTCAGCACGTCTGCTCCCAAGTCCCCAAGCATCATGGTACACAGTGGCCCGGCCAGCACTCTCGACAAATCAAGGATTCTAATGGAATTGAGCATATGATGTCGCTATTATGATGCTATAATGTAAGTAAAATACCGGTCAATGGACCGCGTCCAAGGGAGAAACGCCGCCTCTCGCACTACCTTATCCTTACTTGTGTTAAGCCCGAAAAATCATATACTTACCGCCGCTTCCGACCTCCCCGCCGCTGACGCATCGCGCGACGGAGGCACCCCATTCCCGCCCAATGCAGTATCCGGCAGCATACATAATCAGGAGCATGTGATGGCTGAGAACGATAAGACGTCTGAACCCGCGGTCGTCCCACCCGGTACCGAGGGCGGTCCGCCAGTTCCGCCAAAGCGGAGTCCTGGCCACAGGGGCGCCGACGTCAAGGATACTGTCGCCGAGATGGCGGCGAAGGCGCATGAGATCAGCCTGGAGGCGGGAAGCAAGATGTCCGCAGCAATGAAGGACGTAGTAAACGCCGCCGCGGGTCTCAGTGGCTTCGTCATGGAAAGCGCTCGCGATCTCGTGCAGTTCATGGTTCGGCGCGGTCAGATGACACAGGAAGAAGCTGACAAGCTCATCCGCCAGGTCGAAGAGCACCAGCCCAAGCGGAAGCCAATCACTCCGCCTCCCGCACCGAAGGCAGAGCCAGTGCGTAATGCCGCAACGACATCGCACGCACCGTCCCACGCACCGAAGCCCGCAGCTGCACATCATGCTGGTCCGTTGAAGAAAGCTCCGCCGAAGAAAGCTCCGGCGAAGCCAGCAAAGCCCGCCAAGGCAGCGAAGCCAGCAAAAGCTGCAAAGCCTGCGAAGTCAGCCAAACCTGCGAAAAAGGCTGCGAAGCCTGCGCCGAAAAAACCTGCAGCGAAGAAGCCCGCTCCGAAAAAGTCGGCGGCGAAGAAGCCCGCTTCCAAGGCAAAGCGTAAGTAGCGGCGGAGGGCCCGCCGCATGAGCGCGGGAAAGATCGAAATCACGAAGGGCGACGCAGTTGCGCTCACTCAGGCTCTGACTCGCATCGACTCGAGAAATCCGACCCTCGCACCGGGAGCCCCGGGCGAGGGTCCGATCGCTTCGGCGCTTGCGAATCTCCTCGAAGGTTGGGGATTCGATGTGGCGCTAGTCGATTCGGCGTCAGGCCGGCCGAATCTCGTCGCCCGAATCGGCCCGCCCGATACGAAGGCGCTCATGTTCGCGGGACATCTCGATACTGTCGGCGTTGAAGGGATGTCGCATCAGCCCTTCGCCGCCGATATAGAGGGCGACCGACTTTACGGCCGCGGATCCGCCGACATGAAATCGGGAATCTCCGCGATGTGCTGCGGTGCGCTCGCAGCATTCGAAGAATGCGGATCGAGCGCACGACGTCACGTCATCATCGCGGCAGTAACTGACGAAGAATACGAGAGCCTCGGAATGCGCGCGCTTCTCGCAAGCGGTGTCACCGCTGACTGCGCGATCCTCACCGAGCCGACTCGCCTCGCTATCTGCCCCGCTCATCGCGGATTCGTGTGGATCGAAATCGAATTCACCGGACGCGCTGCGCACGGGAGCCGCTACGACATCGGTGTCGACGCGATAAGACATGCGGGTCTCGTACTCGCGGAGCTCGACGAGCTCGACGCCGGTCCACTGAGATCGAAGACTCATCCGCTACTTGGGCGCGGATCGTTGCACGCATCGACGATCAGCGGCGGAATCGGGATGTCTACCTATCCCGATCGCTGCATCCTGTCAGTCGAACGGCGAACGATTCCCGGCGAGTCTGCCGATGACGCACTCGGCGAAGTGCGAAACGCAATCGAGCGGGTCCGAGCACGGCGTCCCGAGCTGGCGGCGACCATTAGATTGATAGCTGCACAGTTGCCGAGTGACGTGAGTGCGGATGCGAAGGTGGTTCGAATGCTCGAGAGAGGTTTGCAGGAAGCTGGAATGCCCGCGCCACTCGAGGGATTGAGTGCCTGGACCGACGCGGCTCTTCTCAACGAAGTAGGCATTGCGGCGATTTGCTTCGGGCCCGGTGATATTGCGCTTGCACACTCGGCTGAAGAGTACGTGCCGGTAGGCGAGATACGCAGCGCGACTGAAGTGCTCACCAACGTCGCACGCGAATGGATGATGGAGAACGATTGAAGCAGCTGACACACAGACAGTACGACGCTCTCGAAGCAGCGATAATCCACTCGCGGCGCGTTTCGGTTTATCGTCGCGGAACTGAATACGTTGGAATTCCGCAGCGTATCTGGCAGGACGGACAGCGCGAAGCCGTCTCGATTCTGCATCCGACGACAGGCGAAGAGATCACGGTCTATCTCGACGAGATCGAACAGATGGACGTGCTCACGCGATGACGCTCGACCTGTTTGGCGAAGAGATCCCTGAGAAGAAGCCCCGTGGATCACGATCCGCGGCTGCGCCAGGGAAACAGGATGAACAGCCTGACCTGGCCGACGACCCCAACGCATCGCTCGTTGCCATCTATGCCGATGAATCCTGCCTCGGCAACGGCCGAGAGGGGAGCAATCCTGGCGGAGCGGGTGGCGTGATTGAACTGCTGGACGGCGACTCGGGAGTTCTTAAGCGCTGGGATTACTGGATATCCGAGCCGGAAACGACGAACAACAAGATGGCTCTCCGCTCGGTGATCGAGGCCTTCGCGGAGCTCGAGCGGATGAAGCGTCCGTTTCGCGTCGTATTCACGAGCGACTCCAAGTACATTGTCGAAGGAATGCGGTCGTGGGTGGCCGGCTGGATTGCGAGAGGCTGGCGCCGCAAGGCGGGGCCGATCGAGAACCTCGCACTGTGGCAGGAAGCAGTTCGCAGGACAAGGCCGTTTCGATGTCAGTGGAATTGGGTTCGCGGCCACAACGGCCAGCCGCAGAACGAGTATGCAAACCATCTTGCAACACGTGCGGCTGCAGATCAGTCGAACTCCGGCGGGCTGCGTGTGTCGGAATTCGATAGCTGGCTGTCGCAACTGAAAACTGGAAGAAATGGGTTCAGGGACATAGCACCGTTTCCTGAGCCCGGGACATTCAAGCCAAGCCCCAGAGTATGGACGATCTAGACCGCGTATTTCATCGGCTGGTGAGCAACATCCGCCACCGGCACTCCGAGTATCTCACGCTCCCGTTCACAGTGCAGGAGCTGTACGAGACACTTATCCCGTACCGTCATCATCGCCGAGAGCTCGGGATCGAGACGAATCAGGATTATGAGATTGCGATGACTCGACTGCTGTCAGGCGAGCGCGATTATCTGCTCACGGACCAGTCGATGCGCGACAAGCTGCAGGCAGAGATGGCGTCGCCGCACATGGATCCGGGTGCATTCAGGGAATTTTCCGATTCGAAGGTTTCGCTCGCGCCTGAAGCACTTCGCCGGATTCGTGCGTTGACTGCATCAGCCGACCCTGCGCTTGCTGCGGCAGCCGGGGCTTC
This sequence comes from Gemmatimonadaceae bacterium, assembly GCA_017881685.1. GTDB lineage: Bacteria > Gemmatimonadota > Gemmatimonadetes > Gemmatimonadales > Gemmatimonadaceae > UBA4720. The sequence goes on from JADGQR010000160.1 coordinate 19,845, forward strand.
GTCGAGCGCTCCGGCAGCGGACGCGTCGACGGCTGCATCTGCAGCTCCGCCGATTGCATCGCCGTCACCACCGCCAGTCAACGCAACGTTCCCCATCGCATCGCCCGCTCAGGCACCGGCCGCTCCGCCGCCACCAGCGAATGCGGCAGCTCCTGCCGCATTGTCGTCACTGATGAACGCGCCGGTTCCAGAAGGATGTCGCTTCTGCGGAGGCACGCTGCCCGAAGGACGCAACGTGATCTACTGCCCGCACTGCGGCAACAACCTGTCGGTATCGCGTTGTCCGGCCTGCGGCAGTGAGCTCGAGAAGGGATGGAAGTTCTGCGCTACGTGCGGACGAGGAGTCGGCTGAAGTCGATTGCGTCTCCCGGACCAACTGCATCGACGATCGAGAGCTGATTGAGGACTCGGACCGAGTAACAACATCAACTGCGGTAACCACGGCAGAGGAACTACGTGAAGACATCACATGAAGGGATAGTCTTTCTCTCGGCGGTTCGAACCCCGTTCGGCACATTCGGGGGCACGCTGAAGGACATGACATGCACCGACCTCACGACTCATGCTGCGAAGGCCGCGATCGAGCGATCTGGCGTCGGGGCTGACGAGATCGACAGCGCGATTTTCGGCAATGTGCTCTACACGACCGCAGACTCTGCGTACTTCGCCCGCCACGTCGCGCTTCGCTCAGGCATGCGCGACGAAAGCTCGGCACTGACGCTCAACCGGCTCTGCGGATCAGGATTCCAGGCCGTCGTCAGCGGAGCACAGGAAATTCTCCTCGGCGATTCGACGATCTGCCTCGTCGGTGGCGGAGACTCGATGTCGCAGGCGCCGCATGTCGCGCGAGTGAGGTGGGGCATCCCGCTTGGTAAATCGCCGCCGCTCGAAGACACTCTGTGGGAAGCGCTGACTGACAAGTACGCCGGTCTTCCGATGGCGGAGACAGCGGAGAATCTCGCGGAGAAGTACAGCATCGACCGGGAAAGCATCGACGAGTTCGCGTTGCGCTCGCAGCACCTCGCGCGAGACGCGTGGGCAGCAGGCGCGTTCGCTGATGAAGTCATCGGAATTCCGGTCAGGAATCCAAAGACGCGCCAGAACGAGACGTTCATGCGCGACGAGCACATGCGTCCCGAGTCGACCATCGAGGGCTTGGCGAAGCTCAAGCCTGCTTTCCGGGAGAACGGCGTTGTCACGGCGGGAAATGCGTCAGGAATCGGCGATGGAGCGGGCGCGATGGTGATCGCGAGCGAACAGTATGCCAAGGAGCGCGGCCTCAAGACGCTCGGCAGACTTGTCTCGTGGGGAATCGCCGGCGTCGATCCGAAACTGATGGGGATCGGGCCCGTTCCTGCCTCGAAAAAGGCGCTCGCCGTCGCCGGGCTCACACTCAACGACATGGACATCATCGAGGTCAACGAAGCTTTCTCGGCGCAGACCTGCGCTGTTCAGAAGGAGATGCGGATTCCGATGGAGAAGCTGAACCGCCAGGGCGGCGCCGTTGCGATAAGCCACCCCCTCGCCGCCTCCGGGGCGAGAATAACGGCCCATCTACTGCATACTCTCAGGGCCGAAGGGAAACGATTTGGGCTTGGGAGTGCATGCATTGGCGGTGGCCAGGGTATAGCACTGATCGTAGAAGCGACACCATAGCCCGGCGGCGCCGGGCTTGAACATCGCGCACACTGCGCGACAAACCCGGAGAAAGGAAATGCGTTCTTCAATCCTGCGACTTGCATCGACGGTCGGAATCGCTGCATCGCTGGCTTGTGCAACTGCCGGCCGGCCCCCAACGACAGGCGGACCGCCCAATCGAACTGGTC
>JADGQR010000161.1 GCA_017881685.1 Gemmatimonadaceae bacterium
AATGTCCTTCGACCGTGAAAACGATCGACGATGAGGCGCCGTCTCAATCGTCGATCAGATTGCTGCGCGCCCTCAATCAGTGAAGGTGGATGATGTCGCGCACCGTGTGATCGCGGTTGTCAACCAGGGCGACATGTTGCCCAACAGCCAGATACTGATGATGGGCCGGCGGAGGCGGAAGTTTACGGCGAAGGGTAGCGGGTGCGGTGTAAGCCACCTTGCGAAGCTTCGAAGGGAGCGGTTTCCCGGGTTGTAGTCGAGCTTCATCCGCAGCGGACAAGCGATCTTGATTTCGAAGACCTTTGGGGGGTTGGCTCTGATGTTGTTTGTACCAATCGTTGGTGACCTGACGGTCATGCGCGTCGAACTGCGTGTGTTGGGCTGATGCACTCGTCGTAACGAGAAATGCGACCACAAAAACAGCAGCGTACAAATGGCGTGGCTTCATAAGCGGTCCTCCAGAGTCGACACCGGGTGCAGTCTTCATGCCCTTGAATGCGGAAGTGCGTCACACATCGACCGACATAGCAGTTTAGTTTCGCCACTTCTGCAGACCCGAGCTTGCCAAGGACCGAGTCGGGCGGTCTCGCCCCCCTTCACCGCTTCGAGCTTCGAAACGACCAGATCCAAGAACGGCGGCTGCTGAAAAGACGGGTGACGCGCCATGGCGTAGCAGGCGAGATCTGTCCGCGCCGGCCAGCATGTCCGCCCCGGACGCGGCCAAATCACAGCCGGCGTTTTTCTGCGTCTGCATCACATTGAAGTAAGGAGTGACCGTATTTCCATCTGTTTCACGCGGCGTCATTGGACGGCTGAGATCTGAGCCGCGCGTGCGGACTTGGCCGGAAGCTACGCGATTTCCTTGAGCCATTCCCAATATGCGCCGCTTCTCCATGAAGGCGGGGTGATCGCGGAGGCTGGCGCCGGCGGACTGGGTGACGTCTATCTCGGCGCTCGGTGGCGATCAAGTTCTTCAGTGCCCATCTCACCGAGAACCAGGAAGCACACGTTGCGAACACGCCCGAACGTCCTGGGGCCAGAGCGATTGCTGCGCGGCTCTACGCTGCGCACTGGTGGCCTGTGTGCGCTGGCTCACCAGAAAATTGTATGCGGCACGATTCCGAGCGCTGCCGTGCCGCGCAGAATGAGCAGTACACCGACGATGAGAATGAACGCTCCCGACCAACGCCACGGCCGAAACCGAGTGAACGCGGGAGAAACTGATGAAGAAATGATGAAGATTGCCGGGACGGTGCCGAGGCCGAAAATGAGGCATGATCCAGGCGCCGCCGAGGGGCGAACCTGCGAAGGCTGCCCGTCACCGAAGCGGACGCCGCCTTGACCCGATGCGATCAAATCGCGAATTGCCGCAATAGCGTCGGGCTGACCCCTACCCTTCCCCCTTGCAGAAACCGATCAAATTCAACTATTTCGGGTTCCTCGGCGGCATGCGCGACTGTCTCCGCTGCGGTTATTGCGCGGAGGGATGCGCGTATGACCGCAAGCAGGGGACGATGATCACCTATCTTGCGGACGCGATGGCTCGCGGCGTCCGCTTGGTCCATCACTGCGAAATCGAGCGCCTCCAGTTCGAGCGTCGCGGAGGAGAGCTGCGCGTGACCGGCGCGCGGGGGCGCGTGCGCCCCACCAGGTGTTGGCTCCGAGCGACCCACAGACCTCAGACTGAAGGAAGGCTCACCCGGCTCGCGGTCGCGTCTTCCGCTCAAGATCCCTCAGCATAAAGGATGAAGCTGGGCGCACGGTTGATCGTTCAGTGGACGATAGCCGCTGCAGAATTCGAATCGCACAGCACTGAAAGCTTCGACGGGTCTTCAGAACTCGATCTGCACTCCAAGCTCGACCACCCTGTCCATGGGCAATCGGAAGAATCGTGCGGCCCCTTCCGCATTACGAAGCATCGACGCGAAGATTTTCTCTCGCCACGTTGCCATTCCACTCGGACGCGGAGTCACGACGAGCGTCACATGACCGAGAAAATAGGTGGTATCCAAATCCGGAATCTTGAGGCTCTGTTTCGCAGCGACCAACTCGAGCAGAAGAGGAACATCGAGCGCATCCATGTAACCGTAACGCCCGCTTACACCGAACAAGCCCTCACCTAGGTCGTCGATCTTTAAGCGCTCCTCGTCGCTCAGATGTGCAACCTCTTCGATGATGATCGTGAGCAGCACGACTTGCTCGTGAAGCGTTTTGTAGTGCTTGAGGCTCTGAAGCAGCGCCGCAGGAATGACCTCGTCCGTCCGATGCATGAAGACTGCGGTGCCGGGAACGCGTACTGGCATTCGCGCTCGCAGAGATGCCAGGAAAGCTTCCTGCGACATGGCTCCCTCGCGCAGACGGGCATTGAGGATCTGCCGGCCACGCCGCCAAGTGGTCATCAGCGTGAAGACGAACGTGCCTACGAGCAGAGGGAACCAACCTCCAGCCGCGATCTTGAAAAGATTCGCCCCGAGGAATGCGAGGTCCGGTACGAGGAACGCAACCGTGATTGCGCCCGCCAAGGCTGCGCTCCAGCGAAGGAGATCGCGAGCTACGACTCCAGCAAGGAGCGTGGTGATGATCATCGTCGTGCTCACAGCGACTCCGTATGCGCCCGCCAGATTGCTCGAGCTTCGAAATCCGAGGACGAGCGCGATGGTGGCGACCATCAGTGTCCAATTTACCGCTGGCATGTAGACCTGGCCGATCTCGCGGCTTGACGTGTGAATGATTTGCATGCGCGGCAGATATCCCAACTGAATCGCCTGTCTTGTAAGAGAAAAGACCCCGGAGATGATCGCCTGGGAAGCAATAATCGTCGCCATCGTCGCAAGAACAACTAATGGATAGAGAGCCCATTGGGGGGCGAGAAGGTAGAACGGGTTATGCGCCGCCGCTGGCTGCCGGATCAGCAAGGCACCTTGTCCCAAGTACTGTAGTACCAGCGACGCGCCGACCAGGCTGAACCAATCTATCTGGATTGCGCGCTCTCCGAAATGTCCAAGGTCTGCGTATAGTGCTTCACCGCCGGTTGCAACGAGAAACACCGCGCCGAGCACCATGAATCCGTGCATGCCGTTCGTCACGAAGAAGCGAATCGCGTGGATCGGGTTGATCGCAAGTAATACAGATGGCTCCCAGAGGATGCCGCGAATCCCCATCAAGGCGAGTGTGCCGAACCACACGATCATGATTGGACCAAACACCTTACCGATACGAGCCGTGCCTCGGCGCTGAAAGAGAAAGAGAACGACGAGGATGAAGATCGTGAGCGGAATGACGTACGGCTTGAAGAACGGAGTTGCGATCTCCAGCCCCTCGACGGCGCTCAGAACCGATATTGCAGGCGTGATCATCCCATCGCCGTAGAGCAGCGCTGCGCCGAACACACCAATCACGAGCAGGGCTGGTAACGCCACCCGGCGCGACTTGTCCCTCGTCAAGAGTCCCATCAGTGCGAGGATTCCGCCTTCGCCTCGATTGTCGAGGCGGAGAACATACACGTGGTACTTCACCGTCACGACGATCACGAGCGACCAGACAATCAGAGACAAGACTCCGTAAACATTCTCGCGCGTGACGGGAACGGGATGCGATCCGTAAAAGCACTCGCGCAACGCGTACAGCGGGCTTGTGCCGATGTCGCCGTAGACGATACCGAGAGCGAGCAGAGCGAGCGAAGCGAGCCGCTTGCCCGAAGGCTCGTCGTGGTGATTTCCCGCCGCGGGTGCCGAAGCCAAACGGATCCGGCAGTATACAGGTGTGCCAGTCCGCATCGACGTGCCTGTTGCGAGTTTGGCAGTCGTCAGCGTCGTCCGCCGCGACGCGGCACTTTGGCACGCCTACTTCGTCATCGAGAGTCTTCAAACGAAAGTGGAGGGATCATGTCAGAAACAACGAGTGGTTTTCTCGCACGCTTCGCTGAGCGCGTGACCAACTGGACCGGAGGAAACATCGCGTTCTGCCTCGCGACAGCGTCAATTCTCGCGTGGGTGGTCAGCGGCCCCGTCTTTCATTTCTCGGATTCGTGGCAGCTGGTGATGAATACGTGGACGAACATCGTCACGTACCTCATGGTGTTCCTCATTCAGAGGTCACAGAACAAAGACTCGCTCGCCGTCCACATGAAGCTCAACGAGCTTGTGGCAGCGGTGGACGGAGCAAGCAACCGCCTCATCGCAGCCGAGCATTTCTCCGAGGAAGATTTGCACACGCTCAGCGCGCACTACGAAAGGCTGGCGGCCATGGCCGGCGAGGATGAGCGTCTGACCGCGTCGCACTCGATCGAGGAGGCGAAGAACCGACACATCAACAAGAGAGAGCGCCGAGCGCGTGGTCTGTGACGCGGTCAAAGCAGAGAAACGAAATCTATTCGGCTGAATTGCTATACAGTCGAGAAAATGATTGTGGCTTCTGCCGGAACCGGAGCGGTACCTCGCGATTTTCAGCCACTCAGTCCAGAGCGTTGCCCGACGACAAGTGTGCGGAAGGACCCGCGCTCATTACCTTACACCGCGAGCAGGGATCGGTTCTTGCTGGTGATCAACGTCGACCGAGCGACGGCACCAGCAGCGTTCGCTAAGGAACGGAGGAAATATGAAAAGGTATCTACTCATCCCGATGATTCTGATGATGGCTCTCTCGGGCGGGTGCAACTCCTGGGGCAAGGCTGCGCCGAAAGGTAAGGTTCGCAACGAGATTGTCGAAGCCGACGTGAGAAAGAACCTTCTCGAGGACCGAATTACGGGTCTCGAAGTCGATGTCTACGAGGACGGCACCGCATATCTGAAAGGGCACGTGAAGAACCGTTCTGACCGCGACAAGGCGCGCGACGATGCCCTCAAGGTTTACGGCGTGAAACGAGTCGTGAACGACATCACGATCGAGCAGTAATTGCACGACGTTCTCGGTCCGAGCGTCCCGGCGGATCGGTCTGTCTGCGTCCTTGAGTGGTCAATCGCACCTGCACGGGTCGCCGGCTCAGAGCGCACTGCGGGACGCGCTCACGAGCACGGTGCCGGCCGGTGGCATTCACGCCATGTCATACAGCGTCGCCCCGGTGATCACATTGTGGTGCGTCGCAAACGAGTAGTCCAAGTTGCCTGACGGGAAACTTCTACGTCGATTTCTGGACTTTCAACGCGACAGCCGGGCCCAGACGGTTACCGTAACGGGCAACGACGGCGACTGGCAATCCGACGCTGGTGACCGTTCAGGCGACGAACGGCACGATCCTAGCGTCGAACACCGGCTCAGCATCTGTTTCGTTGACATACACGTTCACAACATCCGGCTCCTACTTCTTTGGCTTCGGCTACATCGGCGATTTCCTGACCGGCAGTTACACGATTCGCGTCGACTGCGGCTCGAGCAGCGGAGGCGGGGGAACGTGCAACTTTTCGGGCACTCTGGCGATGAACTCTTCGGTGACTGGGACACTTTCAGGTCAAGCGACACCGCGTGCAGTAATACTCCGACGCAAACGTACATGCAGGCGCCGGCGTCTTCGGCCTCACCTGCCTCCT
>JADGQR010000162.1 GCA_017881685.1 Gemmatimonadaceae bacterium
AGAGCAGCGCCGAGGAGCTCGACAGGTGTTGGTCCGGTGTCGCTGCCGTTTGCTTTCCGCGACTGGTCAGTCACAATCCGGTGAGACCGAGCCTGCGCGCTGAATCTCAGTCCTCCCTCATGCGTGACGACGATCGGCGGCGCTGACGTATGGTCATTCGTTGTCGTCTCCATCGCGTCTGATGTGAGCGGACTGCGGAGGGACGGATTATCGAGCGTCTCTGTCTCGATCGATCCTGCGTAAGCATACATGGCGATTACCCGCGTCGTTGGCGTTGATGGTTCTCCGCTTGAGAATACGGGTAAGTCGCGGGGCGTTCTGTCAGGAAGAACCGCAGTGGCGGTGAGGAAATCCCTGACGCGCGGTCACATCATCCTCTATCCAGGAGAACACTCATCGCCCACCGCCACCTCCTCCGCCACCACCACCACCAGAAGATCCTCCCCCACCACTTCCTGAGCTGGTTCCCGGCGCACTCGACGCCGACGAAATCGACGAACTCAGGCTCGAGCCAATTGCATTCGAAAAACTCCCGAGATTCGATATCGGCGCGCTTCCGTGATACCAGCCCATGTTGTTCGCCGCAGCCGCTGCCTCCGCAGCACCCGCAGCAGCGGTGAATTTCTTCGTCCACGCATCTTCAACCTCGAGCGCAACTGCATACGGCAACAACGCTTCATACCTTTTCGCATCGAGCACCGGCTCATCCGGCCCCCGCATACTCGCGAGCCCCTGCCGCTCGGCCACGGTCATATAGAGCTTGAATCCCTCGATCTCGTCGAGAAGCACGCGGCCCTTCAACGTCGGTGCACGAACGAGCCGCGAAAAGACGATCAGCGATAACATGCCAAGCACTCCAATCGCGTAGATGAACGGCATGCCGAATCCCTGTGACGCCAGAACTGCGATGACACCCGCAGCGATTGCGATCAGCGCTGCAAGAAAAACCTTGCCGCCGTTTCTGTTGAAGTATTCGGGCTGATACTGGCGAAGAAGTACTTCGTTGTGATGCCGGCGCGCGGCGGACATTATCGCGGCATTGGTGTTCTTGAGTATCAGCGTGTCTTCGCCACCGGGGAACAATCCGGCAAGCAATGTCTGTTGACCGACTGAGATGGGCGACGGCACACCGGCGCTGACTCTCTCGAGACTCCACTGATCGCCGAACATGTGCTTCTCCTGATTGATGCGAAGACGCCCAGCAACTGCGAGCGCGAGCACGTCCGCAGTGAAGCACTTCATGTCGTACCCCATCTTCAGCATGAAACGAAGCCCCGCCGGCGTCTGACCCTCGCTCGGCTCATAGCGCGCGATGACGATTCCCTTTTTTGGATCACGCCCGACGCGCCGCCACTCGCGCGCCATGTAGAGCAGCATCGCAATGAGTCCCGCAAGCGCCACCAGTACTCCGCGATTGTCAGCGAATAGCGAGCGAGTCTTATCCGCGCTCGTCGGAGGCAGTACCAGGCCTTTCGGGAACGTGAGAACGATCGTCAGGCCTTCGTATGGCTTGAGAGGCTGAGTGAGTCGATAGGCCGCGATGCCGGGCGCGGTCACCTCAGCTTCGTATCCGGTCCCTTTCGCTCCTTGCACACCGGTGTAGGCCTCAGCATGCATTTGGGCGACAGGAACCGGTGCAGGCAGGTGCACCTCCACAAGCGCGCCTTCGATCGGGAAAATCCAGCCGGTTCCGATTGCGTTCCAGTAGAGCTCGTCGTGATCGGGAAAGAATCCAAGCTGCCGTGTGGTGTGAAACCTGAATGTGTAGGTGTAGTCAGCCGGGACGGGCAGAAAGTTATCGTTGCCCGTATTGACGCGGATTCCGTTCGGCTTCTTCTCCGTAAACCATGGCTCTGTCACCCCATTTCGCTGGACGCTGATCACATCGAATCCAACGTGAACAGCATTGTTGAATCGATCCTTGTAAATCGTCGGAAAATCGCGGTAGATGCCCCGGCGAATCTGATTCCCTTCAGCGTGAACGCTGATGCGTTCGGTCACGTCGATGCTGCCGTCGACATGGACTTCCACGAGACTGTTGTAGGACTTGATTTGCTCCTGCGCATCGAGCGTGGTCGCACAAATTGTTGTCGCGAGGAATGCGACAATGATTCCTTTCATGAGAGGTTCACATTCACGGCCGGCCGGTCGGCTTCATCGGCATTGAAGAATTCGCTTTCGGTGAATCCTCCTGCATGAGCGATCAGCATCCCGGGAAACCGCTCGATGGACGTGTTGAAGTCGCGCACCGCGCCATTGTAGAATCGGCGCGCGTACTGAAGATTGTCCTCGACTTCGACCAGGTCGTGCTGGAGCTGCAGGAAGTTCTGGTTTGCCTTGATCTCGGGATATGCTTCCTGAACGGCGAGCAATTGCGTCACTCCCTTCCCTAGTGCTGCCTCTGTTGCGCCGAGTTGTGCCGGACTCTTCTGAGTTATCGCCTGTGCGCGAAGCTCCGTAACCGATGTGAGCACGCCACGCTCGTATCCGCTGTAACCTTTCACCGCTGCAACGAGTTGCGGAACGAGATCGTGCCTCCGGCGAAGCTGCACATCGATATCAGCCCACGCGGTGCGCACCTGATTGCGAAGGCGCACGAGCCGGTTGAAGGCGAATGCTGCCCACA
>JADGQR010000023.1 GCA_017881685.1 Gemmatimonadaceae bacterium
AGCGCGGCCGAATCGCACGCGTCTCCCGCTCCGGACCCGGATCGGCGACGCAGGGGTGAAGATTCTCGATATTCGGGTCCTCGGCGACCCGATTCTGCGCAAGGAGACGGAACCGGTTTCCAAGATCACTTCAGAGATTCGAACTCTCATCTCCGAAATGTTCGACACCATGTATGCGGCCGAGGGAATCGGTCTCGCGGCACCGCAGATCGGTAGAACCGAAAGAATCACGGTGATGGACGTCGAAGGCCGGAAGTTCGCGTTCATCAATCCGGAGATCACCGAGCGCGAAGGATCTGCTCGCGGAGAGGAAGGGTGCCTCTCGATCCCGGAAATCTTCGGTGACGTTACGCGCTCTAGCCGGGTTGTCGTGCGCGCGCTCGACGAGAACGGAAACGAGGTGGAGGTCGAAGGAACAGAGCTTCTTGCGCGCTGCATGCAGCACGAGATCGATCACCTCGACGGAAAGCTCTTCATCGACTACCTGAGTGTGCTCAAGCGTCGCTCCGCGATGTCGAAGTGGGAAAAGATGAAGGATGAATATCCCGGCTTCATTCGGAAGGTGTCCGTCGAGCAGGCCGGACCGCACGGCAGCGAAGGCGAGCTCTAGGTGCGCGTCCTCTTCTGGGGGACGCCCGAGTTCGCAGCTGCTCCTCTCCGGGCGCTGATCGGAGAAGGATTTGAAGTAACGGGCGTAGTGACACAGCCCGACAAGCCGCAAGGCCGCTCGAGAAAAGTCACACCGCCGCCGGTCAAGCAGATCGCGCTCGAAGAGCACATTCCCATCTACCAGCCCGGAACGCCAAAAGACGAGGAGTTCATCGACTCGATCACACGGATGGCGCCGGATATCTCAGTCGTTGTCGCGTACGGACACATTCTGCCGAGACGGATCATCGATCTGCCGCGGCTCGGGACGCTCAACATTCACGCTTCCCTGCTTCCGCAGCTTCGCGGCGCAGCGCCGATTCAGGCTGCGATTCGCCAGGGACTCACAGAAACCGGCGTGACGATCATGCGAATGGTTCCCGCGCTGGACGCGGGTCCGGTCATTCTCACTGCGGCTACACCGATTTTCGAAGACGAGACCTATGGCGAGCTGCAAAACCGTCTTTCAGAGCTTGGGGCGCTAACGCTTCTCGAATCGCTTGCTCTGATCGAGCTCGGCGTCGCCGTCGAGCAACCGCAGGATGATTCGCGCGCGACTTACGCGTTCAAAGTCAGCCGCGACAATGCGGTTATCGACTGGAATCTGCCTGCCGGCGATGTAGCCCGGACGATTCGCGCGTACGATCCGAAGCCGGGCGCGTTCACCACGATCAACGGCGCCGACGTCAAGCTCTTCGGACCACGGGTAGTGCCGCTCGAAGGAGTTCTTCAGCACCAGCACATTCCGGAGACCGGTGACGTCATTTCAGTCCAGGACGGAATGGTGGTGATGTGCGCGGACACGGCGGTCCGCGTTCAGGATGTCCAGCCAGCAGGAAAGAGCCGGATGCGCTCAGCTGAATGGGCGCGCGGCCGCGGGGTTGCGGTCGGCGATAAATGCCGAGCCTAGAACGCCTGCCCGGTCCGCCGCTGCCGGTAGTGCACGCGGTAACCGACAGCTCTTCAGTTCTTGAACCAGGGTTTGTCGATCGAGCACGGAGCATCATGACCGCGCTCGGCCCAAAAGGCGCGGTCCATCTCCGATGCTCCCGCGCATCCGGCAGACAGTTTTACGAGATCGCTGCCCAGCTGGCGGAGATGCAGCAATCCACCGGATGCTGGCTTATGGTCAACGACCGTGTCGATGTCGCTCGCGCCGTGGGGGCCCGCGGAATTCAGCTCGCTTCCCATTCACTTCAGGTCGCAGAAGCGCTGAGTGTTGCCCCTGACACGCTGATCGGTGCGAGCGTTCACAGCGTCGAAGAGGCCGTCGAAGCCGAAAAGGCCGGAGCTGCCTGGTGCGTGGCCGGAACGATTTTCGAAACCCCAAGTCACAAGGGGCGGCCGCCGGCGCGCGTCGAATTCGTCAGAAAGCTTGCCGAAAGCGTGATTATCCCGGTCATCGCGATCGGCGGCGTCAAACCGGAAAACGTGGCCGAGCTGATCGAGGGCGGTGCTTATGGAGTAGCGACGATCCGTGGTGCGTCCTGGCACACGAACGAACCGGAAGCCGGGGACGACGACCTGATGAAAACGCGGCTCCCACTGAGGCGCGCCAACGACTTTGTCGAACCGATCACGCGCTATATTTCAGCGTATGATTCAGCCTCCGCACGCAGGCGAGATGATCACCCTGATGGTGAACGGAGCACCACGTGAGCTTGCGCCCCATAGCACCGTCGCGGGGTTGCTCGGCTCCCTGGGAATTGATCCCCGCCTCGTTGTCGTCGAGCACAACCGGCTGATCCTTCGCGATCGCGAGTGCTATGCGACCCGCCCGCTGAGTGACGGCGACGTCGTCGAAATCGTTCACTTTGTCGGTGGCGGCTGAAATGGCAACTACACTCGAGCCGACGCTCGACGTTTCGCCTCTCGTAGTCGGAGGCCGCGAGTTCAGATCCCGCCTCCTGGTGGGAACGGGCAAGTACAAGTCGAACGCGGAGATGATTCACGCGATCGAGGCATCAGGTGCCGAGGTCGTGACGGTCGCGGTGAGACGCGTAGATCTGAATCGCGCGAGTGAAGAAGGAATTCTTCATCATCTCGATCCCGAGCAGTTCTTCCTTCTGGCAAACACCGCCGGCTGCTACAACGCCGAGGATGCGATAAGGTACGCGCGTCTCGCTCGTGCCGCCGGATTCAACGAGTGGGTCAAGCTCGAAGTGATCGGCGATACCGAAACTCTTCTTCCGGACACCGCGGGCCTTCTCGAAGCGACGCGGGTTCTGGCAGGCGAGGGCTTCAAGGTCATGGCTTACACGAACGACGACCTCATCACTGCACTTCGTCTCGAGGATGCAGGTGCTGTCGCCGTGATGCCGCTTGCCTCGCCGATCGGATCTGGACTCGGAATGCTGAATCCTTACGCGATTCGCACGATCAAGTCGCGACTGAAGGTCCCCGTAATTGTCGACGCCGGAGTTGGAACGGCATCCGACGCCTGCATAGTGATGGAACAGGGCGTGGATGGAATTCTGATGAACACCGGAATTGCCGCTGCATCCGATCCACTTCGTATGGCGACCGCGATGCGCATGGCTGTCGAAGCCGGACGCCTCGCCTATCTCGCCGGACGCATGCCTCGTCGCGAGACCGCGGTTCCGTCCTCGCCCATCGCTGGAATGCTCGGATCGTGATGTCGCAGGATAGTGCGCTCCAGGTTGCGGTAGGTGGCGTGACGGCTCCAAGAGTCGTCGCCGCCGGCATCTGCGCAGACATCCGCGGTGGTGAGATGCTCGACGCCGCCTTCGAGCGGCGAACTGCACACCTCGATGCGCGCGACCGTCGCTGGCTGCGCGAGCTGATGTGTGGAATGCTGCGACAGCGCGGGACAATTGACGCACATCTCGAAGCGCGCGTGCGGGGCGGACTCACGCGCATCGATCCCGATCTGCTCGATCTGATGCGGCTCGGCGTCTATCAACTGCTGCACATGGGCAGCGTCCCGGCTTATGCGGCAATTGCACAGACCGTCGAGCTTGCGAAGGTTCGTCACGGAATTGGTGCGAGCAAGCTCATGAATGCCGTGCTTCGCCGCATCGACCGCGAGCGGAACGATCTGACGCTGCCGCAGTCGGGAGACAAGCTCAGCGACATCGCGACGAAGTACTCGCATCCTCGCTGGCTGGTCGCGCGCTGGATGGCTCGATGGGGAGAGGAGGCCGCAGCCGTTCTGATGATGAAGAACAACGCTGAAGCGCCGGTTGTGATTCGTCCTTACGGAATCGTGCGCGAGCAGCTCGAAGCGATGCTCGAGAGTTCCGGAGTCGAGGTCGAGGATGCACCGCTCGTTCGTGACAGCATCCAGATCAGCGGCGGTATTTCACTCACCGAGCTCGGGGCCTTTCGGCAGGGATTGTTTTTCGTACAGGATCCAGGATCGACGCTGGTCACTCAGTACGCGGCAATTCCGGCCGACTCGTTTGTCGCCGATCTGTGCGCGGCGCCTGGTGGGAAATCCCTCGAGCTCACTCGCACAGCGAAAGTGGTTCTTGCCGTCGACAAATCAGAACAGAGACTTGGGCGTCTGCTCGACAATCGCGCGCGCCTCGAAGCGCACAATCTCTTCGTCGCGGTTGGCGATGCGAGAATGCCGGTTGTCCGCGACGCCGACGTGGTTCTGATCGACGTACCGTGCACGGGCACCGGAACGTTCAGGCGTCATCCGGATGCCCGCTGGCGCTTGAAAATCTCGGACATCTCGCTAATGGCTGCACTTCAGGCAACCATTCTGCGCGCGGCCGCCGAAGCTGTACGGCCCGGCGGGCTACTCGTCTACAGCACGTGCTCTCTCGAGGCGGAAGAGAACGAGGCGCAGATCGAAGCTTTCCTCAAGTCGAACTCGGATTGGAAGCTCGAGCCGCCTCCTGCCGGATCGGTACCTCCCGAGACGATCGACGGCGGATACCTTCGCGTGCTCCCGCAGGTGCATGGCAGCGACGGTGCGTTCGCTGCGCGCCTGCGAAGGAGTCAGTAGGTGAGTCTTCGCACCCTCTCGAGGCGTGCGTTTCCATACTTGATCGTAGCAGTCGGCGGATTCTTGATCGCCTATCTTCTGCTGTTCTTCTTTGCTTTCCCTGCTGAAGTACTTCCCGATGATGGTCGGATCCCGAGAGTGGTTGGAATGACATACGACGCTGCGTCGTCGGCGCTCGACAAAGCCGGGTTTCATGCGATCAAGGGAGAAACCCGCTTTCACAAGACGATCGCAGCGGGCGTGATTCTCGATCAGGATCCGCCTGCAGGAAGTGTTCAGAAGCGCGGGTCTGACGTCACGCTCATCGTCAGCGGTGGACAGGCAACAGCGGTGGTGCCAGAGGTTTCCGGATCTTCGCAGCAGCAGGCCCAGATCGCGATCGAGAATGCTGGCTTCACGTTCGGAACCATTTCGCAGCAGACAAGTAATCTTGCCCGGGGTGCAGTGATCAGCAGCGATCCGCCCGCTGGCACGTCACTCCAGCTGCCGGCGACGGTCAGCATCGTGCTGAGTCAGGGACCATCGTCAGTTCAGATTCCAGACCTGACCGGTCGCACGCTTCCAGATGCACGCTCGACTCTCGAACAGCTCGGACTCCGTCTTGGCGCAACAAGCCGTGACACAAGCTCCTTGATGCCCGAAAACACAGTTCTCAGCCAGGCACCAGCACCAGGCGCAACGGTATCCTCAGGGGCAAGCGTGAATCTCCGTATCTCCAGATTCCCACCGCCGCCGCGTGTCGATGCAACCCACCCCGATTCACTTCAGCTTTCACCGTTCGCTCCGGGAGCTGCTCGATGAAAGCGAGAATAGCGCCTTCAATTCTCAGTGCCGATTTCGGCAGGCTCGCCGACGACATCGCAATGTGCGTCGATGGCGGCGCCGACATGATTCATCTCGATGTGATGGACGGACGATTCGTTCCGAACATCACGTTCGGCGAGAAGATGATCGGCACGGTGAGAAAGCTGACTTCGCTTCCGCTCGACGTTCACCTCATGGTCCGTGACCCCGAGAACTATTTCGAAAGCTTTGCCGGAGCCGGCGCGACCGGCATGACGATTCACGTCGAAGCGGCGCCGCATCTGCAACGACAGCTGGCGAGAATTCGAGAGCTTGGATGCTGGGCGGGCGCGGCAATAAATCCCGGAACATCGCTCGTATCGGTGCGCGAGGTGGTCGCCAACATTGACCTTCTTCTCGTGATGACAGTGAATCCAGGGTTTGGCGGACAGCAATTCATTCCCGCTTCGCTCGACAAGATCGCGCGTTCCCGTCACATGCTCGACGAGTTCAGAAGCAACGCCGCGCTCGAGGTGGATGGCGGCATCTCGCGGCAGACTATTCACGATGCATGGCGCGCCGGAGCAAATACGTTCGTCGCCGGCAACGCGATCTTCACCGCAAATAATCCAAAGGCTGAGATCGACGCGCTCAGGAAGCTTTGCCTGGAGTCGGTGTGACCGGTCGCAAGCAGCTCGTTGTTGTTGCGCTCATTGTCGTCACTGTCGCATCACTTGCCGCCGCAGGCAGATACTTTCTCGCCGACGAGCTCGAGCCAGTCGGCCTTGGCGCAAAAGCTCCCGACTTCGTCGCGATGACTCTCGACTCGACACCAAAGAAGAAAACGCTCGACGATTACAAGGGTCAGGTCGTCCTCATCAACATCTGGGCGACCTGGTGCGGACCATGCCGCGTCGAGATGCCGAGCATCGAGAAGCTCAACAGCGCCTACGCACCAAAGGGACTCAAGGTCATTGCGATCAGCGTGGACGATCCGGGCTACGACACGGCCATCCGCGAATTCGCAAAGGAATACCACCTGACGTTCGAGGTACTGCACGATCCGGGCGGCCAGGATGGAAAGATCAGCCGCGACTACCAGACGTCGGGTTACCCGGAAACTGTCATCATCGGCCGCGACGGAATCATCCGCAGAAAATTCCTCGGCGCGACCAACTGGAATTCTCCTTCAAACCGCGCGCTCATAGAGCGTCTGCTGGCCGAGCGGGTGAGCTAGTTGGCCGTCATCCTTGGGATCGAGACTTCGTGCGATGAGACGTCAGCAGCCGTTCTGGAAGGAACCGGCGACGACGTTACGCTTCGCTCGCTCGTGATCCTGTCTCAGGACATCCACAAGGTTTTCGGTGGTGTCGTTCCGGAGATCGCGTCGAGAGCGCATCTGACGAGCATCGTTCCGGTCGTGTCGCGTGCTCTCAGCGACGCGGGAATCGATCAGTCGGGCATAGACGCAGTTGCTGTCACTCATGCTCCCGGACTCATCGGCGCGCTCCTCGTGGGTGTCTGCTATTCCAAATCGCTCGCGTTCTCGCTGGATATTCCTGTGATTGGCGTTCATCACATGGAAGGACATCTCTTTGCGACCGCGCTCGAAAATGCCGGTGCAGTTCCGCCGTTCACTGGCTTGCTCGTCTCCGGCGGACACACTCTTCTACTCGACGTCGAAGCGTGGGGGAATTACAGACTCCTCGGCTCAACGCGTGATGATGCCGCGGGCGAAGCGTTCGACAAGACCGCGAAGCTGATGGGACTTCCCTATCCGGGCGGACGTCCGATCGAGCAGCTTGCAAGACAAGGCGATCCGTCGCGTTTCCGCTTCACCGTCCCGATGGTTCGGCGCAATGACCTTCCGGGCGATCCGGACTACTACGCGTTCTCATACAGTGGCCTGAAGACCGCGGTCCTCAATGCCGTCAGAGGCAGCGACGACATCGACCGCGACAAGGCCGATATCGCCCGTGGATTTCAGGATGCGCTGATCGGATCGCTGGTCGAGAAGACTTTCCGCGCCGCAGACGCGTTTGGACGCGATCGCATCGTCCTCGGCGGGGGTGTCGCGTGCAATTCGGCGCTTGTTGCAGCGATGCGCGAGCGAACCGGCGAGATTGGTGCTACTGTATTTGCGCCATCACCGCGGCTTGCGACCGATAACGCCGCAATGATCGCGAGAGCTGGCCTGTTTCGATTCGAGCGTGGTGAGCGTGCAGGTCTCGACCTCAACGCGTTTGCAAGTCTGCCGATTCCCGGCCTCGTCGCCGCCTGACACTTCAGCCCCGTCCGATGTTCCGAATCTTCGCTTCGATAGTTCACCATCCAGTCGCTTACCAGATCGGTCCCTTTCAGGCTACCGGTTTCGGATTGGCGATGCTGCTCTCATTCGTCATTGGCCAGCATGTGACCACGAAAGAACTCGAGCGGCGAGGTGAAGACTCTGCTCCGGTCGGCGACATGGTTTTCGCCGCGGTCATAGGTGGACTGCTCGGCGCGAAGATCTACTACGCGATATTGATGCACGACATGGGGTCGCTCATGAGCCGGGCCGGCTTCGTTTTCTGGGGCGGTTTGATCGGTGGGATTGTCGCGGTAATTGCTGTCGTGCTGAAGAAGAAGCTCGGAGTCGCGAAAATGAGTGATGCCATTGCGCTCGCGCTTCCGGCAGCGTACTCGATTGGCCGGACGGGATGCTGGGCTGTAGGAGACGATTACGGGCGCCCATGGAATGGACCACTGGCGGTAATGTTTCCTCAGGGCGCTCCGCCTTCGACAGTCGCGAACATGTCCAAGATGTTCGGAGTTCAGTTTCCTCCCGGGATGTCACCGTCGCAGGTCGTCTCCGTCTACCCGACGCAGATATTCGAAGTGCTGATGGGATTCGTGATGTTCCTGATCCTCTGGCGCTTCCGCGATCACAAGCATGCGGTCGGATGGCTGTTCGGGTTCTACTGCCTTCTCGCGGGACTCGAGAGATTCATCGTCGAGTTCTTCCGTGCAAAGGACGACAGATTTTTCGCCGGCGGGCTGACGACCGCTCAAATCATCGCGATTGTCTTTGCGCTATTCGGCGCAGCGTGGATGTTCATGCGGCGCGATGTCACTCCGTCCGCGCCCGGCATCTATTCTCGCCGGCCGGCGGGCTGACTACTTCGACACAGAGACCACAGAGACCACAGAGACCACATCAGGCTTCAACCGCAAGCGGCTGCACTTCGAAATCAGGCTTTCTTATTTTTTGGGTTAAATGGGGAACGGCTGGAACGACGGTGGCCTCGTCCGTCCTTCCGTCGTTTAACCCAAACTGAAGAAGCTTGACCTGAGTTGGCTCCGCGCTGGGTTGAAGCCGGGATGTCGTTTCTGTGGTCTCTGTGGTCTCTGTGTCAAAAGCCGTTCTGAACTAGCACTTCCCGCCAGCCAGCTCAGCTCCAGCCGACTAGGAAGGGACTGCCTCGTTCCGGGGCATGAACGTTTTCACGATCATGAAGACGAAGAGAACGAGAAGAATTGCCTGAGCGACGCTCGTCTCGAGACTCGGGAAGATTCCCATCGCCGGTAAACTGGGCATACGCGGCATGACGGTTATCGGCACGACGTTGCCCTCCTGAAGCTCTCGAATTCCCTTGCCGGTGAACACGAACGCCATGTAGTAGAGAAGGATGCTCGTGATCGTGAAGAACGGCCGCATCGGAATCCTCACGCCGTACTTGTAGAAGAGAGTGAAGATGATCGTCAACGCGACGAAGCCAACGACAATTCCAAGCGAAAGCGCCAGCGCTACATTTCCTTCGCTGAACAACGCCTGATAGAAAAGCGCCGTCTCCGCGCCCTCGCGGAAGACCGCCAGGAAGGCGACCAGCGCCAGTGCCTTTCCGCCGCCATGATCGAGAGCAGTGCTGACTTTCTCGCGAATGAATTTCTGCCATTTCGCGGCTTCGACCTTCGAGATGAGCCAGTAGCTGACGGAGAACAGGACCGCGACCGCGATGAGAAGTGTTGCGCCTTCCATCACTTCGCTGCTGGTCGGAAGATGCGCGAAGACAGTCTTGAGGATCACGACCATCACGCCACTTGCAAGCAGACCCAGCCCGATTCCGAGCCAGATCGACTTGAGCCTGTTGCGATTGCCAGTCTTGATGAGGAAAGCAACAACCGCTCCGATGACCAGGATCGCTTCGAATCCTTCGCGGAGGATGATGAGGAACGACTGGAAGAATGCTTCCCAGCCGCTTCCGGTCGGGCGCGTGAGCTCGACCACCCTTGGCAGATCGAGCGCGATCGCTTCGCGGGCTTTCTCAGCTACCGACAGGTCGTTTCCGCGAAGGGCTCCCTTGAAATCAGCGAAGTGTCTTTCCATCGATGCAACAAGCCCAGGCTGGCGGGCCCTGGCTGGAGTTTCGAGTGGCTCGAATGCGATGTACGCATCGAACGCGCGATCCCCCGCATCGGCAGTGCGCCCCTTCTTCGCGAACTCGAGCGCGCTGTCGAGAAGCGCGAGCACTGAGCGAGCAGCGGCAGCGCCCGGAGCCGCAGTTGCATCGGCTGACGCTGCCGGCAGCACCATCTTCGTGCCACGGAGCGTATAGACGTAGTTGATGACGTTCCAGCGGTCCTGCGGCGAGAGATTGCCGGCGAATGCTGCCATCGCCGTCCCTCTCACGCCGACAGACAGGACGTTGAAAGCGAGAGTCGACGTGAGCGTCGGGGTCGCTTTCGTCGACCCGATCGCCGGAACCACGATTTTGAGAGATTTTGCGGCAACACCGTCACCGAGTCCGCGATCTCCGTGGCACGATGAGCAGTTGGTAGTAAAAAGAGCGTGTCCTCTCGCTGTATCGAGCGAAGCAGTCGGCAGATCGAGCGCTCCCTCGGCGCCGAGGGCTCCGATGAAGCGTGCGTGGAGAAGCCTCAATTCCTGCGGAGCGCGCTTCGCTTTGACTTCAGCGATCAGCGTGTCGAGGACAGCCTGAGTCTTCGGAGCGTTGTAGCCGCGGAGTCGCTGGGCGACCATCCGGGCATCATCGAGAAACCCTGTCGTTTCCGAGTATTCATCGGCTGAAATCAGCTGCCCGTTCGAGTCGACAGCCTTGCCATATTCTTCAACGGCAACACTTACGATGCTCGAGAGGCGTTTCGCCGGGTTCTCCTGGGCGCCGCTTTTTGTGACGAAGACCGCGAGCGCGACCAGGGCGAGGCGGCTGATTTTCAGACCTGAATTCATTGCCGAGTAAATCTATCAGGATACTTTCGGGGAGCAAACAGGGCTTCGGAAAAGGCTCTGCTACTCCCGGGTTTGTCCCGAACCTCTGCTGCCAGTCGACACAGAGACCACAGAGACCGCAGAAACGGCTCATTAGCCACAGAGACCACAGAGACCACAGAGACCACAGAGACCACAGAAACCACATCCGACCATCTGTCGAAAAGGCGACCGCGGTTCCACGGAACTTTGTCGCTTTTTGGGTTGACTACGGGAACGACGGCGGTCGAAAATGAAAACTCAGCCGTCTTTCCGTGGTTGACCCCAAGTAAGGAAGGCGTGAGTTGAGATAACGCCAAGTCGCGCTAGGTGGGTTGGATGTCGTTCTCGGTGGTCTCTGTGGTCTCTGTGTCGAACGCAGTTGTCTGCGGTCTCTGCGGTCTCTGCGTCGAATCGCAGCAGAGGTATCAGAGACCGGTAGATGAATCGGAATAGAGATACTCGCCAAGCAGCTCACGAGACGAGATGGCAGCCCGGTGACCGGTCCGCGCCTCGAAGTCCGCCACGAAATCGGCGAGTCTCCGCGAGCTGAAGCCCTCCCTCGGGAGACCTGTGAAGGAGATGGCTTCTTCTATCGATTCGGGCGCGCCTTCCACTTCCACCAGGTCGTCCATGCGCGGATAGCGCTCGAAGCGGACTGTCGCTCCGGCAACTGAATACTGCGCGATCTCGCGCTCGATCTCTCTGACAATCCGAAAACCGAGGGATTCCAGAATCGTTGCGAGCGTGTCTGGATCGCCGACGCTCGTCGATATCTCTTCACGCACTTTGTAGCCGTCCTCATACCGAGTCTGGCCTTTCCAGTCGAGGTGTCCCTCTTTCCTGCCATCGCGCTCGTAGACGCGCAGCCGCAGCACCAGATCGCGCCTCACAAGATCGGCGCCCGGCGTGTCGTAGCGCTTGTCGATCAGCTGTCCAACAAAACCGGGCTTTGCTCCCGAGCGTTCGATCTGCATTCGACTCGCGGCGAGATCGCCGACAACGCTCTTGAGCTCGACCTCACGCATTCACGATTCGCTCTAGCACAGCGGCAGTGTCGGCAAGCGTTTCGAAAACGGCGTAGGCTCCATGGCTGGCGAGATCGTCAGTCGAATACCGTCCCGTCGCGACTCCGATGGCCCTGGCGCCGATTGCCTCACCGCAGCGGATATCTGCCGGGGTGTCCCCGATCACTATGAGTCTGTCACCGGCTATTTCGCGGCCGAGGTGCTCCCGAGCGCGCTGTTGTGCGACCCCGGGAAGTTCCGGACGCAGCTCGTGATCAGACCCGAACGCATTGATCTTGAACCGCGATATGTCGATGCCGGCTGCGCCGAGCTTCGCGCGAGCGCCTGGCTCGACGTTGCCGGTGAGCAGTCCGAGTATGACGTCATCGCGGGCTTCGAGCTCGTCGAGAAGCTCGCGAACTCCTACGAACACGTGGACCTCGCGCTTTCCGGTAGCAAGCTCTTCGTGAAGACCAGAGAGATATGCCTGGATCAAATCGTCCATGCGCTCGTCGATCTGCTCGTCAGTCAGTCCGTCGAGTCGCATCAGATCGCGAACGATCTGCCGGTCGGTCTTGCCGTCGTAGTGGTATTCGCGACTTCCCGGCGAGCCGAACACCTGGCTAAGCGCGCGCTCCATCGCAATCCGGCCAACTCCGCCGCTCCTGAGCAGCGTTCCATCTATGTCGAACAGTACAACTCTCATGTGCGTGTCAGAAAAAGTCCCGTCATGATCGTGGCCGTGCCGACTCCCTGCCAGGTTGTCGGAGGCTCACCAAGAAAAATCCATGCTACGGCGATGGCGATCACCGGTTGAAGATTGCCGTACACCGCCGTTCGTGTCGCTCCAAGCACCCGCAATCCACGATACCAGAACAGATACGCGACGCCCATCGAAATGATACTCGCATAGAAAATAGAACCCCATGCGGGGAGACCGACGTTCGCCCAGTCGGTCGCCATCAACGCTCTGGGAGTTGCAAACACCATCGGGATGCATCCGCCAAGCATCGTCAATCCTGAAAGATGAATCGGATCGAGGCGACGGGCGTATGGCTGAAGAAGCACGGTGAACGCTGTCCAGCAGATAGTTCCCGCGAACACCAGCATGGTTCCAAGGAATGTCGATTCGCCCTGGTGAGACCGCGCACTTCCAAGTACTACCAGAGCAACACCCACGAGGGACAGTGCAATTCCGCCAAGAACCCGCTTATGAACACGCTCAACTCCGCCGACTCGGCTTACGATCGCTATGAAGGCCGGAGCTGCCGCAACGATCAGCGCAGCGTTGGCGACGTTGGTCCTCGCGATGCCTTCAACGAAAAAGATCTGATAGAGACCGTTGCCGAGCATTCCCAGTCCCATCAGGGCGAGAATGTCGTTGCGGCGAGGCCATGGCTTGTTGCGCGCAGCGCCTATCCCCAGCAAAACAACCGCTGCGATGATGACGCGAAGACCTGTGAAAGCGAGTGGAGCGAAGACTGTGGTGCCGAATTTCACTATGCTGAAATTCACGCCCCAGATCAAAGCCATCAGAAGCAGTAACGCGTCTGTTGTGCCAAATCTCTGTTTCCTGGTCGGAGTCATCGGGCGTAAACTAGCCGCTGCCTGTTCCCTCCTGCTACTTTCTGCCGATGCACATCTCGTTTGCTGTTTTTGCCGACGGAGCCAATCTCTCCCAGGAAGGGAAGCTCAACGTGCTCGGCGTCTTCGATGCGCTGCATGTCGGCGGCTTTCCGTCGATGCACCCGCGCACGCATTTCGTCCTCAGGCTCAAGGGGAGCATGGACGACGTCGGTGCTCACGGTTTGACCTTCAACTGGGTGAATCCGTCGGGTGAGGTGCTCTGGTCGTCGGACGGAGAGCTCAACGTCGCGCCTGGAGCGAACCCCACATTCGAAATGGACCTTCCGATCATCGCCGTGATCGATCTGCCGCTCAACATGCCCGGCCTTTACACGATGCAGGTGTCACTCGACAAGACGCCGACGGCAGAGGTTCGCCTTCACGTCACCAGTGCGCCGCCCGTGGTCATGCCCCAGCCTGCGGGGATGTTCAGCTAGCGATCACGAAACGCCAGCCAGGATCCGCCGGGCAAATCGGAAGTTCTTGAGAAGCGATCTCACGTACTCATCGGGCCTGTCGAACGACTCGATGCAATGACCGCCGCGACCGATAGCACTGTGCACGGCACGATTGTGTGCAACAGTGAGAGCGACATGAGTGATATGTCCGTCTTCACGGTCTGAGAAGAAAAGGAGGTCGCCGGGAACGATCGCGTCGAGGCCGCCTTCCACATGGACGCCCTGCGTCGCCTGCTGCCATGCATCTCGAAGAAGGCGGATTCCGTGCAGCGCGAATACTGTCTGTACCATGCCGGAACAGTCTGCCCCCCACGGAGTGATTCCACCCCACTGGTAGTACGTGCCCTGAAACAGGCCAGTTGCTGACGCCACGATCGCACTCTCTTCAGGTGGAAAGATTTCCCGGCGATGCGCGAGGTCGAGGGAGCGTCCGCTGATACACCTTCCTCCGCGGAGCAGCGCACCAAGAGGAAGATCGATCGTCACGCCGCGCTCATCGCGCATGCTGCAGCCCATCGATAGTTCTTTCTCGCTGCCCCATCCCCACTCATCGCATCCGACCGCATCCGCCGCGTCGCAGAAGCCTTCGTGTATCCAGCCTTCGTATCCGTCGCCGCCCCGGACACGCATCCATTTTCCCTCTGTTCCCAGCACTTCCGCGCAGTGACCGTAAAGAATCTGGGTTTCCTGCACGCTTGCAGCCTTCGACTCGCGAAAGACGGGTCCGATCGGTGTGCGGACACGGATGTGACGTGGGCTCAATGCTCGGGCCAGTCAATGAGTGGAATTTCGCGCGACGGTGTCGGCGGGACCTGGGAACTCTCAGCTGCCTCGGCGCATTTGCGGCACTGGACGACGCCTCGGAAGCTGCACATGACGCAGATGAAAGTTCCGCACCCCGCGCATGGATAACCCTCGGATGCGCGCTCCTCGTTTCCGCATGCGCGGCAGATCATCGCGTCCTTCTCGCGAAGCTCAGTCACTCAGAATCGCCACGTGCGGAAGAAATCGAAGCCTAGCTGTCGCGGAGTCTGTTGCTGGATCTGTGGAGCATTGCGTGCGCATGTGATGTCGCTCGAGCCGGGTTCCACACCCGCCTGAGCCGTGTAGATCGAATTGAAGCGATACTCGATCTTCAGTCCAAAGTTGTCACGGAAGTTATTCGCGTTGACAAAGCACAGACCGGTGCTGAGACCGATAAACCAGTTGTTGCCGACCTGTTTCCCAACGATGGCTCGCGAGTTGAGCAAACTGTAGAGATACGGATCGGATGCCTGCTGAGCGCGGGTGTCGTTGACGCGTCCTGTTTGAAGCTCGATGATGTCCACGAGATTTCGGGGAATCGCGCTCGTGAGAAGATTGCCGCCGTATCTCAGGGCAAACGACGCAAGCTGCGATGCATACAGGCCCTGCGAGTTGTCGAGCGCGATGGCCGGCTCGCCGGTAATGAGGTAGCTCAGAAGATCCGACTGTGACAGCGGAAGATTGTCAGGGTTGTCCAGCGTGAGAGTCGGCTTTGAAAGAGTGCCGCCGATCGTCACGCGTACTCGAATGTCGCGAAGGTTCGCGCTTCTCTGATTCGGTTGGCGAATCGTGTGAATCGCGCGAATGTCGAGCGTGGGATTCAAATCGGGAGTGCCGAAGAAACGCAGGCTTCCACTTTCGACGTCGAACGTCGGCTGCACGAAGGGATCGACGAGCGTCAGCCGGTATGTTCCGCGCACTGCGTTGAGCGTGCCCTCGAGCGCGAGCTGCGAACGGTCACCCGTGGTTGGGCTCCGCCCCAGCGTGACGTTGAGGGAACCGCCAAGCTTCACGTTTGCTTCGGATGATCGGAGCCATACACCGTCGCCGATATTCACCGCAACATTCTCCAGCGTGAGGTTTCGCGCGAACTCACTTGGCGTTTCCGGAAGGAGCTTCCGGTCACGCGAAAGCAAGGTATCGACGATTCCTGCGAACTCGGGGTCACTCAGATCGACGATCTGCTTGGTCAGGAGCTCCGGGATGTAAATCGTTCCGCGATCTACTCTTACGGCTCCTGTAACCGTGGCGTTCCTGTATGGTCCGTTGAGAGTGAGATCCTGGTCGGTGGATATGTCGAGCGAAGCAAGGCCCGGCTTCTCGATGATGTGGAAATTCTTCGCCTGCGCTCTCAGAGCGAATACCGGATTCGTGTAATCCTTGAGACTCACGAAGCCTTGTACTCCGAGCGTGCCGCGGCGCTCGCGCGACGTTTCGGCGGACATTCTCTGAATGAATACGGTGTCGCGCTCGAGGAGGACGTCCGCATTCACGCGGTCGAGAGCAAGCCCGACGTTGGTGAGCGTCATCGCTCCATCCCTGATTCTGAACTGTCCGTCGATGATCGGCTGCTTGACGGTTCCGCGCACATCGACGTTCGCGACGAGCTGTCCGTGAGCCTTCTGGAATCCGGGAATGAACGCTTCGAGCACGCCGAGGTCGACGCTGTCTGTGCGGAGATTACCGCGTACCGAGTCGCCGCTGAGCGAAACGTCTCTCACCGCCAGGCGAGCAGTACTCGAGTGACGCAGCAGCAGGGAGTCGAGCGATCCCCCGCCGGGAATCAATCGCGCGTTGACCGGGGCCTCGATCCGATAGCTGTTGCCGTCCGAGACAACCACATTGCCGCTGTCGATGCGGAGCATCGTGGTGTCGCCAAGAAGGCTCGCACTTCCAGCTACGGTGGAGATCACGCCGCCTTCACTTGCAAGTCTCGCGTCGAAACTCGCGCTCGTCGCGGAATTCACTTTCGCCGCCGCGGCAAGCGATGTGAAGCCGAACGCGCCGGCACGAATTGTATCTGCACTGAACGAAACGTCGCCTTTCGGAGTTCCGGTGAGGCCGGAGAGAGAGAACTTTCCGTTGATCCGCGCGACTGTTTTGCCGGCTGCGTAAAGCTCTCGCCCGGTCATCGTCCCGTTGAGCGTCAGTGTGTCCTTTGTGCCCTCGACTACGCCAGCGATACGCAACGATCCCATGATCGAGTCCCCGGAGATCGGCGTGTGTTGTCCGATGTAGCGCTTTACGTCAGCGAGAGAATCGACTGAGACGACGAATCCGAGCTTGCCCGATTTTCCGGCGATCAGTCCAACGTCGCCGGATGCGCTGGCGTGTGCTACGTCACTTTGCACGAGCAGCGTATCGATGTGTGCGATTCCATGATCGAGCCGCACCGTCGCCGTCGACGACGCAATATTCAGCTTCTCGGCCGTCCCGTGAACTCCGCCTTTGATCGTTCCCGCTCCCACGACGAGCGAGTCGCCGATGAAGTCGATCGAGTAATCGCCCGAAAGCATCGTGCGCGGCGCGTTGGGATTCTCGATCAGCGTTCGAAGATTGATATCCGTCAGCGTTCCGGATCCGTGGTACCCATAATCCGGTAGGTTGCTGTCGACCTTGCCCGTGTACGAGAGCGTTCCGCCGGCACCGGTCAGAGTCGTCACCACGTCGAGATTAGCCGGCACTCCTTTCACCTTTATGGGGCCGGTGAAATTTCCACGGAGCGGAATGCTCGGATACGAGGCATGAAGCGTCGTCATCGAGACAGGCGCCGCCTGCAGATCGAGATCGTACTGCATCTCTTTCGGAAGTGACGTCATGCGGCCGCTGCCAGTGATTCGCGAGGTCGGGAGATCACCATCGTGATGCACGATGTCCGCATTCGAGAATCGCACGTCGAGCCACAACGAATCGAGCCGCGTAGTTCCTGACACAGTTCCCTTCAGCTCTGGAAATAGCGGGTTCAGATACTGAAGCGTTCGCAGATCAAGAGTTTCGACATTCACGTTGAAGCCACGAAATACAGTGTACGCAGGATAAAGAACGTCGAGCTCGCCGCGCGCAGATCCGCGAGTGACGGCGCCCGGCACGTTCGCGTCGTTGAATGTGAACTTCGTTTCGTCGACCTTGAACCGATTCAACGGCCCGCCAGGCCCGCGAAGATATCCCGTGAGCTGCCCGCGCCATGGATACGGGAACGGCTTTCCATTGAACTGCTTGATGAGCTCGAAGTCCAGCGGTGACGCGTTCATCCGCACGTCCTTCATGACGAGCACATCGCCGCCGACTGCGTAAGTCATGTCTCCCGTCAGGTGCGACTTCGTCGTGCGGACATCCATGTTCCTTATTGCATAGTCGACAACGTGCGGATGCTTCACGTTGTTGATGTAGAGATCCATTCGGCCGTTGCCGGTCGTCGGAAGCGTTGGATAAACCCACGCGATATCGCTCATCGACACCTGGTCGCCGATCAGGTGAAAGTCATAACGCACGGGCAGTCCACTTCCCCACACAATCTTTCCGGACGGAATGCTTCCCTTCGACGACGTCAGCTGAAATGATGGCGAATTGACCCAAACCGAATCGCCAAGGTGACGCACGTCCGCGACAATGTTCTTCAAAGAAAGCGGCGGATCGAACGACTCGAAACTGGCCTTCCTGAATCTGAGAAGACGGCCCGCACTGTCAGGGTCGGCAATCCTCACATATCCAAGGCTCGCGTTGAACTTCGTGAAACGGTAAATGCGCGCGAAGCCTTCACTCGTTCGGTTGATCTCGCTCAGCCACTGATTTCCCGGCGACACGCGAGTCAGGGATCCGAGAGCGTGTGCGATGGAGCTGTCGCGCCTCGCTCCTTTCAGTGAATCGGCCGGATGCCACGTGAGGCTCACTACAATCGACGCGTCATGAAGGTCGGCCGAGTCCATGACGATGTAGTCGCCGAAGCCACGCGCCGTGCTTGGCGGCTGCTTGGGACCCGAGGGAAAAATCCGCTGGAAATTCCAATCGCCCTTCTCGTGCTGTTTGATGTGCGCGACAGGATGCTCGATGTTCAGATGGCTGAGCAGAATCCGCCTGTCGAACAGGTCGCGCATGTCGTAGCTGACATGAATTGGCCCGGTCGCGAGAAAGAGGGAATCCTCTTCGTCGCGGATTTCAACAGAGTCGATCGTAACGCCACTCACCAGACCGCCGCTGATCCGGCCAACGTAGAACTTTCCGCGAACCTTTCCGGAGACCCACGACTGCACGTAAGCGCGAACCTGGTTCTGCCCGAATGAAGTCTGGGTCAGCGACACGATTATTCCCGCCACCAGAAGAATCACGATGACAAGAGCGAGTGCGCTCCAGGTGACGATTCGCTGCCGGCGTGACATCGCGGTCTAGAACGCCTGCCCGATGGCAAGCCCGAACGTGAGCCTGCTGCGAAAGCTGGAAGAGGATTGCGGAGTGAACGTTGCCGGACAGCGACCCTCAGCCTGCGTCAATACACCGTCGACGAGATGCACCGGAAGGATATTCCCGGGACTCACGCACGGCAGAGTTGCTGGCCCGGGATTCATGGTGTCGCCCGTCGCACCATTCGGCACCTCGTAATACAGCGGTCCTGCAGGACGGCGATACGGGTTGTATCCAATCACTAGTCTCACGGGACCGACCGGGGAGAACGCGGTCAGCTGAATTCCTGGCGTGATCTTGAATGAAAAATTCTGAAAGCTGTTGGTCTGCCCGCGATTCCAGACGTCGCCGCCATCGGTAAACACCGTCCACTGAAGCAAGTCAGGCAAAAATGGACTCGGAAGACGCAGCTCCAGATTGGTGACGATCATCGAGTTTCCGCCGACCGGAACCGTTCTTCGGAAATCATGCACCGAGTCAGCCACTCGAAATAGTGTGTCGGGCAGTCCCGATTGGCTCGGCAATACGACAGAGAAATTCTGGGCTATGTAGATGCTCGACCCAAGCTCGTTCTGGGAAAATCCGCGAACGGTTGTCGGACCGCCGGCGTAAAGACGTTCCTGCTGCGGAATGAATCCTGTCGTCGTACCAAAGTTTCTGCCGAATACAGCGCCGCCTCGAAGTCGCAGCGCGATCACAGACCCGCTCCCGACTGCCCAGTAATGCGAGCGCTCCCCGACGACCTTGTTGAACTGAAGCGCCGTGTCCGAAAGAATGAACTTCGACGCGTGGCGGGCCTCGACGCGCCATTGATAACCACGGCTCGGCGATATGATGCTGTTCGTTCTGTCGCGCGAGATGACAGCGCTCAGAACAGCGAGACGCTGCGTCTGCTGCACACGCCGCCTGTCTTCCGCGGCGCAAAGATTGAAGACGGCGCAGAAAAGTGCCGGCTGCGCCTCTGTTCGACCGAGATCCATCGAGTACGCGAACGTCACGGGCACCGTCGGCCATCTGCGCAGATCGAGCGACGCAACTCCTCCGATCGTCGTCGTCCGCAGATACGCGTTGTACTCCGAGACGCGTTCGCTGAACACGGTAATTGTCGGCAAAGCGCGAAGACCGGGAAACACCGGCTGCCTGAGCGTTGCGCCGAGGTAGTAGTTGATCTTGCGGCTGAACGGATCGTTCTGCGCCTGTGGGCAAAGCGCCTTCGCACCCGATAACGGATCGCCGATGCCGATCTTCGACACCCGCGTCGTCAGATCGAGCCTTCGCGCGCTGTTCAGGAAGTTGTAATTCGACAGCTCACCCGTGAGACGAAAGCAGTCGAGCGTTCCATAACCCGCACCGAGTCTCGCCGACTTCGTCGTGTTCTCGGCCAGTACGACATGGATATCGACTGTCGAATCGTTCGGCCCGCTTGCGCTGTCCGGCAGAAGCGAAACGTGTTGATACGCTTCGGTTCGATATAGAGTCCGCTGTGCATCGAGCAGCTCGTCTTCGCGATACACCCGGCCCG
Source organism: Gemmatimonadaceae bacterium (assembly GCA_017881685.1). Taxonomy (GTDB): domain Bacteria; phylum Gemmatimonadota; class Gemmatimonadetes; order Gemmatimonadales; family Gemmatimonadaceae; genus UBA4720. The sequence goes on from JADGQR010000023.1 coordinate 20,471, forward strand.
AATCGAGTCCGATAAGCCTGCGGACCACCGCATCAGGAACCTGCTGCGTCTTTCCCTCGAACGGCACGATCTTCAGATCGATGTGTCCGATTCGCGTGAACGGACCCGGCGAGACAGTGATTGTGTCGTACGCCAGACGACTCTGGTCGTCGAAATCGAAGACGTTCGTGACGACCGAGCGCGGGTATCCGTTGTTCCGTAAACGACGGCTTATGCTGTCGCGCGCAGCTTCGACGTTCACGCGATCGAAACGCGCTCCGACACGTATCGGAAGATTCCGCGTGATCGATGCGTGATCGCGTACCGAATCGAGGCCAAGCACGGCGAGAGACGCCAGTTTCGTCGGAAGACCTTCGTGAACCGCGAACGTTACCTCGACGGCGTTATTTGCAACCGTCTTTACAGCGGTATCGACAGTCGCGTCCGGAAATCCGCGGCGACGATAGTAGATCACGAGTCGCGCTCTGTCTTTCGGCAGCTCGTTGCGATCGAGGCAGCGGCGAACGGTCAGCGGAAGATGAAGAACCGTGCGCGCGAACGGCGACGCCGTCGTGACGATGATTCTCGAGAGATCGGCGTCGGTGAATGCCTTGTTCCCCGTAAACTCGAGCTTCCGCACCTCCTGGTCACCAGGATCGCAGTTTACTTCCTGGGCAGAAGCGGGTCTCGCGAGTGTAGTGCCGAGTAAGGCGCAGCCGAGGGAGAGTAGGAAGCGCGCGTACCCGCAGCGCATCAGCCGCCGCGCTTTCGATCCCACGGTCCGGCCGGCCCACTTTTCTTGTCGGGCAACGACGGCTCGCGGACAACTGCTGACGATGGGACCAGCGGAGTGCGCTGGACTAACAGTTGCACCAGATAAAATGCACCTAAGCCGGCAGCGATTCCGACCCCGATGGCGGGCAGGAGATCAGCGGCCGCGAGGCGGCGCCTATAATAGTAGTCTTCGCTCATGTTTGACGCCTTCTCGAGGGCCCGATAAGTTCTCGCGTCCGCCCCCACAATGTCAACGGTACAATCATGCGCATTCCGCGACTTCTCCTTGCAACTCTTTTGGCGGCAATGGCATGCACGGGCGGTGAATCGTCTCCCGCGCGTCGCACGCTCATCGACTCGCGCGACACTTACGACCCGCGGTCACTCGATCCTGCCTTGTCGACTGACGTTCCGACCGGAAGAGCTGTCGGCTACGTATTCGACGGTCTCGTTCGGTTCACTCCCGACGCCCAGGTCGCCCCGGGACTTGCCAAGACCTGGGAAGTTTCGCCCGACGGAATCACCTACACATTTCACCTTCGAAGCGGCGTAAAGTTCCACGACGGCAGACCATTCACCGCGCGAAATGTAATTCACAGCTTCGAGCGAGTTCTCGACCCTGCGACAAAGGGCGGTCGCGGCTGGCCGCTTTATCCGATTCTCGGAGCGAAGGAATTCGCCGACGGCAAAGGTGGAAAGACCGTCGCCGGACTTTCCACGCCGAACGACACGACCGTCGTCATCAAGCTGAAAGAGCCGTTCGCGATTTTCCCGAAACTTCTCGCAATGCCGGTCGCGGCGATCGTTCCCGACTCGGTGCCGGCCAACTTCGGAGAGCATCCGATCGGCACAGGCCCATGGAAGTTCGTCGAGTGGAAGCACGACGATTATCTCAAATTCGCGAGAAATGACGCGTATTTCGACGGCGCTCCCAAAGCCGACAGCCTCATGGCGCGCATCGTCGCCGAGCCGAGCACCGCGGTTGCGGAGTTCGAGACCGGAAACGTGGACGTGCTTTATGTCCCGGAAGGCGAGACCAGAAACTGGGAGCAGACCGACGAGAAGAAAGCGATGCTGGAGTCTGCGCCCGCACTTCGCGTTTTCTACATCGCGATCAACACAACCCGTGGTCCCCTCGCTGACCCGCGCGTGCGGCAGGCTCTGAACTACGCAACCGATGCGAAGGCGATCCTGGATGGAATCGTCAGTGGCCGGGGAAATCTCGCTGCAGGCGTGATTCCGCCGACTCTCGCTGGTGGCGACTCGACACGCAAAGGCTACGCGCACGACGTCGCAAAGGCGAAGCAGCTGCTGGCGGCGGCTGGCTACGCGAACGGGATAGACGTCGAGCTTTGGTCGTCCCAGACAGCTCCGTTCCCACGCATCGCAGAAACTGTACAGGCGAATCTCAAGGATGCCGGAGTTCGCGTGAAGATCGTTCAGCGCGACGCGTCGTCGATGCGTGAGGCAGCTCGCGCCGGACAGACCGACATGGCGCTCAAGGACTGGTACGCCGATTACCCCGACGCCGAAAATTTCCTGTACCCGCTCCTTCACAGCGCCAACAAGGGAGTCGGTGGCAACGTCTCGTTCTATTCCAACCCCGAGTTCGACAAACTGGTCACTGCCGCAAGACGTGAGCAGGACGAGGCGAAGCGCACGGAGATGTACAAGCAGGCCGACGAGATGGCGTACAAGGATGCTCCGATGATCTACCTCTTCTTCTACAAAGAGCTCTACGCCGTTCAGCCGTGGATCAAGGGCTTCGTTGTCCCGACGATTTTCACTGGCCAGCGCTGGACCGACGTGACGATTACACGGAAGTAATGACCAGCCGATAGATTCGATCCGTGTTCGCTTTCATAGTTCGACGTCTCGCGCTTTCCATTCCGACACTGCTCGGAGTGATGATCGTTGTCTTTTTGCTTTTGTACGTCGCGCCCGGTGATCCGGTGCAGGACATGGTCGGCGAGCGCGCGGACGCCGAGACGATCGCGCGGCTGAGAAAGGAGCTGCATCTGGACGAGCCGGTCGCGAAGCAGTTCGTCCTTTACGCTGGTGGCGTGCTTCGAGGCGACCTCGGCAACTCGTACATCACGCAGCGTCCGATAATCAGCGACATCGAGGAGCGGTTTCCGAAGACGCTCCTCCTCGCCGGCACGGCGATGCTCCTCGCGACAGTAGTCGGCGTAACGATCGGAGTCTTCAGCGCGCGAAATCCCGGCGGCTGGTTCGATCGACTCTCACTCGGCTTCGCGTACCTCGGAATTTCGTTCCCGGTTTACTGGGTCGGTTTGATTCTGATTCTGATTTTCGCGGTCACGCTGAAATGGCTTCCGCCATCAGGATACGGCGGAATCAAGTATTTGATTCTCCCGGCATTCGCGCTCGGATCCCGATCGATTGCATTCCTCGCGCGCGTCACTCGCTCGTCGATGCTCGAGGTGCTCGGGAGCGATTTCATACGGACGGCTCGCGAGAAGGGACTTCGAGAAGGAGTCGTCATCGGGCGACACGCTTTGCGGAATGCGCTCATCCCGATCATCACGGTGCTCGGTCTCGACTTCGGGTACTATCTCACGGGGTCGATTCTTACCGAGACGATTTTTTCGTGGCCTGGGATCGGGCGATACGTCGTGAACGCGATCTCTCGGCGAGATCTGCCGGCGATCAACGGCTCGGTTCTTTTCTTGTCGGTGGTGTTCGTACTGGTGAACCTGATCACCGACCTTGCGTACGCTAAAGCTGATCCGAGAGTTGCGTATTCGTGATCGTCGGAGTTCTCAACGGCGGAGCGAGGATTGAGGTGTGTCGTTTGCTGGGCTTTTATGGAAGTATTGCCATTCCCGTTAGTGCCGGCGACGACAGAAGGTGACCAGATGGCATACTTCCATAGGAGCCCGGCAAACGACACACCTCAATCCTCCATTGTC
>JADGQR010000163.1 GCA_017881685.1 Gemmatimonadaceae bacterium
GAAACCGCACTATGGCATTCACGGAACGGAAAGCCCGGAGACAATTGGCTACGCCAACTCTCACGGTTGCGTGCGGCTTACCAACTGGGATGCTGCAAGACTATCGAAGCTCGTGCGCCCCGGATTACCCGTTGTCTTTCAATGAGGCAATCAGGGATTGGCTCGCAAGGGTGGACTGCGACGACGTCCTTTCTTCGGCAGGAGACCACGGAGTCAACGCCTGGGTGAGAAACTTCATCGCCATGTTGCAGGTGAGACCAAGGACCATAATTACAACGAGCACTGCGTAAAGATTTTCCAGTCTCAGCACTTCCCATGACATCCACATCAAGGCGCCAAGCCCCACAGTCGCGCCGGCGATCTCGGTGGTTATGGTGAAGAGCAGCGCCAGATTCATCCCAATGCGAAGTCCGCTCAGCATCATCGGCAGGCTCGCCGGCAGGAGAACACGTGTCAGCAGCTTGGCGCCGCCAGCTCCATAGTTCCGTGCAACGTCGAGATGAGTCTGGTTGATCTGGCTCACGCCGCTCATCGTATTGATCATCATCGGAAAGAATACGCCGAGCGATATGACAGCGATGCGGGATGCATCGCCTATCCCGAGAAGCGCCATGAAGAGCGGAAGAATCGCGATCTTCGGAAGGGGATGAACCGCGGCGACGAAAGGATCCGCAATTTCTCGCAGCCTCGGGATGGCGCCCATCAGTAATCCGAGTACGCCACCCGCAACGCCACCGATGAACAAGCCGGCAAAGACCCGGTAAAGCGTCGCGAGAAGATGCGGGAGAATCTCGCCGGTCACGAACAATGCAAAGAGCGCTTCGACAACTGCCGATGGCGCTGGCGCAAGAAAGGGGGAAATCGAACCCGCGCGTGACATTGCCTCCCACGCGAGGATTGCCGCGAGAGCTATCACGACAGAGATCAGTCTCGACGGAATCCGGGCTCGTGACTGAATCGGGTTCATTGCTCCATTCGCGCGGATGCGTCTTCGACTCCGCCGAGAAGGAGACTCCACACTTGCCGGGAAATTTCCTGCACTTCTGGCATCGGCTCGGTTGATGGGCCTCTGGATCTTTCGGCCGGAAGAACGAATTCCCGAAGCACGCGTCCCGGCCGGTCGGTGAAAACGACGATCCGGTCGGCGAGAGCGATCGCTTCTTCGACATCGTGAGTAACGAAAACCAGCGTATGCCGGTGCAATCTCCAGAGCCGGAGGAGCTGCTCCTGCATCACGCGTCGCGTCAGCGCATCGAGCGCCCCAAAAGGCTCGTCCATCAGCAGCAACGGCACGTCTGCTACAAACGCGCGCGCAACGCCGACGCGCTGTCGCATTCCAACCGACAGCTCGTGCGGGTAACTCGAGCCGAGATTCGCAAGTCCAACGTCCGAGAGCAGCGCGTCTGCACGTTGCTCGCGCTCCGCTTTCGAGACTCCAAGCATCTCGAGGCCGAATGCGACGTTTTCGCGAACTGTCATCCACGGGAACACGCCGTCTTCCTGAAACACCAGCGCGGTTGCCGGCCTGGTCGCGTCGGCTTCCTCGCTGAAGATCACCCTGCCCGACGAAGGCTGGAGAAGGCCCGCAAGTATACGCAACAAGGTCGACTTGCCGCTTCCACTTGGACCGACGAGACAGATGAACTCGCCCGGTTGTGCGGAGAAGCTCACGTCTCTCAGAGCGACAGTAGTTGCTCCTCTGTTGGAAAACGCGTGCGACACGCTCTCGCAGCGAAAGCCGAGCTCACTCATTTTTAGATTCAGTCAGTGATTCGGAGGGTCAACAACTCGCGGGAAGGGATGTTATCCTGAATTCAGCCGCACCGCAAAGCTCTGTCCCTTTCTCTCCCGTCGCGTAAAGTTTCAACCAATGGCCGCAGACACATGGTCTTACCTGTCGATGTTCGCGCGCTTTCCATTTGCGCTGCGCAAATTTGCCCGGCATCCGCTGACCATCGAGAGAGCGCGCGAAATCGTCAGAGAGCGAATGGCCAACCGCGGAGAGATGTTTCTTCAGGTCGCGGAACACGGCATCTACGGAAATGAAGCAAGTCCTTATCTGAAGCTCCTGCGCCGCGCCGGCTGCCAGCTCGGCGATCTTCGAGCACTCGTACGAGGCAAAGGTCTCGAGGGCGCGTTGTCGTCGCTTCGCGACGCCGATGTGTACATCCTCTTTGACGAGTTGAAAGGTCGCAAGCCGATCATCCGCAATGGATTGAGCCTCGAAGTAAAGCCGGCCGATTTCGACAATCCAAACGCTCGCCGCCACTTCACGGTGCAAACCGGCGGCTCGACCGGACTGCCATCGCTCGTTTCGCAGGATCTCGACTACATGGCAGCAAAAGCTCCAATGCACATGCTGCTGCTCGACGCTTATGGGCTACTCGATGTTCCGACGTCCCATCGGTCACACATCATGCCGGGCACCGGCCTCCGTTTTCTGCTCGAGCGCGCGTATATGGCGCAGTGGTCTGAGCACTGGTACTCATCGCTTGGCTGGCGTGATCATCGCGAGTGGCCAAAATACGACGCTGCAACTCTCTACATTCTTGCGTGCGCGCGACTCAACGGTCTCAGAATTCCGTTCCCGGAAATTGTTCGGCTCGATGAATCCATTGTCGTCGCCCGGTGGATGAGCGAGACCCTGGAGCGTCACGGACGATGCATGCTCGCTGGCAACGTCAGTCATGCACTACGCGTAGCTCTCGCCGCGACCAAGGCGGGCCTGAGTCTCCGGGGAGCGACATTCCGAATTGGCGGGGAGCCTCTGACTCCTGGAAAGTCACGCGTGTTCGAAGATGCAGGAATTCAGGTGATCGGCGGCTATGGAATGGTGGAGGTCAGCAACATCGGTGTGGGATGCCCGAACGGAATCGACGCCGGAGATCTCCATCTCGCCATGGATACGATCGCGCTGACGACGCGCCCGCACACCATTGGATTCACCGGCACAACGGTAAATGCATTTCAGGTCACGACGTTGTCGCCGTACTCGAGCAAGCTGATGCTGAACGTGCAGGTGGACGATTATGGTGTTGTCGAAGAGCGCACATGCGGGTGTGCATTGGAGGCGTTTGGATATTCGACTCATCTCCGTGACATCCGCAGCTACAGCAAGCTCGTCGGCGAGGGAGTGACGCTGATCGGCAACGAGATGGTCGAAATCCTCGAGACAGTCCTTCCCCGCCGCTTCGGCGGCAGTCCATTGGACTACCAGATTCTCGAAGAGGAAGATGAGCAGCATCTCACCAGGATTTTTCTTCTCGTGAGCCCGCGGGTTCGAATCGACGACGAATCAAAAGTGATAGAGGCGCTACATGAAGCTCTTCGTGATTCGTCCGCGGCAGCCGGCGCGGCGAGCGCGGTCTGGAAAGATGCCGGCTCGATTCGTATTCGCAGAGCGGATCCGGTCTGGACGGCGCGTGGCAAGATGATGCCACTGCACATCGATCGCTCAGTGAGCTCGCGCGGCTGAATCGAGACCGCGCGATGCACGCGCGCTGAACTCGGTATCGACCAGAGATGATGCCGGGCTGACCTTCTTCATGTGCCCGCCGTTTACAGCCCATTGCTGATAAGCGACCAGCGACGAGTCGATGATCGCACCGTCCGTACGCGTCTGCGGCCAGCACATCATGTTGAGGTCGGACGATTTTATTCCGAGGCGGCGACTGATTACCTCCAGGTTCCGCGATGTGTGCCCCTGATCGTATTGCCTTACACCCTGCAGATAACCCCTCATGAACCGAAGCCCGAGATTTCTGTTTCGTTGAAGCAGGGTTGGACCGTAGACAAGAACTGCCGTGTTCGTATTCGGAACAAGAGATACCGACCCGCCTAACAGCACGTGCCCTTTCGCGAGAAGAGTATGGAGGTACGGGTCAGAGCGGGAGGCAATGTCGATGCCGCCATTGTCCATCGCTTGTATTTCCACATCCGGAGCAAGACGCTGGACTTTTACATCGGAAAACGTCAACCCGTAACGTTCGAGAAATCGCGAAAGGATGTAACCACTTTGCCCAACAGGATTGGTCGATACTGAACGCCCGCGAAGCAGCGCGGCAGTCAACGGCTGGTTGGCAAAAACTTCCCGCCTCCCGACGATCCCGGCAGTTTCGCAGCTGGTCGGATCGACCCAACCTCTGTCGGCGACGATTCGAAACGCCGCTCCGTTGGCCACGCCGTTGATGAGACCGACGCTGACTGCTGCAGCGACAACATCGACGTCGCCGCGCTCGAGACTCGGAAGCTCCTGAACAGAATTCTGAGGCATCGCGATGTACTCAATCCGGACGCCTTCGCGCGCGAAAAAACCTTCGTCGTCCGCAATGAGAATCGGCGCGTTCGTCAGAAAACCCGAACGCGCAACTCTGACAACGTCCAGCTTCTTCGAAGAGGGCGATTCGCCTCGGCACGCAGCGAAGGTTGCAACAACAGCCAGAAGAAGAGCAGTTGTCCTGCGAGCGCTACGATATTCAGATATTCGGATTTGAATCTCTCTCGTTCTGGCCGACGGGAAAGCAAAGGTCGCGTCCACTCATGTCTTCGACAGCTCCCGGCGTGGCGTCCGCAATCCACCGGCTCAAATCTCCGAGGCGGCGGCCCTCGAGCCACAGCTCGATGCCTCTCTCTGTCTTCAATGCAACCCACGCATCGGTCGCGTCAGCGGCCGCCCATGGAGTCACTCCGACCTCTGCTCTCAGCTGATTTATGTTCGAAACCGCTCCCGGCCAATCGCCGCTTCGAAGAAGAGCCTCGGCCACAATGAGTCGCATTTCGTGGCCCGACACGAGATCGATTGGTGAGTCCCGCGCGACGTACTTCGTCTGGAACAGCCACGGAACCGTCCCCTGCGTTCCAAATCGAATCGCGGGATTGGTCCCCCACGAAGTACGCGGATCTTTTGTCGCGAGATAATAGCCCTGGTAAAACGTCCCCGAAACGGAGTGCGCCCGGTACGGCTGATTGCTGTTCGCCCAATAGATCCGGTTGTACTGGTCGAGTTGAACCGCCGAATACTTAGCGCTGTAAACAAAGCTGGACGGAATTGTTTTCGCATCGTCCGATGCACCGGACCAGTTTGAGAGCCACACTCGCACAGAGGCACGACCTGCGCGGGCCGCGAGAGCGAGATTTGTATTTCCCGCTGCACTCGCAACGGCAAGCGCCTCAGTGAAGGCTGCGTCAGCTCGCTCGAAATAAACCTTGCGCGGTTGAATTGGACCGCCGTCGATCACTCCATCGCACATGTTTTCGCCGAGCAGGCGATTTGTGAAACCGACGTCGACGAGGGCTTCCGCAGCATAAGGTGACTTTGCGAATTGGTCGCCGAGTGACGCTCGCATGCGCCGTACTCCGTCCTCGGCTACCCAGCGAGCCTGCTGGGCGAACTCCCAATGGTCGTTCGTCTCGCTCGTTCCGGGATCGAGAACACCCTGCCGCTGCTTCGTGGTGATTCCGAACAACGCCAAACTTCCCGATGCGACGACCTCTTTGCTCTCGGCAGCTCCAGTGTAAGCCAGGTATCCGAGTGCCCGAGACAGTGAAAGCGACATGCCGTTGACGACAGCCGGCAGGGCGAGCGATTGATTGAGAACAGAATCATCGACAGGACCGGGATCGGCGATCTGGCTGCAGCCCGTCGCTACCGCCGCCAGGACGGCGAGAGAGCTCCAAAACGCGCGCCTCACCAGAATTCTCCGCGCAGCGAGAACACCAGTCCCATTGCGGACGGAACCTGCATCTCGATCGTGCGAACCTGCGAGCTCATTCCATCGCGGCCGCCCATCTCCGGATCGAACACGAGCATGTCGTGATTCTTCCAGAGCATGATGTTGCGTGCAGAAATAGCGAATGTCGTTCGACGGCTTCCAAGAAATGCGCCCGGCAGTGGCGCGCTCAACGTGAGCGTGCGTAGCCGAACGAAATCGGCAGGCCACACAATTCCGTCGGTTGGAACACTGCTGGGCGTGCACCAGAGTCGCTGCCACGCCGTGAGCTGCGCGCGATTGCCGCTCTTGATGCTCTGATATGCATCATCGCAAACCGCCCATCCGCCGGCAGCCGCAAGATTTCGCGACGCAAAATCCTGGATGAAATTTCCACCCGAATATTCTGCGCGCCCCGAAATCTCCACGCTCTTGATCTGAACGGACGAGTGAAGTCCGACCGTGCGTGTCGGCAGGTTAGGCCCGTATGTATGATTCGTTTCCACAACCGGCTCGGCGAGATCGTTCGCGTTCGTCACGAACGTTCCGCGAATTGTGGGAACAGGCTCTCCCTGAAGAATCCAGCCGTTCTCGCCGATCACAAAACCTGGCGCGCCGCCGAGACTGGTCACACGGCTGTGGTTTCGCGAGGCGTCGAGACCCAGTGTCCATGAGAAGTTCTGCCTGTTGACGAGAGCGCTCGTGACAGACGCCTCGAAGCCGGTGCCGCGAACGGACCCGACGTTTTCCAGCTGGGATCCCAGAAAACCCAGCGAAGCCGGCTGCGTGACGGGAAAGAGTGCATCGCGCGTCGTTCTGCGATAAACGTTGATCTCGGACGTCAACCTGTCCGACATGAAGCTGCCTTCCATCCCGACTTCGAGCTCCGCGGTGGTCTCCGGACCGAGCTTCGCGTTCCCTACACTCAGCGGAAGATAGGCGGGAGTGCCATTGAATCCTGTGGCCGACCAGGTTCGCTGTGCATCGAAGCTGCGTGGCGCCCGGCCTGCAAGACCGTATGCAGCCCGCAATTTAATTTTGCCAAGAGATTGCGGCCAGAACGGCTCATCCGAGATGATGTAAGATGCGCTCGCCCTTGGATATGTTTTTACTCCGAAGTCGCGGCCGAACGCGCTGTTTCCGTCGACGCGCGCTCCTCCGGTAAGGAATAAACGGTTTCTGAAATCGAGCACGAGCTGCGAGAACACGCCGCCAGTTCGTCCGCGATCCCGTGTCTCGAAAGATTGCGTCACCGCGCCCGAGCTGAGCGTCGGGTCTCCGGGCCCGGCGAAAGTCTCGGCGTAGCCTGCCACGTCTTCGACGTCGGTGCCAATCGTCTGGCCTCCCCATGCGAGCGTCGCGCCTATTCGTCCAATATGAAATTCGCTTCGCCCAAGGTAGTCTGCGCTGATGGTGGAAGCAGTCCACCGCTCACTCGACAGAATGCCCGCCGGCGCGAACACAAAACCGAATGGCCGGAGCGAGCGCATATCCGCTTCGGCCCGGTCGAGCCCAATCGTTACGGCATGTGATGTATGATCGCTCATCGCGTATGTCGTCGTGAGACCGCCAACGACGTGATGGAGATTGGTGTCGATTTTCCACGCGAGAAGGCTGTCGATCGTCGCAACGTTCGGGAGATTTGTCGTTCCCCGATACGCGTTGAACACGAGACCTTGCAAGTTCGAGCCTGCGGACGTGTTCGAGGTTTCGCCCTGTGAGTATGCGCTGCTCCATTTCAATGAGAGTTTATCTGCGGGTTTGAAGTCGAAATTTCCGCGAAGGCCAAGGCTCGACTGGTGATCGTTCGGCAATATGCCTCCCGCCCTGCCGGCGTTCGCTGACGCGTAGTAACCGATGTCGCCTCCGCCGCTCGCGGAAAGTGACGTGCTGTATCGCGGTGCCGTGCGCAACCAGTGATCGATTCGCATGAACGGCGCGTCTGACGTGCCGAAGCTCTGAACGCGATCGGCGCCGGCATCCATCCGCGCATTCCAGATTGGTTGTCCCGGTGCTCCTCGATGCGTGAATATCTGGATGACGCCGGTTGCGCCCTCGGTTCCATAAAGAGTGGTAGCGGCCGGGCCGCGCACGATCTCGACTCTCTCGACGTCGGCAGGATCGATGTCGTCAATCGGGCTGGGCATCTCGTTCGCGCCGCGAAGAACGTTTCCTGACTGAGGTGCATTACGTGGGTACGCATCGCTGCGCATGCGAACGCCATCCACGTACACGAGCGGTTGATTGCTCAGCGCGACGCTGGTATTTCCGCGAAGACGTATCTGCGCGCCGGCACCCGCCAATCCGCTTCCCGTCAGCACGCTTACGCCGGGGACTTTGCTCTGAAGCAGATTGTCCATCGAGACGATTGCTTCTGGAAGCTGAGACGGAGTTATCTGGGCGACGCTATGCCCAACCTCGCGAACGCGTGTGGGTCCAGCCGTTCCGGTTACAACAACTTCGTCGAGGCCGAGCGCGCGAGGGGTGAGCTCGAAGTCGGCAGACGACTCGCTGCGGATTCGTTTTGCAGACGGCGTGTAGCCCAGGAGGATTGCTCGAAGCGTGGCGCCGGTGAGGGATGCAGGCCGCGGGAATGTGTAGTTCCCTTCCCGATCGGTGACTGTCGTTGCACCAGTCTCTATGATCGTCACGCGCGCACCCGTAAGAGGCCGGTGCGAATTTGCATCCGCAACGCGTCCGCGAATGCGGGATTCCTGCGCCGCGAGCGCCATTGGGCTCGAGACGGCAAGAAGAATCATGTACGCTGCCGGACCGATGTGCCAATGCGTCATCGGTTGCAATATACGAAACGCGTTGCCAGGCTGGAAACCAATCAGCGGGTCGGCGGCGGGCTTGGGGTACTTCGTCGCACTGATTTGGAAACCAGTCCGCACGTCGCTTCGAGAACGCTCACGGAATCCAGCTCGGACCCGAGGTACGTACCCACGATGTGTCCGCCGTGACTTCTTGTGACTCTTACCCGGACTCCTTTCTGCAGCTCATTTTGTACGTTGCGCCGATCCGTCGGTTGAGACGAGGCACATCGCAAGGCTGAAAACC
>JADGQR010000164.1 GCA_017881685.1 Gemmatimonadaceae bacterium
GCGAAGATACGACCCTGCCCCGTCTCGATCGGCTCCCCCGTCGTCTTGTCCTGGACGACGATCTTGTAGACCTCGTCTTCGATTGCACGGGGGGGAGTCGGCTCGACGGTGATCCGGAACGCAAATGTGTCGGACCACTGCCGGTTGTCGAACAGCTTTGGATTGGGGCCGCAAGCCGTGATGAAAGCGAGCACCGCGCAGAACGCGGCAACACGCTTTTTCAAGCGTAGTACTCCAGGCCCAGATGCGTGATCTGCTCTTCGCCCATCAGGTGGCGCAGAGTGTTCTTCAGCTTGGTCTGCTGAATGAACAGATCGTGCTCGGGCTGCAGTCCCGGCGCTGCCATCGGGCTCTTGTAGTAGAACGAGAGCCATTCCTGAATTCCCTTCATTCCCGCGCGATGCGCAAAATCCGAGAACAGGGCCAGATCGAGAACGATTGGCGCGGCGAGGATTGAATCGCGGCAAAGGAAGTTGATCTTGATCTGCATCGGATAGTTCATCCATCCGACGATGTCGATGTTGTCCCACCCTTCCTTGTTGTCTCCGCGCGGCGGATAGTAGTTGATGCGTACCACGTGCGTGAAATCCTTGTACAGATCGGGATACTTGTCGGGCTGAAGAATGTTGTGCAGCACCGAAAGCTTCGACTCTTCCTTCGTCTTGAACGACTGCGGATCGTCGAGAACCTCGCCGTCGCGGTTGCCGAGGATGTTGGTGCTGTACCATCCGGCAAGTCCGAGCATTCTGGCTTTGAGGCCCGGCGCGATCACCGTCTTCAGCCACGTCTGGCCGGTCTTGAAATCCTTGCCCGAAATCGGAACGCCCTTGTCATTGGCCAGCTGCAACATCGCGGGAATGTCTACGGCCAGATTTGGAGCGCCCATGCAGAACGGAATGCCTTCCATAATCGCCGCATAGGCGTAAAGCATGGAGGGAGCGATCGCTTCGTCATTGGAGTCCATCGCCTTCTCGAACGCTTCGATCGAAGCGTGCTGCGGCCCCGCCTTGATGAAGATTTCCGTCGATGCGCACCACACCACGACGAGACGGTCGCAGTTGTTCTTCTTCTTGAAGTCGCGCATGTCCTGCCGCAGCTGCTCGGCCAGGTCACGCTTGGTCTTTCCCTTCTTTACGTTCGAGCCGTTGATACGCGTCACGTAGTGATTATCGAACACCGCCGGCATCGGCTTGATCGCCTTCATGAAATCAGCGACTCGCTCGAGATCCTTTTCCTCGAGCACTCCAGCCTTCTGTGCCGCAGTGTATGCGTCGTCCGGAATCGGATCCCACGCCCCAAAAACGATATCATCCAGTCCGGCAAGTGGAACGAAATCCTTGATCAGCGGCGAGCGATTATCCGTTCGCTTTCCCAGACGGATCGTCGCCATTTGCGTGAGCGAACCGATCGGTTTCGAATAGCCGCGGCGAATGCTCTCAACTCCGGCCATGAACGTCGTCGCAACTGCACCGAGTCCGGGAGTGAGGATGCCGAGCTTTCCGGTGGCGGGAGCTGGGGGAGTGCGAACATCAGCGTTTGACGGCAATTCTTTATTCTCCATCCGTTAGGATTGTGCGCGCCGCGACGCTGAGCGCGTCGCGGGCGATGTCTTGTCATTGAGGACGCGAAGAGGCGTCGTAACAGTATTGAGGGTGGTTCGACGAACGAACATGATGCGCTGCACTGCGGTGATCCAGGCAGTGAGCGCAAGGAGGGAAACTACTCCTGCCAGAACCCAGCCGTTGAACACGAGGCCGAAGAACGCCTGCGGAACGGAAAGAAGAACGACACGCTCCGGCCGCTGCATGACTCCGACCTTTGCATCGATCCCGAGACCTTCAGCACGCGCTCGCGTGTAGCTGACGAGAAACGTTCCGATGATGCCGAGCAGTGCGACGGCGAGCATCGGAACGTTGCGGTAGACCGTACTGGTGGCGTAGAAGTAAGCCAGACCGGCCAGCACGGCTCCGTCAGCAACGCGGTCGAGAGTCGAGTCGTAGAACGCGCCAAAGACAGTCGACTGGCCGGTTCTACGCGCGACGGTCCCATCCAGCACATCGAAGATGGCGGTGATCCCGATTATCCATCCGCCGGTCATGATATGACCAAGCGCGAAAGCCACGCCGCCGGCTACCGTGGATATGGTGCCCAGCGTCGTCAGCGTATTCGGATTGATCCGGAGCCTGACCAATAGCGCTGCCACCGGCTCTATGGCCCGGAGGTAGCCTTTGATTATTGCTTCCCAGATTGTCTTCATGCCAGCGGGCGCGAAATAAGGCTGTCAGCTCCAGATGTGGCGCTGACGGCAAAACGGGCCGAACCGGCTAGCGATTCGACCCGTAAAGCTATCCGGATTCGACACTTATTGCCAGAAGACCACCGCTACGCTACGGCACTCTCCATTCATAGCTGGATGCGAGCGTGATGTTGTCGCGAGTGTAGGTTCGCGTTCCGTCAACCGTTCGGGCCTTCAACGTCACCGACGTTCCAGCAGCGAGTCCGTGGACCGGCACCATTTCAACCGTGTTCGCAGCAACCTGCTTCAGGAAAACGTCCGTCCCTGCGCTCGTGACGTACAGATTCACGGCCTGAGTGAGATTATTCGTGAAGTGTATCGAAACTTCCGCGACAGGCTGCGCCCCGGTCGTTACCTCGACCTGACGAGGTCCACACGCGGAAGTCGTTGCGGCGACGACCAGCGCCAGCGACGCAATTAGCATTTTCATTCTTGTCTTGCCTCCAGGAGTCCAGCCAGGTGGATGATCGAGGAAGAAGTCGTGCAAGACCTGTGCGAACCCGCTAAACGCCTAGTTATAAAGCAGATAGCGCCGAGTCTGCTCGCGGAAATCGAACGCCGCCTTGTACTCCCTGTCGATTACGGCCTCCGGATCGTCGCCGCGGAGAAGCTCTTCCCGCACACGCGGTGAGCCCATGCGAAGATCGAACGTGCGGTTGTTGATCTTGAGGTCCGCGCCGGAAGTCTTGTTGATCGCCCAGAGAAGAGTCGCTCCAACCCGCGACGGCTGCATCTCGCTCCGGTTCGTCACGTAGATCCGGATTCCGGGGATACGCTGACCCCCGTACTTGTTGTCGGTCGGATTCTCGGGCGTGTAGTCCTCTTCAACAAATCGCACGCCCCTGAGCTCGCGATCGCGAAGCAGCTTGACAGTCTCTGCCGCCTTCAGCCACGGCGCGCCGACAATCTGGAAAGCCACCGGTGTTCCTCGGCCCACCGACAGATTCGTTCCCTCGAACGCCACGAGTCCGGGGTAGAGCATCGCGCTTTGCAGCGACGGCATGTTCGGCGACGGCTTCACCCACGGCAGGTCCGTACGATCGAACCACAGCTCGCGACGCCAGTTGCGCATCGGCACGACGCGCAGATTCGCCTTGATGTTGAGGACGTCGTTGAAGTACAGCGCCATCTCACCCATGGTCATGCCGTGCCTCAGTGGCATCGGATACAGCGCGTATGCCTGGCCCGGCTTCGTTGGCGTTGGATCATCCGGATTCGCGAGCGACGCGTCGAGAACAGGCCCTTCTACATAGAAGCCCGTGATCGGATTCGGCCGGTCGAGAACGATGATCATCTTGTTGGCTCTCGCCGCAGCGCGCATCGAGTAGACCATCGCGCCGACGTACGTCCACGTGCGGGTTCCGATATCCTGAAGGTCGAACACGAGCGCGTCGATGTTGCGCATCGAGCTGTCTGGCGGCGCCTGAGTTCCTGCGCCGTACAGTGAGATGATCGGCACTCCGGTTTTCTGATCAACCGAGTTGCCGATGTTCTCCTTGTCTTCAGTGCCCCGGATTCCGTGCTCAGGAGAGAAAAGCGTCACGAGCTTCACGTTCGCTTTTTTCGCTTTGTCGCTCGTCAGCAGGTCGATGTCGGAGTGTCCCTTCTCGTCGACGCCTGTCTGATTCGTCAGAAGTCCGATTCGCTTTCCCCTGATGAGCTCCATGCTGTCACCGAGGAGAATCGAGATTCCCGGCTTGACGCGCTCGGCGGCGAGCTCATCTACAGGATCGAGCCGGTGGCTCGTGACAGTGCAGCCAGTCGCCGCAAGGATTCCAGCAATCGTGATAAGATATCGCGTCATTGATACCATTCTCGTAGGTTGACGATCGTGCGCAGTGTGACATAATGATACGTTCTGCGGTTCCGATTTGCTCGCTGCGACGCGGTAACGAGTGGCGCAGCAGAGAGCAGCCTCGTCGATAGAACACCCCATCTCTTCCCTACCCTCATGACTCTTTCCGCGATTGACTGGGCGATCGTCGCTGCCTACTTCCTGTTCTCGACTGGAGTTGGCCTTCTATTCACCAAGAAGGGCGGTGAGAGTCTCAACGAATATTTTCTCTCTGGACGAAACGTGCCGTGGTGGCTTGCAGGCGCCTCCATGGTCGCGACTACCTTTGCTGCAGATACTCCTCTCGTCGTCACCGGTCTCGTAGCCGCCCACGGCGTCGCAGGCAACTGGCTCTGGTGGAACATGGTCATGAGCGGAATGCTGACCGTGTTCTTCTTCGCGCGGCTATGGCGCCGCGCAAACGTCATGACCGACGTCGAATTCGCCGAGATTCGCTATAGCGGGTCGCCTGCGCGCTTTCTCCGTGGCTTCCGCGCGATCTATCTCGCGATCCCGATCAACCTGATCATCCTTGGCTGGGTCACTCGCGCGATGATCAAGATTCTCACCATCTCGCTCGGTGTATCGCCCGTTCTCGCCGTCGGAATCTGCTTCGTCATAACGGTGATCTACGCTGTCGCCGCTGGTCTCTGGGCAGTTCTCTGGACGGATCTCATTCAGTTCGTCGTAAAGATGTCGGCGGTGATCATCCTCGCCATCTACTCGGTGAAGGCGGTGGGTGGCATCTCGATACTGAAGACGAAGCTAGCCGAACACTTTGGATCGGGCGACGCGGCACTGTCCGTTCTGCCGGTATCGTTCAGCGGCGGCGGATTTCACGCTTACGCGTGGATGCCGCTTCTCGCGCTCGGCACTTTCCTCTCGGTGCAGTGGTGGGCCGCGTGGTATCCCGGCGCCGAGCCGGGTGGCGGCGGTTACATAGCGCAGAGAATTTTCTCCGCGCGCACCGAGCGCGACGGTGTGCTCGCGACGCTCTTCTTCCAGGTTGCACACTACGCACTTCGTCCGTGGCCGTGGATCGTCACGGGCCTTTGCACGGTGATTCTGTATCCGAATCTCGCGGACAAGGAATCCGGATACGTGAAGGCTTTCGTCGATTATCTCCCGACCCCGTGGAAGGGCGTGATGATGGCCGGCTTCGCCGCTGCTTACATGTCCACCGTGGGAACACACCTGAACTGGGGCGCCTCATACCTGGTCAACGATTTCTACAAGCGGTTCATGAAGCCCGAGGCAAGTCAGGCGCATTACGTGAAAGTCTCACGAATCGCGACCGTGTTGTTGTTCATCGCATCAATTGGCGTGACGTCCCAGCTCTCCTCGGTCGAGCAAGCCTGGAAGTTCCTGCTCGCCATGGGCGCTGGCACTGGACTCGTGCTGATTCTCCGCTGGTACTGGTGGCGCATCAACGCGTGGTCGGAGATCAGCGCCATGGTCGCATCATTCGTCGTCTCGATTATCGCGTTCCAGACTGTGCCGCAGCACTTCGCCGCCGGCGACCCGAATTCCGATGCGACGATCATGATCCTCACCGTGCTCGCCAGCACTGTTGTCTGGCTCTCCGTCACTTTCATGACCAGTCCGGAGCCCGACGCAGTTCTCGAGTCGTTCTACCGCCGCGTCAGGCCGGGCGGCAGGGGATGGAGACGCGTTGCCGTAAAGGCGGGATTCGGAGAAGAAGGAATCGAGGGTGGAGCGCTAGCGTGGAGCAACTGGATCGCCGGCATCGTTGCGGTGTATTCAACGCTGTTCGGCATCGGCAAAATCATCTTTGCTCAGACGCTGACCGGAGTCATTATGCTGGCCATTGCAGCTGCGTCGTTTGCCTGGATCGCACGGTCGTTCAGAGGAGAGGGATCAAGCGGGGCCGGGGCGGAGACCGATCGGTCGGTTCTGTCTCGAGCGCAGGCCGCGGAGACGGCTGCTGCCGCCGCCCTACCGTGAACAGACGAATTGCCATAATTTTCGAGTAGTCACTGGAGGTCATAAAATGTCGACGTCGACAACATCAGATATCGAGCTCACGGTCACGCCAAATGCGGCCGTCGAGGTCAAGAAGTTCATGGAAGCAGAAGGAGTCACCAACGAGGTTGGTGGCCTCCGTGTCAGCGTGCAGCCTGGTGGCTGCAGCGGGTTCAAATACAGCCTGGTCATCGAAGACAAGAACGCTGAAGACGATTTCGTAATCGAAAACGACGGCTTCAAGGTTTTTGTCGATCCATTCTCCGCGCAGTACATCTCGGGAGTGACGATCGACTATGTCACATCGATGCAGGGTTCCGGATTCACGTTCAAGAATCCGAACGCCAGCGGCGGCTGCGGCTGCGGTAGCTCGTTCAGCGCGTAGCTTGACGTTCCGGCGTCTCCTCTTTTCGAGGGTGGTGAAATGAAGGCGAATTTCACCGCCCTCGATTTTTTTGTCCTGATCGCCTACCTGGCCGGGACAACCGCGCTCGGCCTCTGGATAGGCCGAAAACAGAAAAGCGCCAACGACTACTTCATCGCGGAGCGCTCGATTCCGTGGTGGGCGGTAATGTTCTCTGTCGTGGCGAGCGAAACCAGCGCGCTGACATTCATCAGCATACCCGGACTCGCCTACGTCACCAACCTTGGATTTCTCCAGGTTGTTGCCGGCTACATACTCGGCAGATTCGTCGTGGCGTTCGTGCTGCTGCCGCGCTACTACCGGGGCGATCTCGTAACGGCCTACGCACTTCTGGAGCAGCGATTCGGTCTTGGCACAAGACGATTCACATCGATCGTCTTCATGGTGACTCGCGCTGTCGCTGACTCCGTCCGTGTCTTTGCGACAGCGATTCCCATCGCGCTGATTCTCGAAGGAACGATGCCTCGCGAATACGTGAAGCCGGTGGCGATTGTCCTTCTTGGCGTGCTGACGATCATCTACACGTACAAGGGCGGAATGAAAGCCGTCGTGTGGACGGAGCTTCTTCAGGCAAGCGTATACGTGCTCGGTGGAATCTCTGCGATCGTACTTATTGGACATTCGGTGGATGGCGGCTGGGGCAAGGTCCTGGACATCGCATCGGCGGCTGGCAAGCTCAAGGGAATCGATACCTACATGGGATTCACCCGCCCGCACACGCTTTTCGCGGGATTGCTGGGTGGAGCATTCCTGGCAATGGCTTCGCATGGAGCGGATCAGCTCATCGTTCAGCGTCTTCTCACAGCGCGCAGTCTGCGTGATGCGCAGAAGGCTGTCATCGGGTCCGGCTTCGTTGTCTTCATTCAGTTCTCATTGTTCCTCTTCGTCGGCATCGGATTGTTCGTGCTGTACGGCGGCAAGCCGTTCGCGGCGCCCGACTCGATTTTCCCGACTTTCATTCTTCAGCACATGCCTCCCGGCCTCGTCGGACTGATTCTCGCGGCGATCCTCGCGGCGACGATGAGCACGCATTCCGGCGCGATTAATTCTCTCGCAGCTGCCACGACCCACGACATCTATCTCCCGTTGTCGAAACGAAAGAGTGATGACGCCGCGACACTCCGCTTCGGAAAGCTCAGCGCACTCGCCTGGGGAATCGTGCTTACTGGCGGTGCCCTTCTCTACAAGGAACAAGGGACACCGGTCGTAGTCGTCGCGCTGTCCATCGCATCATTCACATACGGCGCACTGCTCGGCGGATTCTTCCTCGGTATTCTCTGGACCAGAGCGATTCAACGTGACGCGATACTTGGCATGTCGGTGGCGATCGTGGTCATGTCGTTCATCGTTTTCGCAAAGCAGCTTCTTCCAGTATTTCCATCGATGACCGGATTGCTGACGGATCTCAGCAAGATCGCCTGGCCATGGTACGTTCTGATCGGAACCACAATAACGATGCTCGTAGGAATGACTTCTTCGCTCACGCACGGACCCCGCGCCTCAAATCCCAATGACTGACATTCTCATCGGGGTCGACGGTGGCGGATCCAAAACGAAGGTCCTTGTCGCCGATGAAACGGGTTGGGAGCTCGCAGAGGCCGTCGGTGGAAGGTCTGCGATGGGGCCTGGCCGCGCAGACGAATCAGCAGGCGTCATAGCCGCACTCGTCAGGCAGGCGATATCAGAAGCGGGAGCAGAAGCTATTCGGCCGCGTGTTCTCGCCGCAGGTGTTGCCGGTGTCGGACGTGACATCGAACGCAGGGCCCTCACGGCCGCGCTCGATGATCTCGATCTCGCCGATGAGGTCATCGTAGTCGGCGACGGCGACATCGCGCTGAGCGACGCGTTCGGCCAGGGTGCGGGAATCGTGCTGATCTCGGGAACCGGTTCGATCGCGCATGGCAGAAGTCCCAATCGCGTCACCGCACGGTGCGGTGGATGGGGGCCGACGTTCGGTGATGAAGGATCGGGCGCGTGGATTGGACGCAAGGCGCTTGCGATCGTCGCATCAGCCGCGGATGGTCGCGAGCCCGCGACCGCGCTGACTGGTGCCGTCCTCACCGCAGCGCAGGTGAATGAAGCCACCGACCTGATTCCATGGGGAATCGCTGCGACGCCGAAGGAGCTGGCGGCACTCGCGCCTGTTGTGTTCAACTGCGCATCGAGCGGAGACGTCCGCGCCAACGCTCTCGTCGGACTCGCCGTCGAAGAGCTCGTGCTGCATGTGCGGGCGCTTGCGATAAGTCTGTTCGGAGACGATCGCGCTGCAGTCCCGCTCGCCCTCACCGGGGGTCTGCTTCAGAAAGGTTCGCTGCTGAGAAAGCGATTGGAGCAGAGACTCAAGTCCGCAGTGCCGGGCGCAGTAATCCGCGCAACCGAGATCGTTCCAGCACGTGGCGCGGTTTCGATGGCGAAGGACCGCCTGATGATGCCGGAGGCAGCGGGCCGCTAGAGCGTCGGCCCCATTAGGCCACGAAGGACACGAAGTTGGACTAAGCGAGATTACGCGGCGACAGCTCCGGGAACAGGCTCGCGTACCGGAACGAACTCCCCTTCCCAGCGCGCCATCACGACGCTCGCGAGGCAGTTGCCGACGAGATTTACGCTCGTGCGGGCCATGTCCATCAGGGCATCGACGCCGAGGATGATCGCAACGCCCTCGAGCGGCAATCCGAACGTCGCCAGCGTACCCGATAGAATCACCAGAGATGCACGCGGAACCGCAGCGACACCTTTGCTCGTGATCATCAGCGTGAGCATCATCTGAAGCTGCTGGCCGAGTGACAGATCCACATTCGCGGCCTGCGCAACAAAAATGGAAGCGACAGCGAGATACAGCGTCGATCCATCGAGGTTGAACGAGTACCCCGTCGGCATCACGAAGGCCACGATTCTCCGCGGCACGCCGATTCGCTCCATTGCCTGCATCGCGCGCGGCAGCGCCGCTTCGGATGACGCAGTCGAGAACGCGATCAGCGCCGGCTCCTTCACCGCGCGAATGAATGCGCGCAGCGGCACCTTGAACAGCGTGGCAACCGGGAGAAGAACGAAGAGCATGAAGACAACGAGAGCGCCGTAGAGCGTCAGCACCAGCTTGCCGAGGTTGAGCAGCACGGTGACGCCGCTGTGTCCAACCGTAACAGCGATCGCCGCCCCGATACCGATCGGAGCGAATTTCATCACGATCCCGACGTACTTGAAGATCACTTCCGACAGGCCTTCGATGCCGAGAAGGACTATTTCCTTCGGACGGCCGCCTGGCACCTGAGCGAGCGCGACGCCGAACAGGACGGCGAAGAACACAACCTGAAGAACTTCGTTCTTCGCGGCCGCGTCAAAAAAGCTCGACGGGACGAGGTGTTCGAGGAATCCGTTCGCCGACTGCGTGTTTGCGGCAAGCTCTTTCCCCTGCTCCGCTGACGCCGCGAGAACAATACCGACGCCCGGCTTCACTGCGTGCACAGCCAGAAGCCCGACAACAAGCGCCAGACTCGTGACTGCCTCGAAATACAGTATCGACTTGAAAGCCAGTCGCCCAACGCGCTTCATGTCGTCGCCGTGACCGGCGATGCCCACCACAAGCGTGCTGAAGATGATCGGAACGATGATCGACTTGATCATCCTGAGGAACACATTCGACAGCGGCTTCAGCTGTTGCGCGAAGTCTGGAGCGAGGATTCCGATGGCCACACCCAACACCATCGAGAAAAGAATCCACTGTGTCAGGCTCACCCGGCGAAGGTACTTGAACATCGGTTAGACCTTTTCGGGTGCAGACGTTGCGTTTCGCGCGATTCGAAGAGTCGAGTTACGGAACCCGTACAGGAAGTAGATGAACATTCCGATCACGAGCCATATTCCGAATCGCTCCCACGCACGAACCGGCAGACCGAACATCGTGTAGATACACGCCGCCGCCCCGAGGATCGTGACTGGCCAGACAAACTTCACTCTGAACGGCCGTGGTCGCTCAGGCTCGAGATATCGCAGTGCCAACACTCCGACGCAGACGATGGCGAAGGCGGAAAGCGTTCCGATGTTCGTCAGATCGTAGATCTCGTTCTCGTCGGCAAGCAGCGCTCCCACCGCGACCGCAATACCCGTGATCAGTGTCGTGATGTGCGGGACACGTGTCTTGGGATGTACTTTTGCCGCCCATCGCGGAAGCAGACCGTCACGCGCCATTGCAAAGAAGATTCTTGGCTGGCCGTACTGGAACACGAGAAGTACGGCACTCAGTGAAACGACTGCGCCGAGCGACACGATCCAGCTGACCGTGGTGAATCCGCCGAGAGTCAATGCTCTGGCAAGTGGATCCGCCGATCTGAGCTGCTGGTAGGGAACCATGCCGGTCGCAACCGCTCCTACTATGACATAGATCACCGTGCATATGGCCAGCCCCCCGAGAATGCCAATCGGCATGTTTCGCTGGGGGTTCTTCGTTTCCTCTGCCGCGGTGGAGATCGCGTCGAATCCGATGTACGCGAAAAAGACGATCGCCGCGCCCTGATGAATACCTCGCCATCCGTTGGGCGCGAAGGGAACATAGTTCGACGTGTCGATATGCAATGCGCCAACGACAACGAACAGACCAAGCACCAGAAGCTTGATCACGACCATGATGTTGTTGGCCCGGGCGCTTTCCTTCACTCCCCTCAGGAGCAGCCATGTGATCGCCATGACGATCCCGAAGGCAGGGAGATTTATTAGTATCGGAATGTTACCAATTCGCGGCGCGGTTTGCAGCAGACTATGCACCGCCGGATCGGAGCTCAGGAGAGCAGATCTGTATCCGTGAGTGAGGTAATCCGGGAAGTGAATATTGAAAGCGCTTAGAAACGAAACGAAGTAACCGCTCCACGCCACGGCGACAGCGACGTTGCCGACCGCATACTCGAGGATGAGATCCCATCCGATGATCCAGGCGACCAGCTCGCCGAGCGTGGCGTACGAATACGCGTACGCACTGCCTGCCTGCGGGATCATTGCCGCGAGCTCCGCGTAGCAGAGCGCGGCCAGGCCACAAACGACTCCGAGAAGCAGGAACGACACGACGAGTGCCGGACCTGCTCCGTACCGCACGACGACGCCGGAGGGAAGAATCTCTCCGGCGGCGGCCGTTCCAATCGAGGAGAATATGCCCGCGCCGATGACGGCGCCGATCGCGAGCATGATGAGATCGCCGGGCCCGAGTGCTCGCCGGAGCGAGTTCGGACCCAGTTCGTCTGCCAGGAGATCGGCTATCGGCTTCCGGGCGAAGAGTTTCATGCGGGTCTACTTCGATTCGATGCGCATGCCGTAGAACGACCTGTGGACGAAGAACATCGATGTGAGCAGGAAGGCTGCAGCCAGAATGTGGCCGAGCATCGGACCACGCTGCTCAGTGAGCGAGACGGCAAGCTCCACCGCAAGCAATCCGAACAGCGTCGTGAACTTGATGATCGGATTGAGCGCGACCGACGACGTGTCCTTGAATGGATCGCCGACCGTGTCGCCGACGACTGTCGCCTCGTGCAGGGGTGTGCCTTTCTGCTTGAGTTCGACTTCCACGATTTTCTTCGCGTTGTCCCAGGCGCCGCCGGCGTTCGCCATGAAGATCGCCTGATACAAACCGAACAGCGCGATCGATATGAGATAGCCGATGAAGAAGTACGGCTCGACGAACGCGAACGCGAGCGTCGAGAAGAACACCGTGAGGAAGATGTTGAACATTCCCTTCTGAGCGTACTTCGTGCAGATCTCGACGACTTTCTTGCTGTCGGCCATCGATGCGGCCGCAGCACTCTCGAGATTCATGGTCGCCTTGATGAACTCAACTGCGCGGTACGCACCGGTCGTAACTGCCTGTGTCGATGCACCGACGAACCAGTGAATCACCGCTCCGCCTGTGATCAAGCCAAGCAGGAACGGCGGGTGCAGCAGCGAAAGGTTCACGACGAGGTCCGGCCGCAGACCGTGCGTGAGCGATACGATGATCGAGAAGATGAGTGTCGTTGCTCCAACGACAGCCGTTCCGATGAGAACCGGCTTTGCCGTCGCCTTGAACGTGTTGCCTGCTCCGTCGTTCTCCTCGAGCAGGTGCTTGGCGCGCACGAAGTTCGGAGTGAATGCGTAGTCGCGCTGAATTTCGTTCGCGATGTCGGGCAGATTCTCGATCTGGGACAGCTCGAACACCGATTGCGCGTTGTCCGTAACCGGGCCGTACGAATCAACGGCGATTGTCACCGGGCCCATTCCAAGGAATCCGAAGGCGACAAGTCCGAAAGCAAAGACGGCCGGCGCGATCATCAGTGATGCCATACCGAGGGTCGAGACTCCGTACGCGATCGACATGAGGAGCATGATCACGATGCCGAGCCAGTATGCGCTGAAGTTTCCGGCGACGAGGCCGGAGAGAATATTCAGCGATGCGCCGCCTTCACGTGACGAGGTGACGACTTCACGCACGTGCGTCGATTCCGTAGACGTGAAGATCTTCACGAGCTCGGGAATGATCGCGCCCGCGAGAGTACCGCAGGTGATGACTGTCGACAGCTTCCACCACAGCGAGCCGTCTCCGATGTCGCGAATCAGGAAGAAGGAAACGAA
>JADGQR010000165.1 GCA_017881685.1 Gemmatimonadaceae bacterium
GGTGGTCCACCCTGCGCACTCGCGACGGTTGCACCGGCGCACAGTGCGATGCCTGCGACTGCGAATCTGATCCAGCTCATTCCCATCTCCGAAGTAAACTGTATGTAGTACCACCAGCGGTACTCGTTCACAGCATGTAGTACGGAGAACACCTGAAAAACGCTGAACCCCCGCTCAACCACTCGCAAAAAGGCCGAAAAGGCCAAAATCAGTCTTTTACGCGACTGTTAAGTCATTCACGCGTAATAACTTAAGCGAGGTGGTCTAGCGCGTAGAACGAAATATGCTGATCTTACGCGCCACCAAAGAGCCACCGTCCTGACACGATTTTCCGCCGACATGCTGCATCTGCTGACGGATCATTACCCCAGAGTGGCGAAAAAGGCTTTTTTCACCGATAAAGACGTCGAGCGCCGATCGTGACTGCTTCCAGCCCCGCCGCCGATCTGATTTTTCCGCCGCCTCCATCAACCGGCGAAACGATGACCTATCCACTTGGATGGGTTCTCGACAACGCATGCGGACCGGTCCAGTACCGGTCGGCAAGTGAGATCGCGCGAGTATCAGACTCGACACTTCAGGAAATGGATTTCCTTCCATACGCCTACCGACCGGCATTGCGTCTCGCAATGTCGCAGAACGTCGATGGCATCTGGAACGAATCGATGCTCACGGTGCCGAAACAAGGTTCCGACTTCACATCCGTCGGCACCATTCCGGCAGCACGGCGTCTGCTCGAGTACGGATGGAATCGCGAATCGCCACCGCTCGCACTCGCGAGACGCGCGCTGTTCAGATTGCTCGCCGAAGACAACGATCCCGCTTACCTCTACGAGCTCGGTCCCAAAGCGAAAGACGACGACACAGTCCGCAGGGGACGCATGCAGCTTCGCGAAGCGGCGGCCGCAGCGCTCGCACAGGCGGGATATGAATCCGATCCGCGTCTACGAGGAGCGGCGCGTCGCATCATGGAGCGAATCGATTCGTACCTGAGCTCGCCACTGGCCGAGAAGCCGTGGAAGCGCGTGGGAAATGTTCACGTGCTCGCGGCGGAAGCGTCGCCTCCGACTTTCCACGCGCTCGCGATGCTCGCTCACATGCCGATCTTCCGGAACGAGAATTACACGGAGATGGAGCGCGTGTACGAGTACATAGCGCAGCCGCATCCGAGACAGGAGTCCATCCAGATGGTCGGCAAGAAGATGGTCGAGCAGCCGCAGTTCGTGCTTGGCGATCGTCTTCCGCACAGAAACGCAGTCGAGGACGACGTTCCATTCGCGCTCATGTGGCTCGAGACGATGGCTCGTCTCGGCTTCCTGCGCCGGAACGAGAACTGGATGAAGATGTTCGAACGTTTCGAGGACGATCGCGACCGCACCGGTGTGTGGCATCCGCACAAGGGATCGAGCCTTCCTGCGACGACGAATCCTCGCGTGTGGCCGATGTTCCCGCTCGAAGATTTGTCCACTGCAGCGGCGAAGGCGACGGGCGCCGCGTGGGCCGACGTCACGTTCCGCATTGGGCTCATCGGCAAGCTGCTTGGCCGCGAAATAAAGGTCATATAAGGAAGTAACGATGCTGCTTTCGGGACGGCTGCCGGCTGCGGAGATGTTTCCGGCCGGCAGACGTGATCTACGCGCGCATTTTCTTCAGCTTGTATCGGGACTGCGCGTAAGAATTGTCGAAGCGGGAAACGAGACCGCGCCCGTCGTGCTTCTCATTCCCGGCTGGGCCTGCAGCTCGTGGATCTTTCACGAGACAATCGGACCTCTTGCAGATGCCGGGTTTCGCGCAGTTGCAGTCGAGCTGCAGGGTCAGGGTCTCTCGGACAAGCCTCCAGAAGCCAGGTACTACAGCACGACCGCGATGCGCGATCACGTCATCGACATCATCGATGCACTCGGCGCGGATCGCGTGAGACTGGTCGGTCATTCGATGGGAGGCGCCATTGCGGGACACGTGGCAGCCGCGGTTCCCGAAAGAGTCGAGTCGGTGGTGTTCGTGGCTCCGGTAGGATTTGCCGGTGTGCGCGGACTCACTTTCCTTCGGTTCGTTACAAGCCGTCCGATCGCGCCGCTGCTTCCCTCGCTCGCGCGTCGATGGATAGTGAAAGCGATGCTGCGGATCGTCTACGGCAACACTCATCCAGTCACCGAGAAGGACGTCGATGAGTTCTGGGCACCGACGCAGTTCCCGAGTTACGCGCGCTCGCTTCGGGAGCTGCTCCACTCGTTCAGCTGGAACGAGCCGTTTCCTGCTTTGTCGATGCCTTTTATGACGATGATCGGAAGCCGCGATCGCCTGTGCAGGGCATCAAACATTCAACAGTATGCGGGGCGGGACGGCACCGCTCAAACGGTGGTGCTTCCAGAGGTCGGACACGTGGTTTTCGATGAACATCCGGAGCTCGTGAACGGCATTCTGATGACCTTCTTCGAGGGCAGGACCTGACTCGGCTTATATTTCCTTCTTGCTAATGAAGAAAACACCGAGCCGAGCGAAGGCGGACAAGAAGAGTCCGGCAAAGGCTGCGAAGAGACCTACGGCTCCAGCCGCGAGGAAAACGACGGTTGCGTCTCCGAAGGACCCGCCGCCTGCGGCTGAACCGCCGATACTCACTCCGGCGGCGGCGAGCGAGATAGTTCCTGGCGCAACGCTCGCGATCGAGCCGGCCGGCGACATTCTCGCGTTCACGGAGCTCGGACTGATGCCCGAGCTTCTCGAAGCGGTCAAGGACGCTGGGTATTCAGTACCGACGCCAATTCAGCAGCGCGCAATTCCGCTCGCGCTGAATGGACGCGACCTGATCGGACTCGCGCAGACCGGGACGGGCAAGACTGCCGGCTTCACTCTGCCGATCATTCAGCGGTTGCTCGAGGGTGAGCACGGAAAGAATCCAGCAGCGGCGCATCGAGTGCGCGCGCTGATTCTCACGCCGACGCGTGAGTTGTGCATCCAGGTCGAGGAAAGCTTCAGGAAGTACGGCAAGCACACTGGACTTCGCGTCGTTCCAGTGTTTGGCGGCGTCGCTGTCGAGCCGCAGACGAAGCAACTGCGGAAAGGTGTCGACGTTGTCGTCGCGACGCCGGGAAGATTGCTCGATCACATGGAGCGGCAGAACGTCGTATTCGACGATCTCGAAGTGCTCGTCCTCGACGAAGCCGACCGCATGCTCGACATGGGATTCGCGCCCCAGCTCAATCGGATCGTCGCTGAAGTTCCGAGATTCCGTCAGACGCTGCTCTTCAGCGCGACGATGCCCCCTGAAGTCGAGTCGCTCGCTCGCAAGTACCTGAGAAAGCCTATTGTAGTTCAGGTTGGCCGGCGCTCATCTGCCGCCAGCACCGTAACACACGCCGTCTATCCTGTACCACGCGATCGCAAAACCGAATTGCTGGCCGAGTTGCTGAAGGAGAAGGGGATGGACTCGGTGCTGATCTTCTCGAGAACGAAGCACGGCGCAGACAAGGTCGTGCGTCATCTCGAAGCGAAGGGAATCAGCGCAACGGCAATGCACGCTGATAAGTCGCAGGTCGAGCGAATGCGTGCCCTCGAGGATTTCAAGCAGGGCAAGGTTCGCGTGCTCGTCGCGACCGATATCGCTCAGCGCGGCCTCGATGTCTCGGGAATCAGTCACGTCATCAACTACGACGTCCCGCAGCAGGCCGAAGACTACGTCCACAGAATTGGACGGACGGGGCGTGCTGCAGCGACGGGCGATGCGTTCACTTTCATGGCGCCTGATGAGATAGCAATGGTTCGCGCGATCGAGCGGGTGATTGGCGAGCCAATTCCGCGAATTTCAGTGCCTGGTTACGACTTCGGTTCGAAGGAAGGCGAAGGCATGATGACCGAAGTGCGTGCGACGCCTGTTACCATGAATCGCGGGCGACGGCGCTAATGGCGCACCCGGCCTAATCTCGAGACGTAGATCGTGTCCGCGGCGCGACCGCGCGACAGGATCATGGTAAAATTCGCCGCGCCGTAGCCGACGCCGATTGGCGAATATGTTATCGAAGTCCGGTTCGTCTCAATGCCCACTCCGTGTGCGGCGCCGATGTCGCGGCTGGAGAGAACATCGGTTGATCCTCTTATCGATAAAGTGCGTCGCTGAGGGTCGATGTCGAGAGTTGTCTGCGTCGCGTGAGCAATTGCGATGTGCCTCGCGCGGGAGAACATCGACTCGGTTTCGGTCGTTGCGCCGCGCACTTCGATGCGGTCGATGAATGTTCCCGCGCGCGCGATTGTTATCCCTGTCAGCAGGCCGACGATAGAAACCGTGATTGCCAGCTCGATTAGAGTGAAACCGGCTCGGCGGGTGAGCATACATCGAGATAAACCATCCTTCTGTTACTCGACTCATCACTCGCTGATGCGTCCAATCATTCGTCTTCGGCTGCTGAGACCGGTGAGGAACTTCTTCAACAACGGAACTGCTTGGGTTTTGAGAGACCGAAGAGATCGAAGAACCGACGGGATCGATAGTCCAGGAGAATCAATCAGCGCTTCAGCCTTGAGGCGTGAGCCTATCCAAAGACCTCACACACAGAAAATCGGATACGCCCTTGTGCAGCCGGCCCTGACGTTTCTTCGATCTCTTCGGTCTCTATAGCCCAGCAGTTCCGTTGTTAAAGAAGTTCCTCACCGGTCTCACAAGCCCGAAGATTCTCGATCTGGTAGGAACCACCGAAGCGGAGTGGTTCGATCGATAGACCTAGCTCCGAGTTTGCATTACATCTATCGCATGAAAATCACGATCGAATACTGCACTCTTTGAAGCTACGAGCCCCGAGCTGCCGGTCTGGCGGCTGAGATTCGGAAGCAGTACCCGGACGCAGATGTCGAGCTCATTCCCTCGCGCGGCGGACGATTCGAGGTGGTTCGTGACGGCGTTCCCATCTACGAAAAATCGAAGACTGGGCGTCACGCAAACCCCGGCGAAGTTCTGGAACTTCTGGCGGCTGGCGGCGGCCGACCCTTTCCCGTCCATGCGTCCAGATAAAGTGTCCCACAGTGGGGACAGTCGCCGCCTCAACGGTAGCCGGATAAATCATCTAAGCTCTTGTCAATAAAGCAGTTATAACTCCTCAGACCACCTGGCACCGCTGATGCGAATACCCATCAACATGACAATCCTTTCGTTCTCGCGGGAAGCCGCGGGGAAGATCAATAGATGGGGGTTCGCTCTCCTCGCCGCGGGGGTCTTCGCGGCGGGGAGGCCAGCGATCGCGCAGATACCGACGGGTTTCCCGCCGCGCTTTCCTGGGCTCCCACAGCGTCAGTGGAAGCCGGTAGTTCCCCCTGAGTACCGGCCACCCGCTGGCATGTGTCGGATCTGGATCGAAGGCGTTCAGCCTTCGCAACAGCCGGCACCGACCGACTGTGTGACAGCCGTTAAAAACAAGCCGGTCAATGGTTCGGTGATATTCGGCGACGACGTACCGAAACGCGGTAACGATAAGCCAAAAAAGGGGACGTCGAAGAAGGACGGCGACTCGTCCTCTGACTCATAAGGAGAAGCACCATGAAACGCATTGCATACACACTCAGTCTCGTTGCGGCGACCGCGCTGGCGGCGGCTCCACTTGCGGCACAACAGTCAGGCAACGGCCCATGGTGGGATCCGGGCCGCACTCAGCCGCAGACTACCGGTGGAACTCGCAACGGAAGCGTCTACGGCCGTAACAGCAACGTCTACGGACAGAACGTCCAGGCCGATGGAGTCTGGCGCGCGTACTCAACCGACAGGAACGGCAACACGGTTTACATGCGCACGCGCTACGATTCGAACGGCAACCTCGTTCGCGAGTACGCGACCCGCAATATCATCGGTCGCTACAACGTCATCGACCGGCAGGTGCTGAGCGACAACAGTGGTTACGGCAACCAGGGCACTTACGGTAATAGCGGCACTTACGGTAATAGCGGCACTTACGGTAATAGCGGCACTTACGGTAATAACGGCACCTACGACACCCGCGGTGTCTACAACAGCCGCGCGAACCAGGAGCAGCTCAAGCGGCAGGAAAACCTCCAGAGAGAGCAGTTCAAGCGCCAGCAGGAACAGCTCAAGCGCGACCAGCAGTACCAGCAGCAGCAGATCAAGCAGCAGGAAAAGCTGAGCCGTGAGCAGAACCAGGCCTATGGCTACGGCAAGCAGAAGGGAAACGGAAAGAAGAACAAGGGCAACGACGGCGACCGCAGGTAGTACCAGTCGGTCCTGAAAGACAAGCCCCGGGTGGAGTGATTCCACCCGGGGCTCTTTTTATGCAAGTTGCTCTGCAATGCGCAACGTTCGCGACCAGTTCCTCCCTCCTGATCACTCCGCCTTCGTCGCAGCGGAGCCGCCGACAGGACGAGTAATCGTCATCGCTCCCACTAGAGCGGCATGTGAGACGATCGAGCTCGCGCTCAGACTCCACATCGAAACAGTCCTCGAGCAGCAACACGGCGAAGAGATTCGCGGGCTCGCCGCGGCAGGAAAGGGATTCGGCATCGTCGCGGGAACAGGCACCGGCAAAACTCTCTCGATCAGGCCCATAGCGGAAACGATCCTCGGGACGACCGAGCTGCGTGTCGGAGTCGTCAATCGCGAGCGCGAAGCAACACCTGAAACGCCGACGTGGAACGTCATCATCGTCACCACCGGCATCGCCCGCCGCTGGTTCCAGGATGGAGACATCCTGAAGACGGACACTCTCATCGTCGACGAAATCCATCAGACATCGGCCGAGCTCGAGCTATGCCTCGCACTCGGCAAACGTGTCGGGTGCCGTTTCATATGGTTGTCGGCGACGGTGGATCCGACCTTCTATGCGAATTACCTCGACGCGGCCGAAGTCCTCCAGAGCTACGCTTTCGATCCCGCTCGTGCCGCTGACGTAAAAGTCATTCGCAAGGATCCGCAGGAATTCCTCGATGACAGATTTCTTCTGAAGATCATCAAGGAAAAGCGGGGTGTCGGCATGTTCCTGCCGACGCGAGCCGGCGTCGAACAAGCCGCCGAGCAGGTCGCTTCACAGTTTCCGAAAATCAACACCGCGTACTACCACGGCGGAGAGCCGATTCGCGTCATTCGTCCTTTCCTCGAGGGCGACGAGCGGAAGCCGTACTTCCTCGCAATGACCGCCGCAGGTCAAAGCGCGCTGAACGTGAAGGGTCTCGATACTGTCGTGATCGATGACACGCGATTCGGAAACATCATCGAGCGCGGAAGAAACGTGCTCACACGCATGCACCTCGGCGCCAATGAAATTCTTCAGATGGCCGGTCGCGTTCATGGAAGAGTCGAAGGAGGACGCGTCTTCATTCTTTCCGATCGAGACATCCAGTTCGCCTCATTGAAGCCAACGCCTCCCGAATTTCAGCTCGCCGGAGATTCGGAGCGGGTTGCGATGACGTGCGCCGACCTCGGCGTGGACGCTGCGTCACTCGATCTTCCGGTTCCACTCGACCGAATCGCGTACAAGCGATCGGTGACACTGCTCGAGACTCGCGGGATTGTCGAGAATGGCCGCCTCTCTACTTATGGAAAGGCGGTGGAGGCGCTTCCTGTCGACCGGCCGTGGGCCGAACTGCTCGTGAATGCCGATGATGAGCTCGTGCCGTATCTCGCAGTGATGAGCTCTGTCGAATCACTCCACCGAATGACGCGTGAAGAACGCGATCTCGGTGGATTGCTCGTCGCGGGGAGTGATCATCTCACCGCGTACAATCTCTACGCCGAGGCGTTCTCGCGGTGCGGGTATGTTGGCTCGGTGTATGGGCTGCCCCGACACCTTTTCGGCGAAGCGATCGAAGACTGGGCGGAGAGACGGGGCGTGCTGGTAAAGGCGATCGAAGATGCAGCGCTCGGAATGGCGAGCGTATTTCGCGGCGTTGGCCTGCCGCTGCCCGATCGGATGCCGCTCGCCCGGGATCACGTTCACCGGAAATTAGCCGAGCTTCTCGCGCGGTTCATGCCTTTCGACCTGGTGATCGACGAAGAGACGGCAGACGGTCACAATGCCCGAGTCTCGAAGACGAGTGTCGCCGGAAGCTGGGGAGCAATCGCGGGTGAGCTCAGGTACTTCGCCGACAGGTCTGGAACGCCGCGCGCGGGAATCGAAGGCACTCAGATCCCGATGCAGCTCATTCGCAAGTACGCGACGCGAGGTGTCTCGGAGATCGTCTACGACCCGAAGAGAAAGGGCGGCCAGCTCGTCATGCAGCGCACGCTCGAATACTTCGGATTCGAGCTCGAGCGCGAGAGTGAAATCGTCGAGGACATTCCGCCCGAGCTGGCGCCGCGAGCGATACGTGCGCTGGCTGAGGCGCTGGCGAAGGGCCAGGCTCGGCATCTGGCGGTGAAGAAGAATCGCGCGGCGATCGAGGACATTCGTCAGACGTACAGAAGGTCCGGTGGAGAGACTACTCGTCTCGGTTTCGACGAGCTCGCATCGTGGTACGAGCGTCAGCTCGCGGGCGTGACGTCGATGAACGATTTCAGAAATGCCCGGCTCATTCTCAATCGCGATGAGTTCGTGCCGAGAGAAGTGCGGGAGCGTTATGAAGGACTTCCGGACTCCGTGGTGATTCGGGACAGGGAAGTCGACATTGAGTACGACGTCGAGGATGAGAAAGGAGCGCGGCGGGCGGTTGCGCGTTTGAGACTTCCAGAAAAACTCGCGCGGGGATTGGCTGTGGCGGAGCTTCCGGTGCTCGATCGTCCGCTTCGGTTCGTCGTGATTCGCGGACAGAGAGGAGCGTTGCGCGCCGATCCTCTCGACGAGCTTCAGGAAGAGCTGGACAGGCCGTGGTCGCCCGATGAGATCGACGACCATCGAGACGGGTTGAATGAGAACGCGTCGCCGGAGGAGAATAGTGCGCGCGAGCTGGCTGCCGACCATCGTCGAAGGCCGCGTGGCAGGAATCGTCCGGTGAGAGATCCTCGCGGTGGTGGAAATCGAAGAGGCGGTCCCGGAGGACCAAAGCGTGAGGGAGGTGGCAAGCCGGGGCGGGGCGGAGGCTCTCGCCGTAAATTTCGCGGACGATGACGACAGACCTCCGCAGGCATTTCACCGAGCACCAGCAGCTGGTCAAGGAAAGCATCGATGCGCTCGAGACCGCATCTGAGGCGGCTGCACGTGCGCTCGTTTCTGCACTCGCTGCGGGAAATAAGGTGCTGACGTTAGGAAATGGTGGCAGTTCGGCCGAGGCGAGTCATTTGGCCGAGGAGCTGGTGGGGCGATACAGGAAGATGCGGAGGCCTTTTCCGGCGATTTGTCTCACATCTGATTCTGGAACGGTAACGTGCATCGCCAACGATTTCGGATACGAGGCGGTTTTCGATCGCCAGGTCGAAGCGTTCGCTCAGAAGGGTGATGTTGTCGTCGCGATGACGACGAGTGGGAAATCGGAGAATGTCTTGCGGGCTCTAAGGACTGCGAAAGCGCAGGGAGCTTTGACGATTGCGCTGACCGGTGCTGCTGGATTGAATGGTGTCGATGCCGATCATGTTCTTGCGGTTCCGAGTGCTGATTCCGCATATATACAGGAAGTCCACCTCATGTTGATTCATGTGTGGTGCGAGGCGGTAGACCGAGCCCTCGGCGGAGATTAGTCGTTTCGGGGCAAAACGCAGGCGGGGTCATGAAGCGAAAGAAGATCCTGTTCGTCGCGATTGTCGGTTTCGCAAGCGGCTGTACCGGTTACGATGTGGTCTCGCCGAATTGGCGAGTCTCCCCAGACGTCCTGACGTTTACCGCGAGCAGTCAAGTGGTTCCGTCACCATACCTTCGCGATCACCCGCCGGTGGTGGAAGCGACCATCACCATTACTAACAATCAGACCCAGGCTATCGTTTTCAACTACAGCCGCGACATCTGCGATGGGCTCGAGATACGTGCCTTTCCGAGTGCAGATCTGTCGGGGACTCCCGTGTGGAGTATGTCCAACGCAGGCATCGAATGCGCCGCTGTAGGCTACGGGCCTATTCGACTGGAGCCCGGGCGATCAGTGAACATCGTTGCGTATGCGTCTGTTGCAGACGTGCTCGGGGCTGGTCGTCCAGGCGGCATGTATTACTTCGAGACGGTGGTTTTCGTCGGCGGTGGTTACGTGAGGGGGTCGTCTGTCCACGTACCGTTGGGCGCCGTTCTGCTGACGCGATAACTTCGCGCTCTATTTATGGAGTGACTGTCTCGGTTGTCGGAGGCGGCTCGGGTGATTCGTCGTCCTGCGGCACTGGCTCCGATGTCGAGAGCGCGTCCTCCTTGTAACACAGCCATCCGCTGTCTCCTTCCGCGACGAGCTCGACCTCAGTCCCGAACGGCAGCGTGATGTTCGGAACCTCATGGCCGGCGGGAAAGTCCATGAGTATCGGAAGATCGAGATCGGATACGAGATCGAGAAGAAAATCCTCGAACTCATCTTCTTCCGATCTGTCGAGTGAAAGCTGTCCAAAGACGATTCCCTTGACGTGATCGAGAAGTCCGGCTGCACGCAGGTGAACGAGCCGCTCGTCGGCGACTGACATCGGATCGTACGTCTCTTCGAGAAAGAGAATCGAATCGCGGGTGTCGACTTCGTATGACGTCCCGATGGTCTGTTGAACCAGTGACAGATTCCCGCCGGTCAATCTCCCGGTGACCCGCCCTGGCCTCACTGCGCGAGTCATCTCGCGGCCGAGTCGTGTTGCAGGGCGCGGGGTAGTCATGGCGGTGA